>CAXYUC010000143.1:0-11258 GCA_964292075.1 uncultured Mycolicibacter sp.
GGCCGCGCCCCCGCCTTTGCCACGGTTGCCCCCCTTGCCCGTACCGCCGTTGCCGCCGGCCGCCCCATCAGCAGCGAAGGCCTTGCCCGTCCCGGAGACGGTTGCGCCACCGCCGTTGCCACCGTTCCCGCCATTGGTGGCCCCACTCCCGGCCGCACCGCCCTGACCGCCCACCGCATCCCAGGCCGAACCCGTGTTCCGGATGTACGCGCTGCCGCCATTGCCGCCGTTCCCACCGGAACCGGTACCACCATCAGCACCGGCCGCCCCAGCACCGGCGGTGGCCTTGCCCGTCCCATAGGTCATCGCGTCACCGCCGTTGCCACCGTTGCCGCCATTGGTGGCCCCACTCCCGGCCGCACCGCCGCGACCCCCTCCGCCCTCCCCGGTTGAAACACTGTTGGCGATGGTCGCGTTGCCGCCGTTACCGCCATTGCCGCCGGTACCTGCGCCGCCTTCACCCCCGCTACCGCCGTTGCCCGCTACCGGATGACTGTCCTCGCCGGACGCGCCGTTACCACCGTTGCCACCGCGCATCCCGGTACCACTGCCGGGGGCTCCCGCCGCACCCGTGGCACCGTCAACCCCACCGGTGCCACCGGTGCCGTGCTGACCGCCAGCACCCCCACTGCCACCGGCGCTGCTACCGGCGTTGCCACCATCACCGCCGGCACCCTGAACACCACCTGACCCGGTTGCCCCCCACTGCCCGGCCGCACCATCCCCACCACTGCCGGCAGTGCCGCCCGCGCCACCGTCGCCGCCGTCGCCACCGTCGCCGTTGACGCCACTGTTGCCGCCATTCGATGCCCCACCGTTGCCGCCGTTGCCGCCCTTGCCTCCGCTGAAACCAATTGCGTCGCCACCGTCTTGCCCGCGCCCGTTGTTGACCCCGGCCACCCCGGCAGCACCATTCCCACCACCACTGGGCGTGCCGCCAACCCCACCGTCACCGCCGCGACCGCCGTCGCCAGCGGTACCGGAGGCGCCGCCACTGGCACCGCCGTTGCCCCCCACACCACCATCGCCGCCGGCACCAGCGACACCAGCGGCACCGACACCACCGCCGCCGCCGTTACCACCCGTGCCGTCGACACCACCCTTGCCGCCGGCACCGGCCGTGCCGGCCACCGAACCGGTACCCGCCGCGCCGCCGACACCGCCATTACCGCCGGCGGCGGCGTCGCCACCATCACCACCGGCCGCACCCTGTCCCGTACCGCCGTCGGCGTAACTGCCGTCAGCGCCGTCAGCGCCATTACCGCCATTACCGCCGCTGCCCCCGGCACCACCGGCACCACCGTCGCCGGCGACACCCTGGGTGTGGACACCGAAGAAGCCCCCCGTGCCGCCGTTGCCACCCACGCCACCGTTACCCCCGGCGCCACCTGCCGCGGCGTTACCGCCGTTGCCACCGGAGCCGTCTTCGTTCAGGCCACCGGCCGCACCGATGCCCCCGGCACCCCCGGTGCCGCCGACGCCACCAGTGCCACCACCACCGGAGCTACCGAACATTCCCGCAGCACCACCGCTACCCCCGGCACCACCGGTGCCACCCGCATAGCCAGCGGTGGGCGCAGCACCGTCGGTGCCCGCAGCACCGTTACCACCCGTGCCACCGGCACCCCCGGTGCCGCCGTTGCCGAAGAAGAAGCCCCCCGAACCACCGAGGCCGCCAGCAAAACCGATCGCACCCGCATCACCGATACCGATGTCACCGAGCCCACCGGCACCGCCGGCGCCACCGTTGCCCATCAAGAAGCCACCGGCACCACCGTCACCACCGAGACCGAACCCACCGCCGCCGGCACCACCATTTCCGGCCAGACCGGCGTCACCGCCGTCGAGGTTGAATGTCGACCCGGGCTCAAACACGTAGGTGCCATTCTCGATACCCACCAACGTCACGACGTCGCCGCCACCATCAAGCAGCGGGGCACCGTCGGCGCCGATCACCTGACCCGCGGCGTTGACGAACGCCCCATCACCACCATCACCGAACAGGAACCCACCCGCCGAGGCCGCGTGATACACCAGGTCGCCGTCACCGTCGATGCTGACGTAGGCGTTGGCACCATTGCCGAACACACCATCGAGTTGCAGTCCACTACCGATCAAGAATTGGCCGATGCCATAGATCGGCTGGTAGATGATCGCGTTGATCGTGTTGGCCACCAACGTGTTCAGGTCGTCGAGTGGGCTCGCAGGCGCCGCGCCGGCCACATCACCCTCGAAGATCGCGGTCAGCCCCACCCAGTCCAGGCCCCCCCCACCGCCGGTCGACGGCTCCAACCAACCGAACAGATCACCGAAGAGGCCGCCGAACCCATGGGCGCCCGCCGGCGCCACCGTCAACGGCGTCATGCCGAACGCGAGAAAGGCGCCCACAGCACTGGTAGTGCCCACAGCACGACCAAAACGACGAGCCTCACCCTTGCCAACGAATCCCTGCGCCATGACGTCCCCTTCAGATGAGGATGGGCCCTCAAGCTGCTGACAGATCCACAGTTAAGAGGCAAAAATATGCTGAGTCGCCGTCACGATAACAAGCAGGTCGGCGGGGTCGCCGCCGTTTCACCAGCCGTACACAGATCGGGGCGACGGTGAAGTGCCGACCGGCCAGCCACTGGTTACTGTCCGCCCATGGGACACCCGGACCGCAGCGACGCCGAGCTGTTGGCCGCGCATGTCGCCGGTGACCGCTACGCCTTCGGCGAGCTCTATGGCCGCCACCACCGCCGGCTGCGCCGGTTGGCCCGGCTCACCATCGGGTGTCCGGAAGAGGCCGAGGATGCACTGCAGGAGGCGATGTTGTCGGCACATCGGGCGGCGGGATCGTTTCGCTATAACGCCGCCGTCGGCAGTTGGCTGCACCGGATCGTGATCAACGCCTGCCTAGATCGCTTGCGGCGCAACAAGATTTCTTACACCGAGCTGCTCGCCACCCACGCCATCGTCGGTGATCGCACCGCCGAGGTAGAGACCGCGTTGGACGTGCGCGCCGCGTTGTGCCGGTTGCCGGCCAACCAGCGCGCCGCGGTGGTCGCCGTCGACATGCACGGATATTCGGTCGCCGACGCCGCCGACGCGTTCGGCGTGGCACCGGGCACCGTCAAGAGTCGCTGCGCCCGGGGCCGCGCCCGGCTGGCCGTCCTGCTCGGACGAAGCCGCCACCCCGGGCCCGGCGCTGCGGTCCGGTCGGGCGGTGGCCGGATAGCCTTGGCGCCGGAGGGCGGGTCACCCGGTCGGATCGACGACTGCGCGTGACGACACCGGAGCGAGCGGAAGCGGCAGCATGCCAAGCGATGAGGGCGACGAACAGTCCCGGGCCCACACCGGGCCGCCGGCGCACTCGAGTCGGCCCCTGCCCTCGTTGCGTCGGATCGCCGCCTGGACCGGAGGCGCCGCCGCGGTGATCGCGATCGGGGTAGGCACGGCCGCGTTGATCCGGTTTCCCGGCGATACCCCCAGCGGTCCCCGCTCCCTGGACGCGATAACCGTGGCGTCCGCGCCCACGGCGGTGTTGCCGCTGTCCGAACCGGAGATCCTCGAGCTACTGGACCGTCGCCCCGAATACGGCCCGCTGGCCGACCCGGCCCGCCGGACCGGCTGTCTGGCCGGACTGGGTTACCCGGCTTCGACACACGTGCTGGGGGCCCGCGAGATCACCGTCAACGGTCACCCCGGGGTGGTGCTGCTGCTGCCGGGCACGCCAGAGGGCACCATCATCGCTTTGGCGGTTGCTCCGCACTGCAGCTCCGCGGACACCGGATTGCTGGCCGACACAACCGTCCGGCGCCCCTAGACGGCGGCAGGACCCGGCCGTAGCGAGCCGGGGAACATCGCCGCCTACGCTGACGTTGGTAGCCCCTGTAGCCAGATCCCGAGCAGATCCGAGAAGAAAGGGCCCTTGATGTCCTCGAGCCCTGAGACACCGTCCACCCACGATGTGATCATCATCGGCTCCGGCCCGGCCGGGTACACCGCCGCGATCTACGCGGCCCGGGCACAACTGGCGCCGCTGGTCTTTGAGGGAACCGCCTTCGGCGGCGCGCTGATGACCACCACGGAGGTAGAGAACTTCCCCGGTTTTCGCAGCGGAATCATGGGGCCCGAGCTGATGGACGAGATGCGTGAGCAGGCGCTGCGCTTCGGCGCTGACCTGCGCATGGAGGACATCGAATCGGTGGATCTGGACGGGCCGGTCAAGACCGTGGTCACCGCCGACGGCGAGACGCACCGGGCCCGGGCGGTCATCTTGGCCATGGGCGCCGCCGCTCGCTACCTGAACATCCCCGGTGAGCAGGAGCTGCTCGGCCGCGGGGTGAGCTCGTGTGCCACCTGCGACGGATTCTTCTTCCGCGACCAGGACATCGCCGTGATCGGCGGCGGCGACTCCGCGATGGAGGAGGCCACCTTCTTGACCCGCTTCGCCCGCAGCGTGACCTTGGTGCACCGCCGCGAAGAGTTCCGCGCCTCGAAGATCATGCTCAACCGGGCCCGCGAGAACGACAAGATCCGGTTCCTCACCAACAGCGTCCCGGTGGCCGTCGAGGGTGAGGCGACCGTGACCGGGCTGCGGGTGCGCGACACCGAGACCGGCGAGGAAACCACCCTGCCGGTGACCGGCGTGTTCGTCGCGATCGGCCACGACCCCCGCTCGGCGCTGGTGCGTGGAGCCGTCGACCTGGACCCGGACGGCTACGTGCTGGTCCAGCAGCCGGGCTCACGTACCTCCTTGGAGGGGGTGTTCGCGGCCGGCGACCTGGTGGACCGCACTTACCGGCAGGCGATCACCGCCGCCGGAACCGGCTGCGCGGCCGCCATCGACGCCGAACGCTGGCTGGCAGAATCCGAAGACATCACCGATGCCTACGACACCGGTACCGAAACCTTGATGGGAGCTCCTCGATGACCGATCACGCCACGGTGAACGTCTCCGACGCCACCTTCGCCACCGACGTACTGGCCAGCAGCAAGCCCGTACTGGTGGACTTCTGGGCGACCTGGTGCGGCCCCTGCAAGATGGTGGCCCCGGTCCTGGAGGAGATCGCCGCCGAGCAGGCTGACCAGCTGACCGTCGCCAAGCTCGACGTGGACGCCAACCCGGAGACCGCGCGGGATTTCAACGTGGTCTCCATCCCCACCTTGATCCTGTTCAAGGACGGTCAGCCGGTGAAGCGGATCGTCGGCGCCAAGGGCAAAGCGGCCCTGCTGCGAGAGCTCGCCGACGCCACCTAGCGATTCTGGGCACTGTCCGGCGCGCTTGTGAGCCTCGGCTCTCAGGTGCTGTTTGTTGCCTTGCCGTTTTCGAAAATTGGCCGGGCATCTGAGACAATTCTGGCTAATCTGCTGGCAACCACCAGTGACGGTCCATGGCTACCAGCGACAATCGGAGGGGCTCAGTAATGTCGGGTCGGCATCGCGGCACCGAGCAGGGCCTGCGTCGTGGCGACCGTAGCGGTGCCGTGGTGGAAATCCGCGCAGCGTTGGCCGCGCTGGGGCTGGTGGACAGCCCCGACGCGGACCTGAGCACCGGCAAACACGTAGCCCTGGACGTCTTCGATGAAGCCCTGGACCAGGCGGTGCGGGCCTTCCAGCAGCAGCGTGGCCTGCTCGTCGACGGCGTGATCGGGGAGGCCACCTACCGCGCGCTCAAGGAAGCGTCCTACCGACTGGGCGCCCGCATTCTCAACCATCAGTTCGGGGCACCGATGTACGGCGACGACGTCGCCACGCTGCAGGCCCGCCTGCAGGATCTGGGCTTCTACACCGGTCTGGTCGACGGCTACTTCGGCATCCAGACGCACAACGCGTTGATGTCTTATCAGCGCGAGTACGGCTTGTACGCCGACGGCATCTGCGGGCCGGAAACGTTGCGCTCCTTGAACTTCCTGGCCTCGCGGGTGACCGGCGGTTCGCCCCACGCGATCCGCGAGGAAGAACTGGTGCGCCGGTCCGGACCGCGGCTGTCCGGCAAGCGGATCGTCATCGATCCGGGCCGTGGCGGACGTGACCACGGGCTGATCACCCAGACCCCGTCGGGGCCGATCAGTGAAGCAGATATTTTGTGGGACTTGGCAAGTCGTTTGGAAGGCCGGATGACCGCTATCGGGATGGACACCTTCCTGTCTCGTCCCAGTGGGCGCAATCCGTCGGACGCCGAGCGCGCCGCGACTGCCAATGCCGTGGGTGCCGATCTGATGATCAGCCTGCGCTGCGCCACCCACGTCAGCCCGGCGGCCAACGGTGTGGCGTCGTTCCACTTCGGCAACTCGCATGGTTCGGTGTCCACCATCGGCCGCAATCT
The DNA here is from genome assembly GCA_964292075.1 of uncultured Mycolicibacter sp. GTDB lineage: Bacteria > Actinomycetota > Actinomycetes > Mycobacteriales > Mycobacteriaceae > Mycobacterium. Next base: position 6,311 of record CAXYUC010000143.1, read on the forward strand.
CGCGGACTTCATTCAGCGAGAGATCGTGGCTCGCACCGGATTACAGGACTGCCGGGCGCACGGCCGGACCTGGGACCTGCTGCGCCTGACCCGCATGCCCACCGTCGAGGTCGACGTCGGTTACATCACCAGCCCACGGGATCGCGGGATGCTGGCCTCGCCCGCAACCCGCGATGCCATCGCCGAGGGCATGCTCGCCGCGGTCAAGCGGCTGTATCTGCTCGGCAAGAACGACCGGCCCACCGGAACCTTCACATTTGCCGAATTGCTGGCCCACGAGCTGTCGGTCGAGCGGACCGGCCAGCTCGGCGGTTCCTGACCCGGCGGTTCAGGGCCGAAGCTGGAAACCGCCGCATGAACCCGGCGGTTCAGCGAGGCTCGACGCAGGGGAGCCGAAGCTGGGACCGCCGCGTGAACCCGGTCGCCGACCCGGACACCGCGGGGGCGCCCACCCCGATCGGTTGCTCCAACCGCGAGCTCTCCAGCAGGCGCTCCAGGGCAGCCTCCACCCCGGCCTTCCACCCCAGGCCCTTGTCGAGTTCCAGTCGCAGCCGCGGGAAGTACTGGTGCGGCGCCACCACGGTAAACCCGACGTCGGTCAGGAAATCCGCCGCGATGATGCAGTGCTCGACCGAGCAGTCACCGACCGCCTCTAACACCGGTGCGATATCGGGCGGTACAACATCTTGTCCGGCCCGGCCCGCATCCAGGAGTTCGGCGACTGCCGCCGTGCGGCCGAAGGCCTCCAGTGCCCGGACGCCGCGCCGCATCAACTCGTCGACCACCCGGGAGATCAGTTCCCGCGGCAGGCCGTCGGCCATCGGAGCCGGATCGACGCCGATCGAAGTCAGTAGCACCGCGTCAGCCGAAACCGGTCCCGTCGGAAAGCGATGCGCCCGCGGCACGGCACGCGGCGGTGCGTACAGCACGTAGCCGAGGCAGGGCGGGTCGCCGATTCCACGGGCAGCGGGCGACGGCGTGGCGATCTGGCCGCAGCTCCCCCACTCCAGCATCACCATCGACAGCCAGGCTTCCTTCTCGAACTCCGGGTCCGAAAGGTGATCGTCGCGGCCAAGGGTGGCCGGATCGACCTCCCAGAAGACACAGCGGCGTGCGTGCTTGGGAAGCTGCTCGAAACCCTCGAGCGTCAGGGGTGCGATGCGGACAGACACTGGACTCCCGGTCTCAACCCGTGCTGCCGCCGCCGGCAGCCCCTTAAGAATAGGAGTGTCGAGCCTCCGGATGCCACCCGCGGCACCTTTCGGTGGATCGGCTCCTCCAAATAATGAAAGCTGCTGTTAATCAACATGTTTCATGTCTCTCGCCGAGCCGGCGCCCTCGTACCGTCACAGTGACGTAACGGCCCTGTGGCCCTGGACCTGGGCAAACAGGGGCTTCAGGAGGTCTTCGAGTCCATCATCGCGACGATGCGCTGCAGATCGTCAACGGACCCGAATTCGACCACAATCTTGCCTTTGCGCTTACCCAGACTGACCGTCACCCGGGTGTCGTACGTGGTCGACAAGCGCTCCGCGACGTCCTGCAGACCGGGCATCTGGATCGGCTTGCGCCGCGGCGCCACCGGCGTCGGGGCGCCCGCGCGATTGGCCAGGGTGACCGCTTCCTCGGTGGCACGCACCGACAGTCCCTCGGCAACGATCCGCGCCGCGAGTTCCTCCTGGGCCTCAGAACCGGCTTCCAGCGACAGCAGTGCCCGGGCATGGCCCGCCGACAAGACGCCGGCGGCGACCCTACGCTGCACCGCGATAGGCAGACGCAGCAGCCGGATCATGTTGGTCACCAACGGGCGGGAACGTCCGATGCGTGTCGCCAGTTCTTCGTGGGTCACCCCGAACTCGTCCAGCAACTGCTGGTAAGCGGCCGCCTCTTCCAACGGGTTCAGCTGCACCCGGTGGATGTTCTCCAGCAGCGCGTCGCGCAGCAGATTGTCGTCCTCGGTCTCCCGAACGATCGCCGGGATCGTCTCCAGACCGGCTTGCTGGGAAGCTCGCCAACGCCGCTCCCCCATGACCAACTGGTACCGCGACGAGCCGGGCACGGCCCGCACCACGATGGGTTGCATCAGCCCGAATTCCCGGATCGAATGCACCAGCTCGGCCAGCGCCTCGTCGTCGAAAACCTGACGGGGCTGGCGCGGGTTGGGCTCGATATCGCCCGGCCGGATCTCCCGGTACACGGCGCCCACGTCGGGGATGGCCGCCGGTGCCGCACTGCCCAAGCCGCCCAGAACAACGTCGGCAGCGGCATCGCCCATCCGCGGGCCGAGGCCGGCGCCACGGTCGCCCTGGCCGTCGTTCCCCTCCCCGGGCCCCGTCGGGATCAGCGAGGCCAGGCCGCGGCCCAGGCCGCCCTTCTTACGCGACGGTCCGGTCATCTGTGGCGCTCCTGTCCTTCTCCGGGTCGCCGTACGCCGGCGGTCACTGCTGACCCCCACCGTCGACCAGATCCCGCTCCACGAGCTCGCGGCTGGCGTCCAGGTAGCTCATCGCTCCACGCGAGCCTGGGTCGTAGTCGATGATCGTCATGCTGTAGCCCGGCGCTTCCGAGACCTTGACGCTGCGCGGGATCACCGTGCGCAGCACCCGGTCGCCGAAGTAGCGCCGGACCTCGTCGGCAACTTGGTCCGCGAGCTTGGTACGCCCGTCATACATCGTCAGCAGGACAGTGGTCACTTCCAGGCGCGGGTTGAGGTGCGCCTTGACCATCTCGATGTTGCGCATCAGCTGGGACACCCCCTCCAATGCGTAGTACTCGCACTGGATCGGGATCAGTACCTCCGGCGCGGCAACCAACGCGTTGACCGTCAGGAGGCCCAACGAGGGCGGGCAGTCGATGAAGACGTAGTCGAAGTCGAAGCTGTCCAGATCGGTCAGCGCATTGCGCAGTCGGTTCTCCCGCGCCACCATGCTCACCAATTCGATCTCGGCGCCGGCCAGATCGATAGTGGCCGGGATGCAGTACAGCCGCTCGTTGTGCGGACTCTGCTGCAGGGCTTCGGTCACCGGGATCGCCCCGATCAACACTTCGTACGACGACGGTGTCCCCGATTTGCGGTCGGTGATACCCAACGCGGTGCTGGCGTTGCCCTGCGGGTCGAGATCGATCACCAGGGTCTTGATCCCCTGCACCGCGAGGGCCGCGGCGAGGTTGACCGCCGTGGTGGTCTTCCCGACGCCGCCCTTCTGATTGGCCACGGTGAACACGCGCCGACGCTTGGGGCGCGGCAATCGGTTGTTGGTGTGCAGCACTTGCATCGCGCGTTCGGCCGCCGCTCCGATCGGGGTGTCGACAAAGCCCGGCGATGTTCCACGTGACACCGAGCCGGCTGATGTTTCACGTGAAACCGCGCCGACGGACCCGCCGGGCTTGGTGGCCGACGGTCGTGGCGTAACGCCCGGGGGGACCGATCTACTCATGCCTGCCTCCTGCTCGACCGTCGCGCCGGGCTGCCCGACATCCGACCGCGTGGGCGCTTCGCTTCGGGGCCTCCCCGCAGTGCCAGCACCACGGTCGCGGGCGGGGTTAAATAGTTCACGCCACATCTCACCACCCTTACGTCGTTGGCGCCTAGCCTGACCATCACACCGCGGTGCTCATCGACCTCGGCCTGTGCCCGCTCCCCCTTCATCGCCAGCATCCGTCCGCCCTCTCGTAGCAGCGGCAGGCTCCACCGGCCGATCTTGTCCAGGCTCGCGACCGCACGCGACGTGACGGCGTCGCAGTCCCCGGCCGCGTCGCGTACCGCAGGATCCTCGGCGCGGCCGCGCACCACTTCCACGCCGACGAGGTCCAGTTCCGCGACCACCTCGCGCAAGAACTCGCTACGGCGCAGCAGCGGCTCCACGAGGATCATCGATACGTCCGGGCGGACGATCGCCACCGGTATCCCCGGCAGACCGGCACCACTTCCGATGTCGGCTACCCGCTCCCCGGGCTCCAGCAACTCGCCGACAGCCGCGCAGTTAAGCAGGTGGCGCTCCCAGAGCCGCTCGACTTCCCGAGGTCCGATCAACCCGCGTTCTACGCCGGCTCCGGCCAGCAGGGCCGCATAGCGACGGGCGACGGGAAGGCGGTCGCCGAAGACTTCCGCCGCCTCCGGGGGTGGCTCGGGTGCCGGTGCTCCCTCGACATGTTTCACGTGAAACATTCCTCCGGCTTCCCGGGAATGGACCGCGGGCGGGGAATCACATTGCTGTGATTCCCCACGCTGAATCTTGTCAGTCCCGCCGTACCACTACGCGGCGCGACGGCTCGACGCCCTGACTCTCGCTGTGCACGCCGGCAACGGCGGCCACCGCATCGTGGACGATCTTACGTTCGAACGGGCTCATCGGGGCCAGTTCCTCGTCGGCACCGCTTTCCAGCACGCGCCGGGCCACCTCGTCGCCCAAGGCGGTCAAATCGTCGCGGCGCCGACGGCGCCAACCGGCGATGTCGAGCATCAGCCGGCTGCGCTCACCGGTCTTCTGGTGCACCGCCAAGCGGGTCAGCTCCTGCAGCGCATCGAGCACCTCGCCCTTGCGGCCCACCAGCTTGGTCAGGTCCGAACCGCCGTCGATGCTTACCACCGCGCGGCGGCCTTCGACATCGAGGTCGATATCCCCGTCGAAGTCCAGCAGGTCGAGCAGCTCCTCCAGATAGTCGCCGGCGATCTCACCCTCGGCAACCAGTCGGTCCTCCAAGTCGACCGTAGGGGCGGCTTGGCCCTCCTGGGTCGCCTCGCCCTCGGGGTTCGCAGCCTCGCGCTCCGTGGTCCCCGCGTCGTTCATGTCAGTCGTGTCAGTCATGTCGTCTCCCTCCGTGCCCGGCGGCTCACGCGCCGGTTGGTTTGTCGCGGTACGTCACCGAATACGTTTCTTCGGCTTCGCCCCGGCTCCCGGGAGTCCGGCGCGGGGAGGGCGGCCTCCGGGGCCCCTCCTGGGGGGCC
>CAXYUC010000144.1:0-11256 GCA_964292075.1 uncultured Mycolicibacter sp.
TCAAGAGCCAGACGGTGTTCATGGGTGACTTCCCGATGATGACCGAGAAGGGCACCTTCATCATCAACGGCACCGAGCGGGTGGTGGTGTCCCAGCTGGTGCGTTCACCTGGTGTGTACTTCGACGCCAACATCGACAAGTCCACCGAGAAGACGCTGCATTCGGTGAAGGTCATCCCGGGCCGCGGCGCCTGGCTGGAGTTCGACGTCGACAAGCGCGACCTGGTCGGCGTTCGTATCGACCGCAAGCGCCGCCAGCCGGTCACCGTGCTGCTCAAGGCGCTGGGCTGGACCAGCGAGGCGATCCGCGAGCGCTTCGGGTTCTCCGAGATCATGATGTCGACGCTGGAGAAGGACAACGCCGCCAACTCCGATGAGGCGCTGCTGGACATCTACCGCAAGCTGCGTCCGGGCGAGCCCCCCACCAAGGAGTCCGCGCAGACTCTGCTGGAGAACCTGTTCTTCAAGGAGAAGCGCTACGACCTCGCACGCGTGGGTCGCTACAAGATCAACAAGAAGCTGGGCCTGACCGCCAACCCGGGCGAGTCGCAGCCGACCACGTTGACCGAAGAGGACATCGTGGCCACCATCGAGTACCTGGTGCGTCTGCACCAGGCCGCTCAGGAGGGCGTGTCCGCCACCATGACGGTGCCGGGCGGGGTCGAGGTTCCCGTCGAGGTCGACGACATCGACCACTTCGGCAACCGGCGTCTGCGCACCGTGGGTGAGCTGATCCAGAACCAGATCCGGGTCGGGCTGTCCCGGATGGAACGCGTGGTCCGCGAGCGGATGACCACCCAGGACGTCGAGGCCATCACGCCGCAGACCCTGATCAACATCCGCCCGGTGGTGGCCGCGATCAAGGAGTTCTTCGGCACCAGCCAGCTCTCCCAGTTCATGGACCAGAACAACCCGCTGTCGGGTCTGACCCACAAGCGCCGTCTGTCGGCGCTGGGGCCCGGTGGTCTCTCGCGTGAGCGGGCCGGCCTGGAAGTTCGTGACGTGCACCCGTCCCACTACGGCCGGATGTGTCCGATCGAGACCCCGGAAGGCCCCAACATCGGTCTGATCGGATCGCTGTCGGTGTACGCCCGGGTCAACCCGTTCGGCTTCATCGAGACCCCGTACCGCAAGGTCAACGACGGTGTGGTCAGTGATGACATCGAGTACCTGACCGCCGACGAGGAGGACCGCCACGTTGTGGCGCAGGCCAACTCGCCGCTGGAGGACGACGGCCGCTTCACCGAGGACCGCGTTCTGGTCCGTCGTAAGGGTGGCGAAGTCGAGTACGTGTCGTCGTCCGAGGTCGACTACATGGACGTCTCGCCGCGCCAGATGGTGTCGGTGGCCACGGCCATGATTCCGTTCCTTGAGCACGACGACGCCAACCGTGCCCTGATGGGTGCCAACATGCAGCGTCAGGCGGTTCCGCTGGTGCGCAGCGAGGCACCGCTGGTGGGTACCGGCATGGAACTGCGTGCCGCGATCGACGCCGGCGACGTGATCGTCGCCGACAAGGCCGGTGTCATCGAGGAGGTGTCCGCCGACTACGTCACGGTGATGGCCGATGACGGCACCCGGCAGACCTACCGGATGCGCAAGTTCAACCGGTCCAACCACGGCACCTGCGCCAACCAGCGTCCGATCGTCGACGCCGCCCAGCGTGTCGAGGCCGGCCAGGTGATCGCGGACGGCCCGTGCACCGACAACGGCGAGATGGCCCTGGGCAAGAACCTGCTCGTGGCGATCATGCCGTGGGAAGGGCACAACTACGAGGACGCGATCATCCTGTCCAACAGGCTGGTCGAGGAGGACACGCTGACCTCGATTCACATCGAGGAGCACGAGATCGACGCCCGCGACACCAAGCTGGGCGCCGAGGAGATCACTCGGGACATCCCGAACGTCTCCGACGAGGTGCTGGCTGACCTCGACGAGCGCGGCATCGTCCGCATCGGCGCCGAGGTACGCGACGGCGACATCCTGGTCGGCAAGGTCACCCCCAAGGGTGAGACCGAGCTGACGCCCGAGGAGCGGCTGCTGCGGGCGATCTTCGGCGAGAAGGCCCGCGAAGTCCGCGACACCTCGCTGAAGGTGCCGCACGGTGAGTCCGGCAAGGTCATCGGCATCCGGGTGTTCTCCCGCGAGGACGACGACGAGCTGCCCGCCGGGGTCAACGAGCTGGTGCGCGTCTACGTCGCGCAGAAGCGCAAGATCTCCGACGGTGACAAGCTGGCGGGTCGTCACGGCAACAAGGGCGTCATCGGCAAGATCCTGCCGGCCGAGGACATGCCGTTCCTGCCGGACGGCACCCCGGTCGACATCATCTTGAACACCCACGGTGTGCCCCGTCGTATGAACATCGGTCAGATCCTGGAGACCCACCTGGGCTGGATCGCCAAGACCGGCTGGAACATCGATGTGGCGGCCGGCGTGCCGGACTGGGCGGACAAGCTCCCCGAGGAGCTGTACTCGGCCGGAGCCGACACCCGCACCGCGACCCCGGTGTTCGACGGCGCCCGCGAGGAGGAGCTGCAGGGTCTGCTCTCCTCGACGCTGGCCAACCGCGACGGCGAGGTCATGGTCAACGGTGACGGTAAGGCGATGCTGTTCGACGGTCGCTCCGGTGAGCCGTTCCCGTACCCGGTGACCGTCGGCTACATGTACATCATGAAGCTGCACCACTTGGTGGACGACAAGATTCACGCGCGTTCCACCGGTCCGTACTCGATGATCACCCAGCAGCCGTTGGGTGGTAAGGCGCAGTTCGGTGGCCAGCGGTTCGGTGAGATGGAGTGCTGGGCCATGCAGGCCTACGGTGCGGCGTACACGCTGCAGGAGTTGCTGACGATCAAGTCCGACGACACGGTCGGCCGTGTCAAGGTCTACGAGGCGATCGTCAAGGGCGAGAACATCCCCGAGCCGGGTATCCCGGAGTCCTTCAAGGTGCTGCTCAAAGAGCTGCAGTCGCTGTGCCTCAACGTTGAGGTGCTGGCGAAGGACGGTGCGGCGATCGAATTGCGCGAAGGCGAGGACGAGGACCTGGAGCGGGCAGCCGCCAACCTGGGAATCAACCTGTCCCGCAACGAATCCGCTTCTGTGGAAGACCTGGCTTAGTTACTAGTTACTAAACCCGCAAGGGGAAAGGGAGTTACGTGCTCGACGTCAACTTCTTCGATGAACTCCGGATCGGCCTGGCCACCGCCGAGGACATCCGGCAATGGTCCTACGGCGAGGTCAAGAAGCCGGAAACGATCAACTACCGCACGCTCAAGCCCGAGAAGGACGGCCTGTTCTGCGAGAAGATCTTCGGACCGACTCGCGACTGGGAGTGCTACTGCGGCAAGTACAAGCGGGTGCGCTTCAAGGGCATCATCTGTGAGCGTTGTGGCGTCGAGGTGACTCGCGCCAAGGTGCGTCGTGAGCGGATGGGCCACATCGAACTAGCCGCCCCGGTCACCCACATCTGGTACTTCAAGGGCGTGCCGTCGCGCTTGGGCTACCTGCTGGACCTGGCGCCCAAGGACCTCGAAAAGATCATCTACTTCGCGGCGTACGTGATCACCAGCGTCGACACCGAGATGCGTCACAACGAGCTGTCCACGCTGGAAGCCGAGATGGTCGTCGAGAAGAAGGCCGTTGAGGACCAGCGCGACGCCGACCTGGAGGCCCGCGCCCAGAAGCTCGAGGCCGATCTGGCCGAGCTGGAGGCCGAGGGTGCGAAAGCCGATGTGCGCCGGAAGGTTCGCGACGGCGGCGAGCGCGAGATGCGTCAGCTGCGCGACCGTGCCGGACGTGAGTTGGAGCGCCTCGGCAACATCTGGGACACCTTCGTCAAGCTCGCTCCCAAGCAGCTGATCGTCGACGAGACCGTGTACCGCGAGCTGGTGGACCGCTACGGCGAGTACTTCACCGGTGCTATGGGTGCCGAGTCGATCCAGAAGCTGATCGAGACCTTCGACATCGACGCCGAGGCCGAGTCGCTGCGCGACACCATCAAGAACGGCAAGGGGCAGAAGAAGCTTCGTGCTCTCAAGCGCCTCAAGGTGGTCGCCGCGTTCCAGCAGTCGGGTAACTCCCCGATGGGCATGGTGCTTGACGCGGTACCGGTGATCCCGCCGGAGCTGCGTCCGATGGTGCAGCTCGACGGTGGCCGCTTCGCGACCTCCGACCTCAACGACCTGTACCGCCGGGTCATCAACCGCAACAACCGCCTCAAGCGACTGATCGACCTCGGCGCCCCCGAGATCATCGTCAACAACGAGAAGCGGATGCTGCAGGAGTCCGTCGACGCACTGTTCGACAATGGACGTCGCGGCCGGCCGGTCACCGGACCGGGCAACCGTCCGCTGAAGTCGCTTTCCGACCTGCTCAAGGGCAAGCAAGGCCGGTTCCGTCAGAACCTGCTCGGTAAGCGTGTCGACTACTCGGGCCGCAGCGTGATCGTGGTCGGTCCGCAGCTCAAGCTGCACCAGTGCGGTCTGCCCAAGCTGATGGCTCTGGAACTGTTCAAGCCGTTCGTGATGAAGCGACTGGTTGACCTCAACCACGCGCAGAACATCAAGAGCGCCAAGCGGATGGTGGAGCGGCAGCGTCCCCAGGTGTGGGACGTCCTCGAAGAGGTCATCGCCGAGCACCCGGTGCTGCTCAACCGTGCACCCACCCTGCACCGCCTGGGTATCCAGGCCTTCGAGCCGCAGCTGGTGGAAGGCAAGGCCATTCAGCTGCACCCGCTGGTGTGTGAGGCCTTCAACGCCGACTTCGACGGTGACCAGATGGCCGTACACCTGCCGCTGAGCGCCGAGGCGCAGGCTGAGGCCCGCATCCTGATGCTGTCGAGCAACAACATCCTGTCGCCGGCCTCGGGTCGTCCGCTGGCCATGCCGCGACTGGACATGGTTACCGGGCTGTACTACCTGACCACCGAGATCGAGGGTGACACAGGCGAATACACCCCGGCCGCCAAGGACCGTCCGGAGGCCGGCGTGTACTCCTCGCCGGCCGAGGCGATCATGGCTGTCGACCGTGGTGCGCTGTCGGTGCGGGCCAAGATCAAGGTGCGGCTGGACCAGCTGCGGCCGCCGACCGAGGTCGAGACCGAGCTGTTCGGCGTGAACGGCTGGCGTCCGGGCGGGTCGTGGATCGCCGAGACCACGCTGGGCCGAGTGCTGTTCAACGAGCTGCTGCCGACCGGCTACCCGTTCGTGAACAAGCAGATGCACAAGAAGGTTCAGGCCGTCATCATCAACGACCTGGCCGAGCGCTACCCGATGATCGTGGTCGCCCAGACCGTCGACAAGCTCAAGGACGCTGGCTTCCATTGGGCCACCCGTTCGGGCGTCACGGTCTCGATGGCCGACGTGCTGGTGCCGCCGCGCAAGAAGGAGATCCTCGACTCTTACGAGGAGCGTGCCGACAAGCTGGAGAAGCAGTTCCAGCGTGGCGCTCTCAACCGTGAAGAGCGCAACGAGGCGCTGGTGGAGATCTGGAAGGAAGCCACCGAGGAAGTGGGTCAGGCGCTGCGTGACCACTACCCGGCCGACAACCCGATCATCACGATCGTCGACTCCGGTGCGACGGGTAACTTCACCCAGACCCGGACGCTGGCCGGCATGAAGGGCCTGGTGACCAACCCCAAGGGAGAGTTCATCCCGCGTCCGATCAAGTCCTCCTTCCGTGAGGGCCTGACGGTGCTGGAGTACTTCATCAACACCCACGGCGCCCGAAAGGGCTTGGCCGACACCGCGTTGCGTACCGCTGACTCGGGTTACCTGACGCGTCGTCTCGTCGACGTTTCCCAGGACGTGATCGTGCGCGAGCACGACTGCGGCACTGAGCGCGGCATCATCGTCGACTTGGCCGAGGCACAGGCCGACGGATCGCTGATCCGCAACCCGTTCATCGAGACGTCGGCCTACGCCCGCACGTTGGCCGTTGACGCGGTCGACGAAAAGGGCAAGGTCGTCATCGAACGCGGTCATGACCTCGGCGACCCGTCGATCGAGGCCCTGCTGGCAGCCGGCATCGCAGGCGTCAAGGTGCGTTCGGTGCTGACCTGCGCCACCGGAACCGGGGTGTGTGCCACCTGCTACGGCCGCTCGATGGCCACCGGCAAGCTGGTCGACATCGGTGAGGCGGTCGGCATCGTCGCGGCCCAGTCCATCGGTGAGCCCGGTACTCAGCTGACCATGCGTACCTTCCACCAGGGTGGCGTCGGTGACGACATCACCGGTGGTCTGCCGCGTGTGCAGGAGCTGTTCGAGGCCCGGATTCCGCGTGGCAAGGCGCCGATCGCCGACGTCGCCGGACGGGTGCAGCTCGAAGAGGGCGAGAAGTTCTACAAGATCACGATCGTGCCGGATGACGGTGGCGAGGAAGTGGTCTACGACAAGCTGCCCAAGCGTCAGCGGCTGCGCGTGTTCAAGCACGAGGACGGCTCGGAGCGGTTGCTGTCTGACGGCGACCACGTCGAGGTCGGCCAGCAGCTCATGGAGGGCTCGGCCGACCCGCACGAGGTGCTGCGTGTGCAGGGCCCGCGCGAGGTGCAGATCCACCTGGTCAACGAGGTCCAGCAGGTCTACCGGGCTCAGGGCGTGTCGATCCACGACAAGCACATCGAGGTGATCGTCCGGCAGATGCTGCGCCGGGTGACCATCATCGACTCGGGCGCAACGGAATTCCTGCCCGGTTCGCTGACCGAGCGGGCCGAGTTCGAGACCGCGAACCGTCGCGTGGTGGCCGAGGGCTTGGAGCCCGCGGCCGGACGTCCGGTGCTGATGGGTATCACCAAGGCGTCGCTGGCCACCGACTCGTGGCTGTCGGCGGCTTCCTTCCAGGAGACCACCCGCGTGCTGACCGATGCGGCGATCAACTGCCGCAGCGACAAGCTGCAGGGCCTGAAGGAGAACGTGATCATCGGCAAGCTGATCCCGGCCGGCACCGGCATCAACCGGTACCGCAACATCGCCGTGCAGCCCACCGAGGAGGCCCGGGCCGCTGCGTACACGATCCCGTCCTACGAGGATCAGTACTACAGCCCGGACTTCGGCGCCGCCACCGGTGCCGCGGTTCCGCTGGACGACTACGGGTACAGCGACTACCGCTAGTCATCGACGAGAAAAGGCCCGGGGAGCGCCGTAACCGCCCGCCCCCGGGCATTTCTCGGATCCGTCCAGCGTGAATCCTGCGACGTCGCATCGGCGTGTCGCGTCGCCAGATTCCCACTCGGCGGGCCTGCCAGGTTGCGGCCCGGCGGTATTGCAGGTTGCATCGTTGAGATGGGGGACGAAGTCAACCGCACCACCTACTCCCGCACCCAGCGTCGCCAATACCGGCACAAAATTCAGCAGTGCCTGGATGTATTCGAGACGATGCTGGGGCAGGCCAGCTTCGAGTGTGAACCGCCGCTGACCGGTATGGAGATCGAGGGCAACCTGATCGGCGACGACTACCGGCCGGCCATGTCGAACGCCGGCGTGTTGTCCTCGATCGACGATCCGGCATTTCAACGCGAATTAGGTTCCTACAACATCGAATTCAACGTGCCGCCCCGCCAGTTCACGGAGCGCGCGGCGCTGGATCTGGAAGCCGAGGTGCGCGCCAGCCTCAACGACGCGCAGGCCAAAGCCCGGACCCACGACGCGGGCATTGTCATGATCGGCATCTTGCCGACGCTGATGCCCGAGCATCTGGCCGGTGACTGGATGAGTGATTCGGCACGGTATGCAGCACTCAACGACTCGATTTTCGCCGCGCGCGGCGAAGACATCGATATCGACATCGACGGCCCGGAACCACTCAACCTGCATGCCGAGAACATCGCACCGGAGTCGGCGTGCACCAGCATGCAGTTGCACCTGCAGGTCTCGCCGGCCGAGTTCGCCAACCACTGGAACGCCGCTCAGGTGCTGGCCGGTCCGCAACTGGCGATCGGCGCCAACTCGCCCTACTTCTTCGGCCACCGCCTGTGGGCGGAGACCCGGGTGGAGCTGTTCACCCAGTCCACCGACACTCGCCCCGACGAACTGAAGAACCAGGGGGTGCGGCCCAGGGTGTGGTTCGGGGAGCGGTGGATCACGTCGATCTTCGACCTGTTCGAGGAGAATGTGCGCTACTTCCCCTCGCTGCTGCCCGAGGTCTCCGAGGGGGATCCTGCCGATGAACTCGCGCAGGGACGCGCCCCGCAACTGGCAGAGCTGCGGCTGCACAACGGCACGGTCTACCGCTGGAACCGCCCGGTTTACGACGTCGTCGACGGAAGACCCCACCTACGGGTGGAGAACCGGGTACTGCCCTCGGGACCCACGGTCGCCGACATGGTGGCCAATGCGGTCTTCTACTACGGCCTGCTGCGCAGACTGGCGTGCGAGCAGCGCCCGCTGTGGACTCAGATGAGTTTCGCGGTGGCACACGACAACTTTCGCCGGGCCGCGCGCCACGGCATGGATGCCCGACTGTTCTGGCCGGAGCTGGGCGAGGTGAGCGTGGCGGAACTGATGCAGCGCGAGCTGCTGCCGCTGGCCCGCCAAGGCCTTGACGAGTGGGGTGTGGCCGCCGAGGTGGCCGACCGGTTCCTCGGCATCATCGCGGATCGGGCGGCGACCGGACGCAACGGTGCCACCTGGCAGGTGGCGACGGTCCGCGCGTTGCAGGCTCAGGGTCTGGGTCGGCCCGCTGCGCTGGCGGAGATGCTGAGCCGGTACTGCACGCACATGCATACCAACCAGCCGGTGCATACCTGGCCGACAGAAGTGGGCTGAGGCGTCCGGCGCGGGCTAGGCTGGCCGCCGTGTTGATCGGATCCCATGTGCGCCCGCAGAATCCGTTGGCTGCTGCCGAAGCGGAGGGCGCCGAGGTGGCGCAGATCTTCCTCGGAAACCCGCAGAGCTGGAAGCCCCCCAAGCCTCGCGAGGACGCGGCGCAGCTTCGCGCGGCGGCACTGCCGATCTATGTGCACGCGCCGTACTTGATCAATGTGGCGTCCCCGAACAATCGGGTGCGCATCCCGTCGCGCACCATCCTGCAGCAGACCTGTGACGCCGCCGCCGACATCGGCGCGGTCGCAGTGATCGTGCACGGGGGACACGTGACCGCCGATGACGACGACCCGCAGGCCGGGTTCGCTCGGTGGCGCAAGGCGCTGGACCGCCTGGAGACCACCGTCCCGGTGTACCTGGAGAACACCGCCGGGGGTGATCATGCGATGGCTCGGCACTTCGACACCATCGCCAAACTGTGGGACCACATCGGCGACACCGGCGTCGGGTTCTGCCTGGACACCTGTCACACCTGGGCGGCCGGGGAGTCGCTGCCCGATGCCGTGGAGCGCATCAAGGCGATTACTGGACGCATTGATCTGGTGCACTGCAACGACTCCAAGGACGTGCCCGGCTCCGGGCGGGACCGGCACGCCAACTTCGGTGCGGGCCAGATCGATCCGGACCTGTTGGTGGCGGTGGTCAAGGCCGCCGGAGCTCCGGTGATCTGCGAGACCGCCGAGGAGGGCCGCACGGCCGACATCGCATTCCTCAAAGACCGGCTGCGGTAACCGCGACCGCCCGGGCGGTGGTCGTCGGTGCGCCGGATGGAGGGCAATTCCGCGTAGGTGGACGCATATCAACCTGATAAGGCCTGCGGGGCTCGAAATCGGTGAATTCGCTCAGTTTTCCATCAGTTAACGGCCCCAGTGTGGGTTTGGGTGAACTGTTGTATAAGACCGGCGATCGGCCAGGTCATGGCACCGTTCGACGACGATTCGACCAATCTGTTGTGCAAGCCATATAAGTAAGGTTATGTGACTAGGTAAAAATACTGAAATTTTACTGTGGCAAGGGTCGCCTTTTCACAGCTCTGACGGAAGGCTGGAAATGTCACGTCCGGTAGGTCGGTTTTCGGGTGGTCGCGGCCGTCAGGGTCAGTCGCGAAGGCTGCGGCGTGGGCTGGGCGCGGGTTCGGCGGTTGCCGCGTTCCTGGCGTTCGGGATGACGCCGGTGGCGCACGCGGATATCGCCGATGACGTTCTGGACGGAATCGTCGGGGCCGGCGCAGAAGCGTCCTGGGCGCCCGGTGTCGGGTCGGCCGACATCGACTGGGCCGATCCGCTCGGTGCGTTCGACGTGGCGGTTGCCGGCTGGTACCACGATGTCTTCTACCTGCCGCTGCACGAACTTGTTGACGACTTCATCGGTCAGAACGAGCAACTGCTCAGCCTGATCAACACGCCGTTCATCGAGTTGTTCGGGCGCAGCCTGATCGGAAACGGCGTCGACGGGTTTATCGGAGCCAACGAGTCGATCCTGGGCCGTTCGGGCCTGTTCGGCGACCTGGGTGACGGCGGATTCCTGTTCGGCGACGGCGGAACCGGGGCGGCCGGGGTCGACGGCGGCGTGGGCAGCGTCGGCGGGATGGCCGGCATGTTCGGCAATGGCGGTGCCGACGGTATCGGGGCTGCCGCTGCGGCTGGCGGTGCGGGGGGCGCCGGCGGGTGGCTGTTCGGTGACGGTGGTGCCGGTGGCGTCGGCGGGGTCGGCACGAATGCGCTGGCGGGTGGTGCCGGTGGTGCTGGCGGCGACGCCGGGGTGTTGTTCGGGTTCGGTGGCGCCGGCGGCACCGGAGGCGCGGGCCTGGCCGGGGCCGGCGGCGCGGCAGGCGGCAACGCCGGGGATGGCGGCGACGGTGGTCGCGCCGGATGGATCATCGGCACCGGCGGGCTGGGCGGCAACGGCGGTGTCGGTGGCGCCGGCGGCGCGGGCGCGTCGCCAGCCGATGGTCCGGGCGGCGACGGTGGTGTCGGTGGCGCCGGTGGTGACGCGGGCGTCGGTGGGCGCAGCGGACATTTCGGGTTGCACCTTGGCGCCAGCCCGTCGATGTTCGCCCAAGGTGGGAACTATTCCGGCCTGGCTGGTGACGGCGGTGCCGGCGGCGCCGGGGGTGACGGGGCGTTGGGTGGCGGCAACGGCGGGGCCGGTGGCCGCGGCGGTGACATCGGCGCCGCGGGCTTCGCCCAGCCGGGCGCCGTCCTGAGCGGCAACGGTGGTGCCGGCGGTGCCGGTGGTGCCGGTATCGCCGGGACCGGCCTGTTGGCCGACGGCACTCCGTCCGACGGTGGTGCCGGCGGTGTCGGCGGCGCCGGCGGGGATCACGGCAACGGTGGTGCCGGTGGCGCTGGTGGGGCCGGGGCCGGTGGGCTGGACGGGAGAACCGACGCCGGCGGCGGCGGCACTGTGGGCGGGGCCGGCGGGCACGGCGGGGGCGGCGG
>CAXYUC010000145.1:0-11125 GCA_964292075.1 uncultured Mycolicibacter sp.
ACCAGCCATTTTGTCAATGGCTCATAGTCAAAACGGCAGACAATCGTGACCTTGGACAACTCGGTGGCCCCGCCGTGTTCCCAGTGCCGGATGTGGTGGGCAATGCAGGCCACGCGTAGCGCCGCAACCGGGGACAACACAGGCATGGTCGCGGTGCTCCAGGGCGCGGCGCAGCCGCCGGTTGATGGTGCGGGTCGAACGCCCCGCGCCGATCACCTGCCCGTCGCGTTCGAACCAGCCCTCGCAGGTGGCATCACAGGTCAGGTACTGCCGCTCGGCCTCGGACAACACCGGCCCCAGGTGCAGGGCGCCGAGGCGCTGGTCGACATCGAGGTGCACCACCACGGTGGTGTGCTGCCCGTGCGGGCGACGTGCTACCTCAGCGTCCCAGCCGGTCTGCACGAGCCGCAGGAACGCATCGAGCTGGGTCGGCAGCGGGGGATGCTGATCGGCGGGGTGGCGCTGGTGTCGCGGTCGTGTTTCCAGTCGGCGATCAACGCCTCCTGGTGGGACTGCATTGCGGATCCGATTGCCGCGGATCCGGCGGGCGGCAGGGTGATACGCCAGAAGTCGAACTCGGCGTCACTGGTTTTGGTGACCGACGGCCTGATCCCGGGCCCCGGCCCGGGCTCCGGGCGTGGTTCCAGTTTGATTGCGGTCCGCAGTTGGGTGACGGTGGCGACCTGCACCAACTGTGCGTAGTGCGCATCGGAGCCGTCGGCGGCGCGTTGGGCGATCACCCCGACCTGATCCAGGGAGACGCGGCCCTCCCGCAGCCCTTGGGTGCAGCGGGGAAACTGCTCGCTGCGGCGTGCGACCGCGGTGATGGTTTCGGCGTTGGCCGGTGACACCCCGGTCTTCCAGGCCACCAACGCCGGAATCGACCGCGCCCCGGTGGCCCCCCACAATTCGTCGCGCTCGATCTCGGCGACGATCTCCACGATGCGGCCATCGATCGCATTGCGCTGGCCCGTCAACTCCGCCAACTCGGCGAACAACACGTCCAACCGCTGCGCAGGACCTCTTGTGGTGCCGGCTTCGGCACTCACAGGCGTCGCGATCGAGGACATGACCACAGCATCGCAGGGGGGTCTGACAATGCGACCGAGCCGCTAATGCGGGCTGGCGGCAAAACCCGTTGACGTCCCATCACAACGGTGAGATCCTGTCCAACTGCCCTTTTGCCGAACGAGCCCGAAACGATGAACCTCACCGACGACGAACTGACCGATCTGACCGCCGAATTGACCGGCGGCGATGTTGCGCACCGCCGACCGATCGCCGACGTCGGTGCGTGGCTGGATGACCTCGATCACGACGTGCGTCCGGCGTTGCGTGCGCTCGGCGAGTTGCTGATCGGCGTCACCGACCGCGTCCGGGCAGAGACCGCCGACAGGTTCACCGCCCGCTGCCTCGGCGTGGCCGACTGCGCGTCCCTGCTCAACGAGGAACGTGCGCTCGACCCGGTGTCGCGGCTGACCACCGCCGTGGCGCTGGCGGAATGGATCGACGAACACGGCCCGGCCTGCGAGATCGGTCCCGGGCAGTACGCCCAACCGCCCCAGTGGACCCAGACCGACATCGGTGGTCGGCGCTACCGCCACCCCCTGTGTCTGCGGGCGTATTTCCCGGCCGGCACGCTGCTCGACGACACCGGTTGCGTGATCTCCATCGAGACCCGCGAATCCATGGTGCATTCGGCGGAGGTGAGCGCCTACGTCATACCGCAGGCCCAGACCTGTGCGCGTGCGGTGCTGGACCGGCTTGCCGAGCGCGCAACACAACTCAACCCGTATCGCGGCCGTGCGGTGCGCGCCACCTACGTCCACGGGCTGCGCCTGGACGTGATCGACCTGCCCGCGACGCTGAACCGCGAGAACGTCGTCGTCCCTGCCCCGGTGTGGGCGGAGGTCGACCTGGGTGTGACCGCGGTGCGGGACCGCCACGAAGTCCTCAACGCGCACGGGCTCGGTGCGCGGCGCGGGGTGCTGCTGTGCGGTCCGCCCGGCACCGGCAAGTCGGCGGTGAGCGCGGTTGTGGCGCGCGAAGTCGTTGGGGATTTCACCGTGATCTACGTCGAGGCCCGGGCGGGGGCAGCGTTGCTGACCGCCGTCGTCGAGGAAGCGCAGCGGCTCGGTGGCCCGGTGCTGCTGGTGCTCGAAGACGTCGACTTGTGGTGCACGGACCGGGCTGTCGGTGGCGGCGGGCTCTCGGAGTTGTTGCAGGCCATGGACATTGCGCCCGAGGCCCGGATTCTGACCCTGGCGTCGACCAATGATGTTGCGACGCTGGACAAGGCGGCGATCCGCACCGGGCGCTTCGACGCGATCGTCGAAGTCGGCTACCCGACACGCATCGACGCCCTGCGTATCCTGGCGGCGCTGGTCGTCGACATCCCCGGTGGCGAGGACCTCGACATGGCAGCGGTGGTGGCCGCGCTGCCGCACAACACCAGCGGCAGCGACATCCGAGAAGTTGTTCGCCGCGCGGTGCTCGCCGCGGCCGACGGCGCCGTCAGCACGGCGGGGCTGCTGGCCGAGGTGAGCAGCCGGCGTTACCTCGCCGAAGTGCCCGGCGGGATGTATCTGTGACGGATGTCCGCCGCGTGGTAGCACCGGGCTTGACTTCGCCGGAGCGAACGGCGGACGTCATCTGAAGGCGAGAGCCTCGCCACAAACGCCGCGCCGGATGCACCGAAGTGTCGGATCGGACGCCTACCATTCCTGCGGCAGGAAAGGACAGCAGTGAGCTACAACGCCGCAGACATCACCGAACTCGATGACGTTCAGCACACCCGGCTGCGGCCCGCGGTGAACCTGGGCCTGGACGTGCTGAACACGGCGCTGCGTGAGCTGGTGGACAACGCGGTGGAAGAGGTGGCCGATCCCGACCACGGCGGGTCCACCGTCACCATCAGCCTGCACGCCGACGGATCGGTCAGTGTCGCCGACGACGGCCGCGGCCTGCCCGTCGACTCCGACCCGGTCACCGGCAAGAACGGCATCGTCAAGACACTGGGCACGGCGCGGGCCGGCGGAAAGTTCTCCGCACACGCCGACGCCACCAGCACCGGCGCGGGCCTCAACGGGATCGGCGCCGCCGCAGCGGTGTTCATCTCCGCCCGGACCGACGTGACGGTGCGCCGCGCCGGAAAGACGTATCTGCAGAGTTTCGGCCGCGGCTACCCCGGGGTGTTCGACGGCAAAGACTTCGACCCGGACGCCCCGTTCACCCGCGCCGACACCCAGCAGCTCCGGGGCACCGGCAACCGTAAACTCGATGCGCACGGCACCACGGTGCGCATCCTGTTCGACTCCTCGGTGGTGCCCGATGCAGGCGTGAATATCGGTGAAGTGCTGCTGCGGGCGCACGCCGCAGCGCGGATGTCCCCCGGGGTGCACCTGATCGTCGTCGACGACGGCTGGCCCGGCGGCGATGTCCCGCCGGCATTGCTTGAGCCGTTTCACGGCCCCTGGGGCACCGATGCCCTGCTGGACCTGATGTGCACCGCGGCCGGCACTCCCTCACCCGAGGTGCGCGCCATCGTCGAGGGCCGCGGTGAATACACCACCGGCCGCGGCCCGACCCCCTTCCGCTGGTCGTTGACCGCCGGCCCGGCCGAGCCGGCCACCGTGGCCGCCTTCTGCAACACCGTGCGCACCCCCGGCGGTGGATCCCATCTGACGGCCGCGGTGCGGGGATTCTCCGAGGCCCTGGCCGATCGCGCCTCCCGGATCCGCGATCTGGGTCTGGCCAAAGGTGAAGAGGGCCCGGAACCACAGGATTTCGCCGCCGTCACCGCGTTGGCCGTGGACACCCGCGCTCCCGATGTGGGGTGGGACTCCCAGGCCAAGACCGCGGTGTCGTCACGGTCACTGAACCTGGCCATGGTTCCGGATGTGGCCCGCAGCGTCACCATCTGGGCGGCCAACCCGGCCAACAATGACGCGGTATCACTCTGGACGAAACTGGCGCTGGAGGCCGCTAGAGCCCGGCGCAGCGCCGAGGGCGCCAAGGCCCGCTCCCGTGCGGCATCGAAAGCCAAAGGGCTGGGCACGAATCTGTCCCTGCCGCCCAAGTTGCTGCCCAGCCGGGAGTCGGGCCGCGGATCGGGCGCCGAATTGTTTCTGTGTGAGGGCGATTCCGCGCTGGGCACCATCAAGGCGGCGCGTGACGCGACGTTCCAGGCGGCCTTCCCGTTGAAAGGTAAGCCTCCCAACGTCTACGGCTTCGCCCTGAGCAAGGCGCGGGCCAAAGACGAGTTCGACTCGATCGAACGCATCCTGGGCTGCGGGGTGCGCGATCACTGCGACCCCGAGCAATGCCGCTATGACCGGATCCTGTTCGCCTCCGACGCCGACCCCGACGGCGGCAACATCAACTCCAGCCTGATCTCGATGTTCCTGGACTTCTACCGCCCGCTCGTGGAAGCCGGAATGGTGTACGTGACGTTGCCGCCGCTGTTCGTCGTCAAGGACGGCGTCCAGCGGATCTACTGTCAGGACGAGTCCGAGCGGGATGCCGCGGTGGCCGAGATGCGCGCCACCTCCAAACGCAAAGTGGAGGTGCAGCGCAACAAGGGCCTCGGCGAAATGGATGCCGACGACTTCTGGAACACTGTGCTGGATCCGCAGCGGCGCACCGTGATTCGTGTGCATCTCGATGACGGCGAGCACAACCTGCACCACATCTTGTTCGGCGGGCCGCCCGAGGGCCGGCGCGCGTGGATGGCTGACGTCGCCGCCCGCGTCGACACCGCTGCGCTGGACCTGGACTAGGAGAATCACGTGACCGCCACCCTGGACGTCCCCGAACAGAATCCCGATCTGGTCCTCGACCAGAGCGCCGATGACTACTGGAACCATTTCCAGCTGACCTTCGCGCTCTACAGCGTCAGCGACCGCGCCATCCCGTCGGCGTACGACGGACTCAAGCCCGGCCAGCGGCGGCTGCTCTACCAGATGCACGACTCGAAGCTGCTGCCCGGCAACAAACCCCAGAAGTCCTCGAAGGTCTGCTCGGCGGTCACCGGGAACCTGCACCCGCACGGCGGCGCGTCGATGTACGGGGCCGCGGCACTGCTGGCCGCGGAGTTCCAGCGCGTAAAAGTCATTGACGGCCAAGGAGCATTCCCCCGCATCCAGGGCGACATCCCCGCCGCCGACCGCTACACCGAGATGCGGTTGTCCGCACCGGGCGCGGCGCTGACCGCCGAACTCGACGATCACGCGGTACCGATGGTGGCGACTTTCGACGGCGAATGGACGGAGCCGACGATGCTGCCGGCCCAGTGGCCGGTGCTGCTGTGCAACGGCGCCGTCGGCATCGCCGAGGGGTGGGCCACCAAGGTGCCCGCACACAATCCCCGCGAGATCATGGCCGCCTGCCGGGCACTGCTGGCCCGGCCGAACATGACCGACGACCGGTTGGTGAAACTCATTCCGGGCCCCGACTGGGGATGCGGGTCGACGGTGGTCGGCACGGCCGGGCTGCGCGAGTACATCACGACCGGTAGGGGCGCGTTCACGGTGCGCGGTACCGTGTCGGTCGACGGGAAGAACGTCATCGTGACCGAACTGCCGCCCGGCGTCGCCAGTTCGACTGTGCAGGAACGCATCCGGGCGTTGGTGGAATCCGGTGAGCTGGCCGGGGTGGCCGACATGTCCGATCTGACCGACCGGCGCAACGGGCTGCGGATCGTCGTCACCGCCAAACGCGGCCACAGCGCCGAGCAGATCCGCGACCAACTGCTGGCCCTGACCCCGCTGGAGTCGACCTTCGCCGCCAGCCTGGTCGCCCTGGATGAGAACCGAGTACCGCGCTGGTGGTCGGTTCGCGAACTGATCTCCGCCTTCCTACAGCTGCGCGATTCGGTGGTGCTGCACCGCAGCGAGTACCGGCTGGAAAAGGTCACCGCCCGCAGGCATCTGGTCGTCGGCCTGATGACCATCCACCTCGATATCGACGCCGCGGTAGCGGTGATCCGCGGGTCGGACACCGTCGACGACGCCCGCCGGGGTCTGCAGGAGCGGTTCAAGATCGACGAGGAGCAAGCCAATTACGTTCTAGGACTTCAGCTTCGGCGGTTGACCAAGCTCGACGTGATCGAACTGCGGGCGGAGGCGGAGAAGCTGGATGCCGAGTTCGCCGAGCTGACCGAGCTGGTGTCCAATGCCGATGCGCGACGGGCGGTGATCGACAAGGAGCTGGTGGAGACCGCGAAACTGTTCAAGGGCCCCGAGTTCGACCGTCGTACCGTGCTGGACGCCGAGGCGACTCCGGTCTCCGCGGGCGCCGACGAGAACGCGCCCCGCGAACGCAAGGTCAACGCCTCCTGGCGTCTCGATGACCGGGGCGTGTTCTCCGACAGCCACGGCGAGCTGCTCAGCTCGGGCCTGGGTTGGGCGGCCTGGACCGATGGCCGGATCAAGTTCACCACCGGCGGTGGGCTGCCCTACAGAATCCGCGACATTCCGGTGGCACCGGACATCACCGGGCTGCTGCGCTCGGGGGTGCTGGCCGACGGACACCACCTGGCGCTGGTGACCCGGCGCGGCAAGATCCTGCGGATCGACCCGGCCGCGGTGAATCCGCAGGGCGCTGCCGGCAACGGCGTCGCCGGGGTGAAGCTGGCCGCCGAGGACGACGAGGTGATCGCCGCGCTGCCTGTTGCCTGCGCTAACGGCGAAGCCATTCTGTCGATCGCCGAGAAGAGCTGGAAGGTGACCGAAGTCGCCGACATTCCCGTCAAGGGCCGCGGCGGTGCGGGCGTCGGGTTCCACCCGTTCGTCAAGGGCGAGGACGCCCTGCTTGCGGCGTCGATTTCGGCGACCGGGTACGTGCGGGGCAACAGGTCGGTGCGGGCCGAGAACCGCGCCAAGGCGTCGATCAAGGGTGCCGGCGCAGACGTGACACCGGCGGGATAGGGGCACGGGCGGGGTGGCGACCGCGGCCTACTGGACCTCGGGCTGATTCAGGCCGGTGCGGGCCCGATGAATTGGACGCCCGCGCGAATCGCGGAGCGGTGCCTCAAGATTCGGAAGTGTGCCAGCCGGCCGAGTCCCGACGTCGTCATCAAGCGTGCGCCCGGCCATGACGCGACGACCCTTTCGCTCGTCGCATAGGGAGTGTCCGGGTCATCGGGGTCGTGGATGAGCAGCAGCGGCGGATAGTCGGTGCGCTCGGCGATCCGGACCATGTTGGTGTCCTCCAGCGGCATGCCGATGCGGCGTTCCAGGCGTCGGTGCAGTCCGGCGCGTATCCGCCGGCCGAAGTTGTGTCGGGCGGCGAAGAGATCCAGGTAGAACGGGAACTCACCCATCGGCGCGAGAAACACCAACCGCCCGACCGTCGCGCCCCACGACGCCGCGAATGCGGTCGCGTTGGCCCCGAGGGAGTGGGCGACGACCGCGCGGGCCGGCCCATGTGTCCGGATCATGGCTGCCACCGCTTCGGCGCACTCGATGACGGTGGTGCGACCGGGTGCGAGTGCGCCCGGATCGGACTCGTTATGGCTGGGCAGGTCGAACGCGATCACCCGATGCCCGGATTCGACGAGAGGTTTGATGAACATGCCGAGGTGCGGGCGGCGCCCACCCCAGCCGTGCACGAGATAGACCGGTGGCCCCTCTCCCCAGGCCTCACCCACGATCCGATGCCCGTTCCAGTGCGCTTCCAGCGGCCGGCCGGGCGGGACGCCGGGCGGCATACGCAGGCTGGACTCGATGACCGGTGGGGTGCACCATAATTCAGTCGCCCACCGCGACCCGATTGCTGGCGCGACGCGCTCAAGTAGCCAGAACATCCGACGCACCCGGGTGGAAACCGGCGGTTGGACGCCGGAGCCCTCCACATCGAGAACGATTGGGCTGGGCGAGCGGCCGTCGGAACTGGGTCGATCCCGTCCAAGGCGCCGTCGCACAGGTGGGGGGTTCCGTGGCTCTGGCACATATCGAGGTTAGCGACGAGGCGGACCCCAACCCGTGGCATATTGTGAGTACTCAAATTATACTCATTACATGAGTAAGCGCCTCCAGGTGATTGTCGACGACGCCGAATACGACGCGCTCGTGGCGCAGGCCGCCCGGCGAGGCGAATCGGTGTCGGCATGGGTGCGCCGCAAACTGCGTGCCGATCCCGAGGAGAGCTCGGATCTTCGGCTGGCCCGCAAGCTCGCGGCGATACGGGCGGCGGCCCGATTCGATGGGCCCACCGGCGACATCGATGAGCTTCTTGCCGACAACGACCTGCGCTACCCCACGGAACTGCCCGAATGACCGTCTTCATCGACGCCAATGTGCCCATGTATCTGTTGGGTGCCGAGCACCCGAACAAGTCCCGGGTCCGGGTGCTCCTCGATGAGCTGACCATCGCCGACGAGCGCTTCGCCACCAACACCGAGGTGTACCAGGAGGTGCTGCACCGCTACACCCGGTTGACGCGGCCAGATCTGGTCGACGCGGGGTTCACCCTCCTCGACGAGCTGGCCGACGAGCTGTATGCCGTCGATCGGTCGGTGCTCGACCGGGCGCGCCAATTGGTCCGTGAGGGCGCGGGAGCTCGTGATGCCGTTCACGCCGCGACGATGCAGGCCAACGGCATCGACCGTATTCTGTCGTTCGACCGTGGCTTCGACCGGTTAGCCGGCCTCCAGCGGATCCACTGAGCAACTGCTACCCGTGGGCCCCCGGGCCGCAAACTCACGGCTTCGTCGGCGGCCCGCCTCGGCGTCCTACGTGGGGCCGGGGTCCTCGCCTAGAGCCCTGAGTTCGGCGTGGACGGAACCGATCGCAGCCTGATACTGCTCCTCGCTGAGGGCATTTCGGTAGTAGCGGCTCATCCGCAACTGATACTGCTGATCTCGCAGTTGCCGGATGCGATCGAGTCGCGCCGTGCCTTCGGGGGTGAACATCAATTGCTCGACGCCGATGTGGCCGGCTATCACCTCCTCGATCGGTGAGAGTCGATAGCCGCAGCCGGCGAGGAATTCGAAATAGGCGCTGCGGTACGGTGATCCGCCGGCCCGCCAGCTGCTCCGGGAGGTGTTCCACTCGAACGCGGCGATCATCATCGCCAAAGTCACCACAGCAGGGCGCTCGCCGGTATCGGCCATTGCCTGGAGGTCTTCGTATGTCGTCGTCTCGGTTCCCAGCAGTTGTGCGGCGACGTCCATGCTGGCCCGGCAGTGCAGGTCGGTGAGAAAGTGAAAGTTGCGAGCAATGAACACGTCGGCCCCCGGGGGCGGCCCGGCTTGCGACAGGATGTTGGTGCGAATCCAGTCACGCCGTGCGTCGGTGACTGCGCGGGCGCGACGATCCAACTCGTTGACCAGCACCCAATCGGTGTCGGCTTCTTCGGCGGCTTCGGATTTCAGCTGGGTTGGCTGGACCCCGGTGTAGGTCGGTCCCCCCGTGACTTCGCTCAGCGTAAGCGGGCGCCCCATGTCCCGCCTCAGATACCGGGCGTATACGTCAAGGTCGGGGACCTTGGCCAATTGCGCTAATTCCCCCAATGTTGTTGTGCCGGCGGTCAATCTACAGATGTGGTCTTCCTGCCTGAGGTCATCACGGGTGTAGATCACGCCGATCTGACGGCGACGAACCTGGTCATCGGTGTTGACGTCGACACACCACCCGGCTGGTCCGGCGACCCCGGGCAGGTACTGGTTCGAGATCTCGATCAGCAGATCATCGACGGTTGCCGAGTCGCGAAAGATCCAGAAAACTCGATGGGAATCAACATCATCGCCCATGGCGACACTGTCGCGATTCAGCGTCACCTTCACGGTGTCTGTCATGTGTTCAATTATCCGGTCGAGGGAGCCTGACGGAAATCGGCATGCAGTCTGGATTCCGGCCCGCTGTTTGCGGGTGCAGTGGAGCGTCGCACAACGTGTTTACGAAGGCGTTTATCGGCGATGAATTCATCGCCACGACTGTTTCTGTCAACGGCAAGTAGTACGCAGGCGACTTGTCAGCATTCCCAGTGTAGCGCGCCAAGCGGCATGGCCGAAACCGACTGTACGAGAGGGCCATCAGTCGCTGAAGAAAGCCTCGTGCCGCACACCCATGCTCGGTGAGCACGCGGCAGATCGGAACGACCCCGAACCGAGCACGATGCTCGGCGATGAACCCACAGATCAACGGTGTCGCGGGTCGCTCTCCCGCGCGAAGAAACTTGTCGCCGCCTTCAGGATCTCGATCGTTTCCTCGAGCTCACGATTCTTGCGTTTGAGCTCACGCAACTCGCGCAACGTATCGGTGGGCACCCCGTCACGGGCCCCACCGTCGACCTCGGCATGATTGGTCCACCGGCGCAGCGATTCATACGACACCCCCAAACGCTTGGCCACTGCGGTAACGCAGGCCGTGCCGGTGTCGTACTCGCCGGCATGATCGGTGACCAACCGCACCGCCCGGGCCCTGAACTCGTCGTCGTACTTCCTCGGCATGATGCGCCCTACCTTCCCTCGAAAGAAGGTGTGCATCAAACCCGGGGCGCTTCAGGGTCGCGTATTTGAAGCCTGCGCTTCGGCGTGAGGCGGCGTGAGGCTGCGGGGTCTAGCGTGGGCGGAATGGGTTTGTTCAGTCATGAGGAGTTCCGGGATCCGGCCGACGGCGTTGGTGGCGGCGATCGTGGTGGGGTTGTCGAGCAAGCTCGGCGTGCTGAGGTGGGCGAGTACGGGGTGGATGAACCAGTGGTGGTGGGTCCGGGGTTGCCACCCGAGGACGGTTCGTGCGGTCAGTTCGCTGTTCAGTTTCACGTGTCTACGTCAATGTTGTTCGGGCTGAAACGTATTGCGGATATGCGCGGGGTGAGCGTGCCGGAGGTATGTCGGCAAGTGATCGGTGTGTTTATCGCCCAGCAGGAGGGTGCGTTGGGTGCGTTGCTTGCTGCAGAGTCCGAGGCGGCTGATTACCGGCCGAGTTTGGGTCAGGCGTAGGCGCGTCCGCCGCAGGGGCGCCGCCTGGACTGGGGTTCCCCAGAAGGACAGTCGCTGTGCTCGACCACATCTGCAGTCAGCAGAGGCAACTCAACGATGACCGGCCGCTAGTCTCACAAACGATCTAGACTAGGGCGTGTCTGACAAATGCGGTAGCCAGAGGGTGATTGCGCGCAGGACCGC
>CAXYUC010000146.1:0-11124 GCA_964292075.1 uncultured Mycolicibacter sp.
TTGGCACCAAACGCCGACTCCGACGCCACCAACTGCGGAATATGCGCATCCAACAAACTCATCCCCGCACTCCTCTCAACTATCGATTAGTCGCCGCCCGCGCCGTTCCGGTTCCATGGAGGCCACGACCGCTCGTTGCTCGCATCGTTGAGAGCGGCCACAGCACTCCCGGACAAGAACGCCGGCAGAGTCAGTCGGGTCAATAACTGAGGGTTGATGCTACGTTATTTACCTCGTTATACGAACCATTAATTGGATCAACAACCGCGAATGAGGATTAACTTTTAGGCGCCTGACGGGGGCTCCGCCGGTGAATCAGCCGACGATGCGGTCCGCGCGGCTGTAGATATTCATCGAGTCACCGCGAAGAAACGCGACCAACGTCAGCCCGCATTCGCCGGCCAGGTCGACGGCCAATGACGAGGGCGCCGAGACTGCGGCCAGCACGGGAACACCGGCCATCACCGCCTTCTGGGTCAGCTCGAACGACGCCCGCCCGCTGACCAGCAGCACGGTCCCGGACAGCGGTATCCGGCGCCGCTCGAGTGCCCAGCCGATCACCTTGTCGACGGCGTTGTGCCGGCCGATGTCCTCGCGAACCACCTGCATCGCGCCGCCGTCGGTGAAGTCGAACAGCGCCGCGGCATGCAGACCGCCGGTGCTGGCGAAGACGTCCTGCGCCGCCCGCAGTTGATCGGGCATCGCGGTCAGCGCCGCCGCGGGAATCTGGACCGGGTCGTCGCCCGGGTGATATCGGCTGGCAAGGCGTACCGCGTCCAGTGCGGCCTTGCCGCAGATACCGCAGGATGAGGTGGCGTAGAAGTTCCGGGAGATGTCCACCAGCGGCGGCGGCACGTGCGGCGCCAGTGTCACATCGAGCACGTTGTAGGTGTTGGGGGTCTCCGGGTCGCCGCAGTAACGCGCGCTCACCACGTCGTCACGCCCGGCGATGATCCCCTCGGTGAGCAAAAAGCCCTGCGCCAGCTCGACATCCGATCCGGGCGTGCGCATCGTGACGGTGAGCGGCACACCGCCCAGACGGATCTCCAGCGGTTCCTCGACCGCCAGCGTCTCGGGCCGCTGCATCGCATCCCCTGCGACGAGGCGGCTGATCCGCCGACGCTGCGTTATCCGACTCATCGCTCCATCTTGCTCGGTCCGTTCGCATCTTCAGCGGTCAGTACTCGGCTGGAGAAAACGCTAGGGCGAAAGCTGTTGGAGTGAAAGACTATCCGGCGGCCTCCCGCCGGATAACCGGGAGTCGCAACGCTGCCGGTGCGCCCGCCGGGACCACCGGGTGGTTCGGAACGATCGGGGTGATACGGCGGTAGCCGCAGCTCTGCTCGGGCCGCTGGTCGGCTTGCCCCTTGTTCGGCCACATCGCGGCGGCACGCTCGGCTTGGGCGGTGATCGTCAACGAGGGGTTCACCCCCAGATTCGCCGAGACCGCCGAACCGTCGACCACGCTGAGGGTCGGATAGCCGTACACGCGGTGATACGGGTCGATCACACCGTGGTCGGGATCCGCGCCGATCGCGCAACCCCCGAGGAAATGCGCGGTGAGTGGAATGTTGAACAACTCTCCCCATGTTCCCGCGGTTACACCGCCGATCTTGGCCGCGATCCTGCGGGTCGCTTCGTTGCCCTCCGGGATCCACGTCGGATTGGGCTGGCCGTGACCCTGTTTGCTCGACAGGTGCCGGCCACGCAGCCCGCCCTTGGTGTAGGTGGTGATCGAGTTGTCCAGGTGCTGCATCACCAGGGCGATGATCGTGCGCTCGCTCCAATTCTTCACCGCCAGCACGCGCAGCAGTGCGACCGGATTCTTGGCCGCCACACCGAGGAACTTGCACCAGCGTGGCCAACGGCCGCCGCCGTCGGTCATCAGGGTTTGCAGCAGGCCCATCGCGTTGGAGCCCTTGCCGTAGCGCACCGGTTCGACGTGGGTGTCACCCGAAGGATGGAACGAGGAGGTGATGGCCACCCCCCTGGTGAGGTCCAGGTCGGGGTCGACTTTGTACTTCATGGCGCCCAGGATCGACTCTGAGTTGGTGCGGGTGAGCACACCGAGCCGGTCGGACAAACCCGGCAGGGTTCCGGTGTCCTTCATCTTGTGCAGCAAGTTCTGGGTGCCCCACGTGCCGGCGGCCAGCACCACGTACTGCGCGGTGTAGGTTCGGCGGTTCTTTCGCAGTAGCGCTCCGCTTTGTACCGTGTCGACGTGCCACGCCCCGTCCGGCACCTGCCGCAGCGACGTGACGGTGGTCAGGGGATGCACTGCGGCGCCGGCCCGTTCGGCAAGGCCGAGATAGTTCTTCACCAGCGTGTTCTTCGCGCCGTAGCGGCAGCCCACCATGCATTCTCCGCATTCCACGCAGCCGGTGCGTTCGGGCCCGACGCCCCCGAAGAACGGGTCGGCGACGGTTTTGCCGGGCTCCCCGAAGAACACCCCGACCGGTGTCTGGATGAACGTGTCACCGACGCCCATATCCTCGGCAACCGCTTTGACGATCTCGTCGGCCGGGGTCATGTGCGGGTTGCGAACCACACCGAGCATGCGCTGACCCTGCTCGTAGTAGGGCGCCAACTCGTCTTCCCAGTCGGTGATGTGCTTCCACTGCGGGTCGTTGAAGAACGCGGCGGGCGGCTTGTACAGGGTGTTCGCGTAGTTCAACGACCCACCGCCGACACCCGCGCCGGCCAGGATCACGCAGTCCCGCAGCAGGTGGATACGCTGGATGCCGAAGCAGCCCAGTTTCGGCGCCCACACGAATTTGCGCAGATCCCAACTGGTTTTCGCGAACTGCTCGTCACTGAAGCGACGGCCCGCCTCCAGCACACCGACCCGGTATCCCTTCTCGGTCAGCCGCAAAGCTGTGACGCTGCCGCCGAATCCGGACCCGATCACCAGGACGTCGTAGTCGAATTGCTCGGCCATGGGCTCCTCCTCATTTGACGCCGGGCGTGCGCCGCAGCACCCGTAATCCGGTGGTCATGATCCGCGCGTAGCGGCCCGGTTCGAGCCACGACGGCGCGCCGACCGGTAGCAGCCGCCAGGTGGCAATCGTCTGCGGTTCGGTGTATTTGAGGATGCCGTGTTCGCCGTGTCGACGCCCGAGACCGGAGGCCTTCATTCCGCCCATCGGCGCGTCTACCGACGCCCACGCGGCGGCGTAGGCCTCGTTGACGTTGACGGTGCCGGCCTGTAGCCGGGCGGCGACACGGCGGCCGCGCTTCGGGTCTGAGGTCCAGACGCTGAAGTTCAGGCCGTAGTCACTGTCGTTGGCGCGTTCGATCGCCTCGTCGTCGTCCTGGACCCGATATAGCGAGACGACCGGCCCGAACGTCTCCTCGGCGAACGCGGCCATGGACTCGTTAACCCCGGACAAGATGGTGGGCTCGTAAAAGTGGGGGCCGATGTCCGGGCGTGCCCGGCCACCGGCCAGCACGTTGGCGCCCTTGCTCACCGCGTCGTCGACGTGGCCGGCGACGACGTTGAGTTGCTTCTGCGAGATCAGCGATCCCATATCTGCCGAATAGTCCAGGGCCGCAGACAGTTTCATTGCGTTAGCGGCGTCGGCGAAGCGGGTGGTGAACTGATCCCAGAGACGGGCCGGCACATAGATGCGTTCGACCGAGATGCACAGCTGCCCGGTATTGGAGAAGGCCGCCCGCAGAGCGCCCGACACCGCCTTGTCGACGTCGGCATCGTCGAGCACGAGCAGCGCGTTCTTGCCGCCGAGCTCCATCGAGCAGTCGATCAGTCGCTCACCGGCCTGCGCGGCGACGGTGCGCCCCACCGCCGTGGAACCGGTGAACATCAGATAGTCCGAGTGTTCGATGATCGGCGCACCCAGCTCGGCGCCGAAACCGGTCAGCACCTGCACCAACCCCGGCGGCATACCGGCTTCCTCAAGCAAGGCCACCGCCCACAGCGCCGAAAACGGGGTCTGCTGATCGGGTTTCG
Source organism: uncultured Mycolicibacter sp. (assembly GCA_964292075.1). GTDB lineage: Bacteria > Actinomycetota > Actinomycetes > Mycobacteriales > Mycobacteriaceae > Mycobacterium. The sequence goes on from CAXYUC010000146.1 coordinate 3,968, forward strand.
TCAGCACGGCGTTGCCGGCGACGATGGCGGGAAGGGCGTCGCTGATACCCAGGGTCAGCGGATAGTTCCACGGCGAGATGATGCCCACCAGCCCCTTGGGATGATGCAGTTCGGTGACATGGGTGAGCGCCAGCTGCACACCCTGCCGGCGCTTGGGGCGCAGGTAGTCCGCGGCGGTGTTCGCGTAATAGCGGGCCGTCAGACAGACATCGAGGATTTCTTCGAATGCGTGCCGGCGCGCTTTGCCGTTCTCGAGCTGGATCAGGTCGAGAACTTCGTCCTGACGTTTGAGCACCAGGTCGTGGAAGCGCAACAACACCGCGGCCCGGTCGCGGATCGGGCGCGCAGCCCACGCCGGCTGCACCGCGCGAGCACGTAGCGCCGCGGCAGCCACATCGGCACCGCTGCATCGCGGCACCCGTCCCAATGGCTCGCCGGTCATCGCGTTGGTGACCTCGATGGCGGAGTTCGGGTCAGCGGTCGCCACCCTGCCGGCGAGCTCATCGGTGCGGGTCATGGCATCCCATTCAGAACGAAACGACCGGACTCCTCGTCCACCATCTCCATGGCGATCCGACGCGCGCGCACCGCAGCGCGGTCGGCTTTGACGTTGATGTCGCGGCGGGGCTCGCCGCGTTCGCCAAGTCGCGCCTGAATCGTCTCCAGCACAACCGAATCCCGCATCGCCCAGTCATGGAACATGCTGCGCAGAAACTCGGCGACCCGCCCGTCCTCGGTAGCGAAGTTGCGGGCCATCTGCAGGAAGACGTGGGTTGCCTCCGGGGATTCGGGCGTAAAGCCCTGGATCCGGAGCAGCTGGTGGGTAGTCCCGGCCTCGGGATCGATCACATAGTGCTGAACGTGCAGCCCCGGTGAGACGAAGGTTCCCTCCTCGCGTCGGCTGCCCCTGGTGGCGGCGGGAAGGCCGGTGATGTCGGCTTCCCAGGGGGCCAGTCGGCTGGGCGGCGTGATCCGGGAGTAGGAGACCGACCGTTCGGAGACCTCGACCTCGTCGAGTTGGGGAAGAACTTCGATATCCGGCGGAACGACTTCGGGGTGCATCACGAATACATCGGTCAGGTCGAGGTAGTGCTCGTGCAGCAGCAGGTAGTTTGCGTCGACACGCAGCACCTCGGTTGTGCCGGTCCATTCCGAGCCGTCGTCATACCACGGCACCCGCGGTGGCGGGCGCAGCGCGGCGATACCGGGATCGCCGAGCCAGATCCAGACGAACGGCGCCCGCTCCTGAACCGGGTAGCTGCGTACTGCGGCGCCGGGCGGCACGTTCTCCTGTGACGGCACGTCCAGCAGGCAGCCGTCCGGGCCGAAGGCAAAGCCGTGATAGCCGCAGATCACCCGATCACCGTCGCGCCGGCCGGCCGACAGCGGATAGGCCCGGTGGATGCAGCGGTCTTCCATGGCGACCACGTCGCCGGATCGGCGGCGGTACAGCAGGACCTGCTTGTCGAGGAGACGACGGGTCAGCAGTCCTTGCCCGACTTCGGCGCTGGCCGCGGCGACATACCAACAGTTGTAGGGATAGTTGGGTCTCATCTCAACTCCTTCGCCGAGAAGCGACGGGATTTCTGCCTGGACGATTGCAGCAACGCCTCACCCGCGCCAAGCGAGGCTCCAACCGCCGACAGCAAACCAAGTTGTCCATCGCGAAGCTCAAAGCGCGCGAAGTATGCCGACGACGAGATTGGGTCGAGAAGACCACCACCGATCTTGCACGTCGGTTTGACACTATTCGGGTGGAAAAGCTCGACGTGCGGGCGATGACCCGCTCTGCGCGCGGCACGGTTGACAAACCAGGCACTCGCGTTGCGCAGAAGCGGGCGCTCAACCGTGAAATCAGTCGTCAAGGGTGGGGTCAGCTGGTTATCCGACTCAGCAACAAGGCCGGGGGCCGGCTCGAGCGGGTCCCGGCCGCGTACACATCTCAACGATGCTCGGCATGCGGATATGTCGCGCCCGAAAACCGCAAGAGCCAAGCGGTCTTCAGGTGCGTCGCCTGCAAAGCGGGACCGCGCAACGCCGATGTAAACGCAGCACGCAACATCGCCGCCGGACGGGCGGTGCCAGCACAGGGAGACTTCGCCGTAGGGCGGTCTGTGAACTGTGAACCTCAACTCAGCTCTCCTGCTTCCTAAGTTAGGTGGGACGGGGTTGGAATCCTCGGGCTTCGCATCCGGGGAGGACGTCAAAGGTCCAGCACCAGCCTCTCGGAGAGCGACCGTGAAACGCAGATCATGATTGTCTGGTTCGCCGCCTTCTCGGCGTCGTTGAGCACGGAGTCGCGATGGTCTCCCGCGCCCTCGATGATGTCGCATTCGCAGGTTCCGCACACGCCCTCCATGCACGACCCGAGTACGTCGACTCCGGCTTCCTCACACACTTCGTAGATCGATTTATCTTGTGGCACTGTCAAAGTCATTCCGGACCGCTGACATTCCACGTCGAAGGCGGTCAATGCAGCGGGTTCGTCGAGCGCCTTGGCCGAGAAACGTTCCACGTGCAGGCTTCCGTCCGGCCATGACGTGCACGCGTCCTCGACCGCGCCGAGCAGGCCCTCCGGTCCGCAGCAGTACACCAGCGTGTCCTCGGATGGTTGGGCGAGAACGGATTGCAGGCTCGCCCGGAAGTCCGGCTCGTCGTCGTCGCGCGAACAGACCACCACCCGCTCGCCGTAACCCTCGAGCTCGGCGACGAAGGCCATCGACGATCGCGTCCTGCCGCCATAGAGCAGCTTCCAGTCGGAGCCCGCGGCGTCTGCCGCGGCGATCATCGGCAGCATCGGGGTGACACCGATACCGCCCGCGATGAAGTGGTACCGCGCCGAACCGACCAACGGAAAGTGGTTGCGGGGCCCGCGGACCCGCACGGTGGCTCCCTCGTGGAGCTTGTCGTGGACGAACTGGGATCCGCCGCGACTGTTCGGGTCGAGCAGGACGCCCACCCGCCACTGCGCGCGGTTGGCGGTGTCACCGCACAGTGAGTACTGCCGCACCAGCGACGGCGTCATGATGAGGTCGATGTGCGCGCCGGGTGCCCAGTCGGGCAGGTCGGCGCCGGCCGGGTCGGCGAGGGTGATCGTCACCACCCCGTCGGCCGAGGTCTCTCGGCGGCGTACCTCCAGGTCGGCCTCGACCTCCCGGTAGGCCGGGCGGCCACGGGCGGTCTCGGCGGCCGTCACGATGTTCTCCGGACCGGAATCGACTTGAACTGGTTGAGGAACAACGCCCGCACCCGGGTCGGCTCCCCGTCCGGCATGAGATCGGGAAAGCGTTCCAGGGTCCGCTGAATCCACAGCTTCAGCTCCAAGCGGGCCAGGTTGGCGCCCAGGCAGAAATGCCGGCCGCGGCCGCCGAACGCCTGGTGCTTGTCGGCAAGACCCTCGCGGGTGATGTCGAAGGTGTGCGGATCCGGGAAGTCCGTCTCGTCACGGTTGGACGCCAAGTACCACAACAAGAGTCGATCGTTTTCCTTGATCGTCTTGCCGTGCAATTCGGTGTCACAGGCCGCCGCGCGGCCCATGAAGGAGAACGCCGGATAGCACCGCAGCCCTTCCTCCACGGCATTCGGGATCAGCTCTGGGCGCTCGGCGAGCAGGGTCCGCAGCTCTGGATCGCCCAACAGGTGCAGCATCGTCGCGCTGTAGGTCGCCCGGGTCGAGTCATTGGCAGCCGACATCAGCAAGATGAAGAACGTGCCAAGCTCGATCTCGTTGAGTCGCTCGCCGTCGACCTCCGCGTTCATCAGGGCGGTGATCAGATCGTCGCGCGGGGATTTGCGGCGCTCTTCGATCCGCGCCATGACATAGCCGATGATCTCTTGCAGCACCGCCTCGGTATCGGACCACTGTTCACGGATGGCCGGGTCCTCGAAGGCGGTGAAGACGTTGGTCCAGTGCACCAGCTTCTCGTCGTCCTCGGGCGGTGTGCCGAGCAGTGAGCCGGCCACCCGGGCCGGAACGGCACGCGCGACATCGGCAACCAGGTCGAATCTCTCGGTGTCGGCGACACGGTCGAAGACGTGGTCGATGATCTGCGTGATGTGGTCCTGGTGCTCGGCCACGCGTTGCGGGGTAAATGCCTTGATGGCCAACGCCTTGAGCCGGTCGTGGCGCGGCGGGTCGATCGAGATCATCTGGGACTGTTGGACGGCCAGCGGCACCCCGATGTCGTCGAGCAGGAAGATGCCGCGCCGTTCGGAGGAGAATGTCTTGTGGTCGCGACTGACGGCCCGCACGTCGTCGTAGCGGGTGATCGACCAGAAGCCGCCTTCGTCGGGCGCATTGCGTTGCGGGCTGAAGTGCGCCGGCGCTTCGCGTTGCATCCTGGCGAACAACTCCCACGGCGGACCGTCATCCCAGTGCGCGGAGTCCGCCAAATCGACGCTGTCGAGGTCCTGTTGACCGACGGTTGTCATCGTCGCACCTTTCCTTGCCGCGGATGCTGGTCGCTTACGAATTCCATTACGCGTCTGCCGGTTTGGCGATCTCGCGTTTGAGGATTTTGCCGGTAGGGCCTTTCGGCAGCTCGTCGACGAACCAGACCTTGCGCGGATACTTGTAGCCGGCGAGCCGGTCCTTCACGAAGTCGCGGATGGCCGCAGAATCCGCCTCAGCGCCGGGCCTCAGCGCGACCGCGGCACCGACCTCCTCGCCGAGCAGGTCGTCGGGGACACCGACCACGGCCGCCTCGCGCACCGCGGGATGCTCGTAGAGCACTTCCTCGATCTCGCGCGGATACACGTTGTAACCGCCGCGGATGATCATGTCTTTGGAGCGGTCGACGATGAAGAAGTAGCCGTCGTCGTCCACCCGGGCCAGGTCGCCGGAGTGAAACCAGCCGTCGGCGTCGATCGCCTCGGCCGTCGCATCCGGGCGGTTCCAGTAACCCTTCATCACGTTGTGGCCGCGGATGGCTATTTCGCCGACCCCGTCGTCGCCGGCCCCGACCAGCCTCATCTCGACCCCGGCCACCGGCGTGCCGATCGACCCCGGCTTACGTTCCCGATCGGGGTGGTTGAACGATGCCACCGGCGACGTTTCGCTCAACCCGTAGCCCTCCAGGACCATGGTCTGAAAGGCTTCTTCGAAGCCGCGCATCACTTCGACCGGCATCGCGGCGCCGCCGGAGATGCACAACCGCAATGACGCGGTGTCGCCGCGCTGGTCGGCGTGCAGCATCGCGGCGAACATGGTCGGGACGCCTTCGAATACGGTGACTCGATCGCGTTCGATGATCGCCAGCGCCTTCGCCGGTTCGAACCGGGGGATCAGGGTCAGACATCCTCCGGCGGCGACGGCGGCGTTGAGCCCGGCGGTCTGCCCGAACGCGTGAAACAACGGCAGCGCGCCCAGGATCACGTCGTCCGCGGTCAGGCCCAGCATGTCGACCACTGTCGCGACGTTGCGTCGGAGGTTGGCATGAGTCAGCTCGGCGCCCTTGGGTGTGCCGGTGGTCCCCGAGGTGTAGAGGAGCACCGCGGTGTCCTCATCGTGGCGTGCCACGGGATCGGCGACGGGATCGGCAGTGCAGATCAACTCCTCGAAGTGCCCCGGGGTCACCACGATGCATTCGGCCCCGGCGGAGTCGGCACCCGCTTGGGCCGCGGCGGCGAATTCATGCCAGGCGATCACCGCTTTGGCTTGCGAATCCGACAGGTAGAAGCTGGTCTCGCGTTCCTTCAGCAAGACGTTCATCGGCACCACCACCCCACCGGCACGCAGCACGGCGTAGTACGCGATAGCGAAATAGGGCACGTTGGGCAGCATCACGCCGACGCGGTCGCCCGGACACAGTCCGCGCGCAACCAGCAGGCCGGCCAGGCAGGCGCTGGCCGCGTCCAAACCGGAGTAGGGAACTTCGACCTCGTCGAGACGTAGCGCCAGGCTGTCGGGGTTGCGACGGGCGGCGTCGATCAGGTTGACGGCAAGGTTGGTCATCGCGCCACCAGCTGTGGTAGCCCCTCGAGCGTCAGCACGGCCAATCACCCCAGGACCGGAAAGCTCCGGCGCTTGGCCAGGCGGTCCATCCCCGCCTGGATCGCGCCCTGCACCTGGTCGTAGATCGAGTCGACGTAGTCGGAGTCGTCGAGACGGCCGGGATCGGTGTCGACGCGGATGGGGTCGAGGAATTCGGTGCGGATCTTCGCGGGCAGCGGCACATGCGCGGGCAGGATCTCGATGGCGAGTGGAAACGGGAAACCCGCGATGATGGGCATCGTCGCCCCGCGCAGCCGCTTGCCCAGACCGGTCCAGCGGGCGAGGAATCGACCCTCCGACAGCACGAAGACGGTGTCGTGGCCGCCTACCGTAGCGACCGGGACGATCGGCACGCCGGAGCGGATGGCCTGACGGACGAAGCCCTTGCGGCGCGCCAGCAGTGCCTGGTCCCGGTGGCGCCAGTTGCGCATCGCGTCCTGCTCGCCGCCGGGCCACACCACCACGTCGTGGCCGGCGGCCAGTGCGGCGGTCACCCCGCTGCGCGACGCCGGTATCACGCCGACCGCTTTGAAGTAGTCGCCGAGCAGGGGGGCGGCCATCAGGAGGTCGTGCGCGGTGCCGTGCAGGATCCGCCGGCCTTCGAAATGCCGATGCCAGGCATGCACCAGTGTCCAGGCGTCCATGGTCAGGGAGCCACCGGAGTGGATGCCGATCAGCAATGACGGTTCGTCGGGAATCCGGTGCCAGCCGTCGATTTCCAATCGGAAGTAGTGGTCACACAGGAAGTTGAAGACGGGATTCTGCACGTTCCGCATGAATCGCTCGTCAGGACCGTCCGACGTCGTGGCTGCGGCGAGGCGCTGCGCGACGAGTTGCTGGAACCGGCCGAGTGGCTCTGCGCCCTTGCCGGCCTTGACGGATGCGGATTCGGCAGGCGTTGTGGTCGATGTCATCTGGCTTCCTCAATCAAACGTTTGCATGCGGTTAAGCGTCTGTCGGATCTGGGCGGTGGGGTACGGAGTGGCCTCCGATATTGCGGACTTCGGTTTGGGGGCTACTACGACCGCATTCATCCAGCTGGAGCGCCCACCAGACCCCGAACAGCACTTCGACGTCCCGCAGGCTGGTCCCGGTCAGTTCCTCGAACCTGGCTAGTACTACAGCCGTAGATCGATGCTATTGGTACTTTGACCTGCAGTTTTGG
>CAXYUC010000147.1:0-11014 GCA_964292075.1 uncultured Mycolicibacter sp.
TCAGCCCGCCAGCCAACGATGAGCGGGGTCTCGTCATCGAGCTGGTCAATTGCGCCGGCTTGGTCGAGGCCGAGGACGGTGGCGATTGGATCAAAATCTCCGGCAACTGCTGCCGTCGCCGACGTCGCCGCCGTGCTGGGCAGCGGTGAACCGGTGGCAATCCTGATCGGCGGGCCCGCCGTAGCCGACGTGCGCGCGTTGGAGGCCACCGACCGGATCGTCGCCGCAACCGGGGCCCGTGCCCTGGTCGAGACCTTCCCGGCCCGGCTCGTCCGCGGCGCCGGGGTCCCGGCGATCGACCGGCTCGGCTACCTGGCCGAGCAGGCCGCCTACCAGCTCGACGGGATCAAGCACCTGGTGGTGGCCGGCACCCGGGCTCCGGTGTCCTTCTTCGCCTACCCCGGCAAGCCGAGCGACCTGGTTCCCGAAGGCTGCGTCGTGCACAACCTGGCCGGCCTCGAGACGGACGTGGTGGCCGCTTTGGAGCAGCTGGCCGAGGCGGTGGCCGCCGGTGTACAGCCGCGGCCCGCGCCGGCGGCCCGCCCCGAGCTCCCCACCGGGCAGCTCACCCCGCAGAACTGGGTGCAGGTGATCGGGGCGCTGTTGCCCGATAACGCGATCATCTCCGATGAGGCCAACACTTCGGGACTGATGCTGCCCGCGGCCACTGCCGGCGCACCACGCCACGACGTGCTCACGCTCACCGGCGGGGCGATCGGGCAGGGTCTGCCGGTCGCGCTGGGTGCGGCCGTGGCCGCGCCGGATCGGCCGGTGATCGCGCTGCAAGCCGACGGCAGTGCGGCCTACACCATCTCGGCGTTGTGGACGATGGCGCGCGAGAACCTGAACGTGACCACGGTGCTGATCAACAACAGTTCATACGCGATCCTGCGCCTGGAACTGGCCCGGGTGGGCGCCGAAGGCGGCGGCCCGAAAGCAAACGACCTGCTCGACCTGTCGCGGCCCAACATGGACTTCGCGAAGATCGCCGAGGGCTTCGGGGTGCCGGCCACGGTAGCCACCACCTGCGAGGAACTCGCCGAGCAGTTCCGCCGGGCCGTGGCCGAGCCGGGGCCGCACCTGATCGATGCGCGGATCCCGACCCTGTTCTGACCGGTGCTAGTTGACGCTCCGGCCGGCCGTGACCCGGCTCGCTACGAACGTCGCGGCCTCCGCGGCCTTGCCGTCCTGCACGTACATCAGGTGCGGGACGACGCTTCCACTGTCTTCGCAGTAGATGTCGCCCGCCAGGCAGAAATCGATGGCCTTCGGACGATAGGACGAGGCGAGGACCGGCAGGGGACCGCCCCACAACGAGGTGGAGTACGGGCTGGACGGCGGGCCGAACAGCGCCACCGCGACCACATGGTTGGCGACCGAAGCGGGCAGCGCATTGCTGGACATCGCGATGACGCTGGCGCCCTGTGAGTAGCCGCCAAGCACCAGCTTGGTCTTCGGGCAGTTGGCGACGGTGCTCTGAATGCGGGCGGTGGCGTCACTCTCACCGAGCACCGCGCTGTTGCGGTAGTCGGTGCTCGCCGGGTACTCAACCGGGTAGACGTTGACGTTGAGGCCCGACAGCTGCTCCTGCAGGGAGCCGACGAAAGCGTCACCGACGTCGCCGAGCCCGACGGGCTGGCCGGATCCGCGGGCGAACACCACTTCGGCGTCCGGGCAGGACTCTGCGGTTGCGGTGGACAGACCCACCGGTGCGGTCACCAGCGTTCCGGTGAGCATCACCGCGGCAGCGAAGGTGCGAACAGTGTTACGCAAATTCATCCTTAAATGCTGACATGTCCCGCCCTTGCCACTGGCCTGCGGGTCGCGAATCAGCAAACCGCAACGCCGGCCGTGCGGAACGAACACAGTGGTTAGAGCCGGTTTGCCGCGTAGGCAGCGCCTTCGTCCGCGATGCCGTCGTAGGCGCCGGGTGCGTGCGCGGAGAAGTTCAGTCCCTCGGAGCAGACCGGGTCTTCGGGCACACACAGCTGGATGGTCTTGGCGGTGTATGCCGGGCCGATGGTCAGGGGAGGCTGGCCGAGGAAGTTCATCGCCCGCTCGTTCGGGGTTCCGAAGAGCACCACGGCCGCGACGTGATCTGCGACCTCCGGGGGCATTGGCCGTGGTATATCGACCCCTTCCACCCCATCCGGGATGACGCTGGCGGTGGAGAAGCCCATCACCGCAGCGCCCTGCGAGAAGCCGCTGAGCACCATCTTGGTCTTGGGGCAATTGGCCGCCGTGGCCTCGATGTGGGTGGTGGCGTCGCGGATGCCCTGAATGCCTGTCGGCCAGTCATTGGTGGCCGGGTAGTCGATGGCGTACGCATCCACCGGTCGCTCGGGCAACCGGGCCCGTAGCGAGTTCACGAATGCTTGCCCGGTCTCACCGAGGCCGGGCGCCTCATCGGTACCTCTAGCAAACAAGACTTGGACATCGGGACACGGGTCGGCGAAGGCAGGGGGAGGGGTGGCGACGGTGCTGTGCAGCAGCCAAGTCAGGGCCAGAACAACACCGAGGGAGCGAAGGATCCGTCGTGGGTTCACCGGTACATGGTGGCATAAGAACGGTGTCGTGTGCAGCAGGCACCCCCTGGCAGTGAACATATTCGGCGGTTGCTGACCGGGCATCGTGCGGGATGCTGAGTAACTCATATTGAAGGTCTGAGTCATGACTGAGATCGATTGAAATCGGTCTCCGGTTATCGGGCGATGTCCGTCGGTGTCAGCAGGATAACCCCCGGCGATGGCCTACCGAGCAAACTTTGGAGGTGCTCGCGACAATGACTGCGAGCAGTTAAATCCCCAGGTTCGACGCGATCAGGGCCTCGACCGACACGTCGTCGAGCCAACCGGGCAGCACCCCGCCGACCGCGGCACCCGACGGCACCGCCGCGGTGACGTTGCCTACTAAGCCGACTAAGGCGAACACCCGACCGCAGCAGACAGGATCGGGAGTGCGAACAAGGCCTTGCCGCCGAATCGGTGAGCGGCCCCGACACCAGGCACCGGGCGGGACGCACCGTGGCTCGGCACTCGCATACGACCAGATGCTCGACGTCTGCAGCAGCCCCCGCGTGAGTTCTTCGGCGCACCAACAGCGCTGCAATACCGGGTATATCGAACATTCATCGGTAAAATTACGCAAACCGGTGTGCTCTGACTGCCGGATGACACCGTGGATGGGACAGCATGGCGCAACAGTCAGGCCCCGCGTTGGGGATGTCCGTCGGGGCGACCACACTAGCGGCGGTTACCGCCGATCGTGCGATCACCCGTCGGCCCGTGCTGACGCTGTTCCGGGATCGGCCATCCCAAATCGGCATGCCCTCGGAGAATTCCGCGGTGAGTTCCGAACGGCACGACCGTGGACTCGTAGTGACCGACTTCGTGGATCGCGTCGGAGGCGGCGGGCCGGTGGTGGCGAGCGACGGGTCTACCCACCGTGCCGAGCAACTGCTCGCTGATGGGTTGCATGCCTTGGCGTATGCGGTGACCGAGGGACGTCCGATACCGCCGGCGGTGGCGGTCACCTATCCCGCGCACTGGTCACGCGACGCCATCGGCGCGCTGCGCACCGCGCTGGGGCGGGTCTCGGCGTGGGCGCAGCATCCGGTGTCGCTGATCTCCGACGAGACGGCAGCTTTGACTGCGCTGCAAGCGAATCCGGGCCTACCCGACCGTGGGATCATCGCGGTGTGCGACTTCGGTGGTAGCGGAACCAACGTCACCCTCGTCGACGCGGGGCGTGGTTTCGAACCGATCAGCGCCACCCGGCGCAGCACCGTCTTTTCCGGCGACGTGATCGACCAGGCGCTGCTGGATCACGTGGTTGCCGATCTGGGTGGCAACGGCGACGGGCCTCCAACGGTGGGGTCACTGACCCGGCTGCGCAGCCAGTGCAGGGATGCCAAGGAACAGCTGTCGTCCGAGACAGTGGCCGAACTCGCAGGCTTTCACGGTGGTGTGTGGCTGACCCGCGTAGAACTCGACGAGGCCCTGCGCCAGCCGCTCGAGGGCTTTTTCACGGCCCTGCAGAACACCTTGGACGACAACGAGATTGCTCCCGATGCGCTGTCGGCGATCGTGTCGGTGGGCGGTGGGGCGAACATGCCGACGGTCACCACCGGTCTGTCGCAACGGTTCGGGGTCGACGTAATCAGCTCGCCGCGACCACAGTTGACGGCGGCCATCGGCGCCGCGCTGAGTGTCGCCGGCGATGTGGTGGCCATCTCGAAGAAGACACCGCCGCCGGCGGCGCCACCACAGTTCCCCGGGTCGGCCCCGTCGCCGGGGCACGGTCCGCCGCCCGCCAGCGCAAGTACCCCGCAGCCCGGGCTGCAACCCCTGGTCGCCCCAGCCCCGCCGCCTCCGGCTCCCGCTGCGCCGCGCCAGCCCGCCGCACCAGAACCCGAGGTGATCGGTGGCGGCCAGGGCGGCGTGGAGTGGTATCGACGGCCGGTCCCGGTGGTGATCATGGCTGCGCTGGTCGCGATGCTGCTCGGCACCGTGGCCGTGCTGGTGCTGCGGCGTGCCGCCGACACCGGACCGGGCTCCGGCGTGCTGACGACGGTGTCGTCGACGACGACCACCACCTCACCGTCACCGACGTTCGAGCCGCCCCCGGCGTTCGCGCCCAGCCCCGAACCCATTCCGCCGAGCCTGCCCGAGATTCCCGAGAGCCCGGCTCCGGAATCCACTGAGAGCCCGGTCAGCCCCTAACGCTGCTTGGACAGAACGATCAGCGCCAGCGGAATCTGCACCTGCTGCGGGTTGCTCGCGAGGCGGGCAGCGACGCCGGCTTCCAGGTGACGCACGAAATCGGCTGCCCGCGGATCGTCGATCCCGCCGGCCAACGCGGCGGCCAGGGTGGGGAAGACTGCGGCACTGACGAAGGCGGCCCAATGGGTGCCGAGGGCGGCCGCATCGCCGTCGAGCAGGTATCGGTCCCAGAACCGGTCCTCGGCGTCGAAAACCTCCAGCCGCTCGATCGTCAGCGACTCGAATCGCCCGGCGGGGGCGAACGGCGCGCGAAGTTCCTTCTCGCTGCGGCCGAACACCGGAATCGTCATGCGGGCGAGCTCATCACGGGTCAGTGCGCCGTCGCGCGCCTGCTCGTCGAGAACCGCGACGATCGCATCGAGCAGCGGCCGGTAGCCCGATCGGCCCGCGGCGTCGACGGCGGCGGTCAACACCAGCAGCTTGCCCCCCGGGCTCAACTCCCGGCCGCGGAACGCCACGAAGTCATGCCAATCTTGGGCGGCCTGGCGGGTATAGGCGCGCCGCGCGGCGTCGTCGCTGTGCTCGAGCTGCCCGGCGGGCCGGCGCAGCCACATGGTGGCCCAGGATGTCCAGCCCAGGTTGACGCTCTGCGAGGGCAGGATCTGGGCGTAGAACGACCGACCTATCGCCGAGGGGAAGCTGGCGGTGTCCTTGCGTGTGTAGCTGTCGGGATCCTCAGCCAGCGTGGTGAACAGCGCGGTGAAGTCGTTGTCCGGCAGGTCGGTATGAACAACCAGCACGGCATGGTCGGACCGGGTTCGCCGGCGGAACGCCGCAATGGCGGCGCCGATCGGAAGCAGTGAGTTGTAGCCGGTGGCGGCGCCATAGTCGGCGACGACAATCGGCCGCGGCGCGGCGGGCAGCGGAACGGTCGCGGCGAGCTGTTCGAACACACCGGTGGCGTGGGCCAGCCCGGCCGCCTGCAACCGGCTCGACGGAACGCCGCCGGGCTCGGGACGGACCACGATGCTCGACTCTGGCATGGGCACCTCCGACCCCGGCGAACCGTCATCGATATCACCACTGACGGTAGCGGGATCGGCGATCCGTGGCACACTTCCGTAAGTGGGCGCGCAGCGTGCGATCGGACGCATTCCGGTCGTGGTGGCAGCCGGCCTGATGACCATTGGGGTGATCGGCTTCGTGGTTGCGCTGATTCTCAACGTCTTTGTGCTGGACCGCTACGACGCCTACGGCGAGGTGCCGATTCCAGGCACGGGCAGACTGCATCTGCCGGCGGGCGAGGTGACGGTGAATCTGCACACCCGGGTCATCTCCAGTCCCACCGGCGGCGGACTGCCGGTCCCGCCGATCAGCGTCACGGTGACACCACCGGACGGGGTGGCCGACCCGGAGTTCGAGGAAAGCGTCGGGATGACCACCACGGTCAACAACGACACGCGGCGGCGGCTGTGGCGGATCTACGTGGCCGAGGCCGGCGACTACCAGATCGTCACCGACGGGCAGGTCGGCGCCTATATCGCTCCGCGGTTGGCCTTCGGCAAGCCCGCCGGCCACCCGACGCTGCTGTGGGTGTTTCCGGCGATCTTCGTGCTCGGGCTGGTGGATCTGATCGCAGGCCGGTTGTTGGCAGCCCGCCGGCGTCGCCCGCCGGTGGGGACGGTGCACACGGGCACGGACTTCAGGCACGAACCCTTCGTTCCCGAGGGCGAAGGAATTCGCATCGAGCAACTCAAAACGATAACGGCGCTGCGTGATTCCGGAGCACTGACCGAGAAGGAGTTCGCCGCAGAGAAGCGGCGAATCCTGCGCGGGCACTGAGCTCAGTGGCCTCGCGCGCATCGTCAGTGGCCGTGCTGGATGGGCCTCTTCCTCCTCGCGCTCGTTCCTCGCGCGCATCGTCAGTGGCCGCGCACCACCCACTCGTCGTAGTGGACCAGTTCGTCACCGATCCGCGTACTGTCGCCGTGCCCGGTGTAAACGACAGTGTCGGACGGCAATTCGCCGAGCCGCCCGGAGATCGACGCCAAGATCGTCGGGAAGTCCGAGAACGAGCGGCCGGTCGCCCCCGGCCCGCCGCAGAACAGGGTGTCGCCGCTGAACACCGCGCCCAGGTCCGGTGCGTGCCAGCACACCGAGCCCGGTGAGTGGCCGGGCGTGTGCAGCGCCCGCAATTCCAAGCCTCCGACAGTGAGCGTGTCACCGTCGGCTACCGCCCGAAAGTCGCTGTCCGGGTGCGTCATCTGCCACAGCATGTCGTCGCCGGGGTGCAGCAGCACCGGTGCGTCGAGCGCCCGGCCCAGCTCCGGGGCCACCGTGATGTGGTCGTTGTGGCCATGGGTGCACACCACCGCCACCACGTTGCGCCCGCCGACGGCTTCGATGATCGGCGCGGCGTCGTGGGCGGCGTCGAAGACCACCACATCGGAATCGTCACCGACGATCCAGATGTTGTTGTCGACTTCCCAACTGCCGCCGTCGAGTTCGAACGTGCCGTGGGTGATAACCCGCTGGATGGCGCTCACAGCACCACGACCGACCGCAGCACCTCGCCGCCGTGCATGCGACCGAAGGCCTGCTCGACATCGTTCAGCCCGATGCGTTCGGAGACGAACTTTTCCAGCGGCAGCCGGCCCTGCAGGTAGAGGCTGATCAGGGTGGGGAAGTCGCGCTCGGGCAGGCAGTCGCCGTACCACGAGGACTTGCACGAACCGCCGCGGGAGAAGAAGTCGATCAGCGGCATCTCCAGTTGCATGTCCGGGGTCGGAACGCCCACCAGCACAACGGTTCCGGCCAGGTCGCGGGCGTAGAACGCCTGCTTCCAGGTCTCCGGGCGACCGACCGCGTCGATCACCACGTCGGCGCCGAAACCATCGGTGAGATCCTGAATCGTCTCGACCGGGTCGAGCTCGCGCGCGTTGATGGTGTGGGTGGCGCCGAATTCACGTGCCCAGTTCAGCTTGGTGTTGTCGGTGTCGACGGCGATGATGCGCCGGGCACCCACCAGGGCCGCGCCGGCGATCGCGGCGTCGCCCACGCCGCCGCACCCGATCACCGCGACGGTGTCGTCGCGGGTGACGCCGCCGGTGTTGATCGCGGCGCCCAGACCCGCCATCACGCCGCAGCCCAACAGGCCGGCCACCGCGGGATCCGCACTCGGATCGACCTTGGTGCACTGGCCTTCGTGGACCAGGGTCTTGTCGGCGAACGCCCCGATGCCCAATGCCGGGGTGAGTTCGGTGCCGTCGGTCAGGGTCATCGGCACCGAGGCGTTGAAGGTGTCGAAACACAGGTGCGGACGGCCGCGCTTACAGGCCCGGCACTGACCGCACACCGCGCGCCAGTTCAGGATCACGAAGTCGCCGGGCGCGACCGCGGTGACCGCCGAGCCCACCGACTCGACGGTGCCGGAGGCCTCGTGGCCCAGCAGGAACGGGTAGCTGTCGTTGATTCCGCCGTCGCGGTAGGTCAGGTCGGTGTGGCACACCCCGCAGGCGGTGATGGCGACGACGACGTCGTTGGCGCCGGGCTCGGGGATGACGATGTCGGCCACCTCGACCGGCTTGCCCTTTTCACGGGAGATCACCCCGCGCACTGTCTGACTCATGGAGCCAACCTTATGTTGCTGGTGTGGCGCCCGGCACCGGCACCGGGCCTTGCACCGCCGGGGTGCGGGTGTCGGCACGCAGGAAACTTCCGGTGCGTTGCGTCCCGAGCACGCTGGTGGGCTGACCGTCGAGCACCACCGCTTGACCGGAGACCAACACCGCGTTAACGGCATCGTCGTTGCGGTTCACCATCCGCGACATCCCGCCGTATTGGGCGAACGGCTCCTCGACGTAGGCGTCCAGGGTGGCGTCGAGATGGGTGGGATCGATGACCACGACGTCGGCGCGATCACCGACTCGCAGGTGGCCGGCGTCGATCCGGTACCAGTCGGCCAGTTCGCCGGTCAGCCGGTGCACCGCCTGCTCGACCGACAGGAACGGCTGGCCGGACTGTTGGGCATCGAGGACGTGACGCAGCAACCGCAGGCCCATGTTGTAGAACGCCATGTTGCGCAGGTGCGCGCCCGCGTCCGAGAAGCCGATCTGGATGCCGGGTTCGGCGGCGAGCTTCTTGAGCACCTCGGGCCGGTCGTTGGAGATCGTGGTGTGCCAGCGCAGCGCGGTCCCGTGTTCCAGCACCAGGTCGAGAAACGCGTCGACGGGATGCACTCCGCCGCGCTCGATCCCGACCTGCCCGAAGGACTTTCCGATCACCGAGGCGTCCGGGCAGTCGACGATCTCGGCGTCGAAGAAGTCGCGGTGCCAGACCCGCGGGCCATACTTGTTTTCGTAGTCCTTGCGGAAACGTCGCCGGTAGGACTCGTCCCGGATCAGCTCGTCACGCTCGAGTGCTTCCCGCAGGTGCAGCGCCTCGGCGCCCGAGCCGAACTCCTCGAAGATCACCAGGTCGATACCGTCGGCGTACACCTCGAACGGCACCGGCAGATGCTGCCAGCGGAAATCGGCGCCCAACCTGGTCAACATGCGCGATGCCTTGACCATCGCCGGAATCGCCAGCCGGTTGCTCTTGACGTCGGCGGCGGCCAGCAGGCTGGTCTTGAGCGGACGGCGGAAGATCCCCAGGGCCTGCGCCAGCTGGGACACCACATCGAGTGGATTCTTGACGTCCGGGCCGGCCTGCAGAATCCGTCCGCTGCGGCGCAGCTTCGACTTGAGGCGCCGCAACTCCTTGGGCTTGGCGTACGTCGACGGCAGCGTGCGCGAACGGCAGACGTCGCCATCCATCTTGTCGAAAAGCAGCTGTTGAGAAGACATTCCGACGAATCCCGCCTGCAACGCCTCGTCCAGCATCTGTTCCATCCGGGCCTGCTCGGCCGCCGTGGGCCGAGCATCGGAGCGGGTGGCGCGGTCCAGTCCCATGGTCGCGGCGCGCATGTCCGAATGTCCAATGAACGCCGTCACATTCGGGCCGAGCGGCAGCTTCTCCAGGCTGGCGATGTAGTCCTCACAACTCGACCAGGTCTTGTACGCATCGATGGTGTCGACCACGTACTGGCGCGGGATGGCCTCCACCCGGCCGAACAGGTCACCGGCATCCTGGCCGTCGACATGAATGGTGGACAGCGAGCACGAGCCCACCAGCACCGTGGTCACGCCGTGGCGCACCGACTCCGACAGCGAGGGGGCGAGGAGTATCTCGACGTCGTAGTGAGTGTGGATGTCGAGCAGCCCGGGCAGCACCCACTTGCCGGCCGCGTCGATCACCCGGCCGCAGCCCGCCTCATCGAGTGGTTCGGCGGAGATGGCGGCGACGTGCCCGTCGCGGATACCGATGTTGCGGATCGCCGATGGTGCGCCGGTGCCGTCGAACCACCGGCCGCCACG
The DNA here is from genome assembly GCA_964292075.1 of uncultured Mycolicibacter sp. Taxonomy (GTDB): domain Bacteria; phylum Actinomycetota; class Actinomycetes; order Mycobacteriales; family Mycobacteriaceae; genus Mycobacterium. The sequence continues at coordinate 10,136 of CAXYUC010000147.1, forward strand.
AATCACGATGTCAAAGCTCACGGGTATTCCTTTCCGCCGAATGCCGTTCCAGCATGTCCCGCGACGCGGACGAAGTCTTGACATCTGCGGACATTTCTTTGATATTTGCGGACATGTCGGTGGTGCGGGGCACTGCGCTGTCCGGATACCCGGAGCTGGTCGCCGAGCTCGGCGGTGATCCCGTGGCCTTACTGCGGGCAGCCGGGGTGCCGCTCACGGCGGTCGGGACGCACGAGATGTTCGTGCCCTACCACGCGGTGATTCTGGCTGTTGAAACTGCGGCGAGCGCCACCGCCTGTCCGGATTTCGGGCGCCGGCTGGCGCTGCGGCAAGACATCGGAAATTTCGGACCACTGGGGGTGGCCGCACGCACCGCCGCGACGGTCGGCGGCGCGTTCTCCATAGTGGAACGGTTCATGTCCGCCTACAGCCCGGCGATCTCGGCGCGCATCATCCCGGGCGCCTGTGCCGGCGGTTCAGCGAGGCTCGACGCAGGAGAGGGGAAGCTGGGACCGCCGCATGAACCCGGCGAATCGTTCTATGCGTTCGAGGTGCTCATCGAGCGATCCCCGCCGCATCCGCAGACCACCGAGCTGTCGCTGGGGGTGTCGCTGGGGATCATGCGGATGATGTTCGACGCGCCGTATGCGCCGCTGTCGGTGCACCTTCCGCACGAAGCGCTCACCCCGGTGCGCGATTATCTGGCCTACTTCGGCTGCCGGCCCTACTTCGCGCAACCGGTGGCGGGTTTCACCTTCCGCACCGCGGACCTGGATCGCCCGCTGCACCGCGACGATCACGCGCATCAGGCCATGGTGAGCTACCTGTTCTTCACGGGCAGGTTGTGAACGCGTAGGCGTTCGATGGGTGTCTTTCCCC
>CAXYUC010000148.1:0-10975 GCA_964292075.1 uncultured Mycolicibacter sp.
ACGTCGAAGCGACGGATCGGGCCGTGCTTTTTACACCGCGTTTCGGACGCGACCGGCTAACCGGTCCACGAGTGTGAATCTCACGACGCGACACGCCTGGGAGGCGTCGGGGGTTTCACTTTCGCGGGGGCAAATAGGCTGGCACCCATGCCTGCTCCCGTGTTGCTGCTCGACGGTGCCAGTATGTGGTTCCGCTCCTACTTCGGGGTGCCGGCCTCGATCACCGCACCCGACGGCCGGCCGGTGAACGCGGTGCGCGGCTTCTTCGACTCGATGGCGACCCTGATCACCCGCCAGCGCCCCGGACGGCTGGTGGTCTGTCTGGATCTGGACTGGCGGCCGCAGTGGCGAGTGGACCTCATCCCGTCCTACAAGGCCCACCGGGTGGCCGAAGCAGAGGCCGAGCCGATCGCGGGCACAGCTATCGAAGAGGTGCCCGACGAGCTGAGCCCCCAGGTCGAGATGATCGCCGAGCTGCTCGATGCGTTCGGCATCACCACGGGTGGAGCGCCCGACTTCGAGGCCGACGACGTGCTGGGCACCTTGGCGGCGGCCGAACAGCGTGACCCGGTGATCGTCGTCAGCGGCGACCGCGACCTGTTGCAGGTGGTTACCGATCAGCCGGTCCCGGTGTCGGTGCTCTACCTGGGCCAAGGTCTGGCCAAAGCGACGCTGTTCGGCCCCGATGAGGTGGCCGAACGCTACAGCCTGCCGGCCGAGCGGGCCGGGGCTGCCTACGCCGAAATGGCGCTGCTGCGCGGCGACCCCTCCGATGGATTGCCCGGGGTGGCCGGCATCGGTGAGAAGACGGCGGCCGGCCTACTGACCCAGTACGGCTCGCTGGCGGCGGTGCTGGCCGCCGCCGCTGACCCGGGATCGCCTATGGCCAAGGGGGTTCGGGGCAAACTGCAGGCCGGGCAGGACTACATCGAGGCGGCCGGTCCGGTGGTGCGGGTGGCCACCGACGCGCCGGTCACGCTGTCGACACCGTCGGACACTCTGCCGCGGGTGGCCGACGACCCGGCGCGAGTCGCCGAATTGGCAGAGCGACTGGGCGTCGGATCCTCGATCGCCCGGCTCCAGCGGGCACTCGACGCGCTGCCGGACGAGGCTCGCTGAACCGGCGGACTACTTGGGCCGGCCGACCTCGTAGGTGCCCGAGTTGTCCTGGAACGTCACGGTCACCTGACGCTTGGTCCCATCGATGCTGACCTCGCAGTTGAAGGTGTCGCCCTGCTTGACCACCGGGCTCTGCCCGTTGTTGCAGCGGACGTCCTTGACGTTCTTGGCGCCGTAGCCGTTGGTCTGGTCGGCCAGGATCTGCTGCACGCCTTCCTGGGCCTTGTCGACGTCGAGCTTGGTGGTCACGAAGAAACCGGGCTTCCAGAAGCCCAGCACCAGCAGCACCAGCACGGCGATGCCGACGCACCCGGCGAGCACCGAGCCGACCAGCCCGGACGGGCGTTTGGTCGCCGTGCCCGGTGCGGGGTACTGACCCGGCTGCTGCGGGTACTGACCGTACTGTCCCGGCTGACCGTATTGCCCCGGCTGGCCGTACTGGCCGGGCTGACCGTACGGCGACGGTTGGCCGTACTGGCCCGGCTGGCCGTACGCGGCCGGCTGACCGTACTGCTCGGGCTGCGGGTAGCCGGGATATTGCTGCGGCGCCGACGGGTACGCGCCCTGCTGGGGGTATTGGGGGTACTGCTGCGGCGTGTAGGCCGGAGGCTGCCACTGCTGCTCAGCACCGGTCGCGGGACCCTGTCCGGCGCCCTGGTCCTCGGGCTGACCGGGCTGCTGAGGCTGCCACGGCTGCGTCGGGTCGTATCCCTGCGGTCCGCTCATCGTTGTTCCTCAAGTCCTCTCACGTAGCGGGTGCTGATCACCGCCGGCTCTCCACCGTAGCGCCCGGACCAGCCTACCCGGCGTCAACGGCAACCACCCCGCGCAAAACCGTGTCGATCGCCTGTTTTGCGGTGGCCCGCAACTCCGGACTGGGTGCCGCGTTGCGCAGCTGATCCAGCAGGTCGAGCACTTGCCGGCACCAGCGCACGAAATCACCCGCCGACAGTGGCGTGCCCCCGCCGGCCGCGTCACTGGCGGCCAGTGCCGAAGCCAGGTCACCGCTGCGGGCCCACCGGTAAACCGCGGCGACGAACCCGTCGTCGGGTTCGCGGGTCGGGTTGATGCCGTGCCGACGCTCGTCGGCCCGCAATGCCGCCGAGTGCTTGCGGGTCTGATGCAGCGCGCGGCGCACCGCTTCGGTGGGCGCCTGCAGGGTCGGCGGTCCGCCGGGGCCGTCAGCGCCGCGGGTTTCATAGAGCACCGCGGAAACCACCGCAGCCAGTTCCGGGGGCTTGAGGCCTTGCCAAGCCCCGGTACGCAGGCACTCGGCAACCAAAAGGTCGCTCTCGCTGTAGATCCGGGCCAGCATCCGGCCGTCATCGGTGACCGTGGGGTCGCCTTCGTCAGCGCTGCCTTGGATAAAGCCGCGTTCGGACAGCAGCCCGACGATGCGGTCGAAGGTGCGCGCCAGCGAGTTGGTGGCCGCTTCGACTTTCCTGCGCAACTGCGCGTTGTCCGCCTCCACCCGCAGATAGCGCTCGGCGATACGCACCTGGGCTTCGCGATCCGGCGCGTCGTGAACGGGGTGGTCGCGCATGAGCTGGCGCAGGGCGGCCAGCTCCGGATCGACCGGTGCGTAGTCTGCCTCGCCGCGGCGTTTGCGCGAGCTGGGTACATCGAGGTCGGCGGCCGCCGAGCGTAGCGCCGAGGCCAGGTCACGGCGAACCCGCGGCTGGCGGTGCTCCACCCGTTTGGGCAGGCTCATGGTGCCGATCGGCGGGATAGCGCCCGAATAGTCGGCCGAGGAGATCCGGCCAGCCCAGCGATGCTCGGTGAGCACCAGCGGCCGTGGTTCATCGGCATCCCGATCGGCCTGCAGCACCACCGCCAATCCTCCGCGACGGCCGTGACTGAGGTTGATGATGTCGCCGCGACGCAGTGCTGCCAACGCATCACTGGCGGCCCGGCGCCGCTGCACGCGTGAGGCACGCGCCTGGGCGCGTTCGCGTTCGGAGATTTTCGCCCGCAGCCGGGCGTAGTCGAGCACTGCCGAGTCGCGCCCGCCGAACTCGGCGGCGATCTCATCGAGGGTGCGCTCGCCGCGCTCGGCGCTGCGCACCAGGCCGACGACCGACCGGTCGGCCTGGAACTGGGCGAACGACTGCTCCAGCAGTTGGTGGGCCTGCTCGGGTCCCATGTGCTGAACCAGGTTGATCGTCATGTTGTACGACGGCGCGAACGAGCTGCGCAGCGGGAAGGTACGCGTGGATGCCAGCCCGGCTACCTGGTCGGGATCGGCGGTGCTCTCCCCGGGGTGCCACAGCACCACCGCATGGCCTTCGACGTCGATGCCGCGCCGGCCGGCCCGGCCGGTCAACTGGGTGTACTCCCCCGGCGTCAGCGCGGCGTGCTGCTCACCGTTGAACTTCACCAGCCTCTCGAGCACCACCGTGCGAGCCGGCATGTTGATGCCCAACGCCAGGGTTTCGGTGGCGAACACGGCCTTGACCAAACCCGCGGCGAACAACTCTTCGACAGTGTGGCGAAACACCGGCAGCAGCCCGGCGTGGTGGCCGGCCAGGCCGCGCAGCAGCCCCTCGCGCCATTCGTAGTAGCCCAGCACGTCCAGGTCGTCGTCGGCCAGATCACCGCAGCGATGGTCGATCACCTCGGCGATGCGGGCGCGTTCGGATTCGGTGGTCAGCCGCAGCGGGGAGCGCAGGCACTGCTTGACCGCGGCGCCGCAGCCGGCCGGGGAGAACAGGAAGGTGCTCGCCGGCAGCAGACCCGCGCAGTCCAGCACCGCGATCACGTCCGGGCGCATCGGTGGCCGGTAGCTCGGCCGGCCCGGGCCACCTTGTCTCTGGCGCCGGGCGCTCCCCCAGTCGGTGAGCCGGTCGGCTTCCCGGCGATGGGCGATGTGGCGCAGCAACTCGGGGTCGACACGAGGCCGGCCCCCGGCGGCGCGAGCATCGAAATCTGGCCGGGACTCGAACAGATCGAAGAGCCGTTTGCCGACCATCATGTGCTGCCACAACGGCACGGGGCGATGCTCGTCGACCACGACGGAGGTGTCGCCGCGCACCGTCTGAATCCAGCCGCCGAATTCCTCGGCGTTGCTGACCGTCGCCGAGAGGCTGACCAGCCGCACCTCCTCGGGCAGGTGCAGGATGACCTCTTCCCACACCGCACCGCGCATCCGGTCCGCCAGGAAGTGCACCTCATCCATGACTACGTGGGAAAGGCCTTGCAGCGCAGGAGAATTCGCGTAGAGCATGTTCCGCAGCACCTCGGTGGTCATCACCACGACCGGTGCATTCGAGTTGATCGACAGGTCGCCGGTCAAAAGCCCCACCCGGTCCTTGCCGTACCGGGCCACCAGGTCGGTGTGCTTCTGGTTGCTCAGCGCCTTGATCGGGGTGGTGTAGAAGCACTTTCCGCCGCCGGCCAGGGCCAGGTGGACCGCGAACTCGCCGACGACGGTCTTGCCGGCGCCGGTGGGAGCGCACACCAGCACTCCCCGACCGTCCTGCAGGGCCTCGCAGGCCCGACGCTGAAACCCGTCCAGTCCGAAGGGCAGTTCCGCGGTGAACCGACTCAGCTCGGTCTGTGCGGGCGTCTCCGGCGGGCTACTCATGCGGCGCGGTGACCGGTGCAGGCGCTTCGATGGGCGAGGCTTGGTCGTCGGCAAGCGCGGTGGCCGCTTCCCGCTTGGCCTTGCGCCTGTCGTGCAGCCGGGCGATCTGGATGGCGAACTCCTGCAACAGGGTCAGCGTGCTACCGAGCACGATCATGGAGAACGGGTCCGAGCCCGGGGTGAAGAACGCCGCGAACACGAACATCGCGAAGATCAGTCCGCGCCGCCACTCCTTGAGCCGGGCGTAACTGATCACGCCGACCATGTTGAGCATCACGATCAGCAGCGGGAACTCGAAGCTGATCCCGAACACCACCAGCAGGTTCAGCAGGAACCCGAAATAGCGATCGCCCGACAGGGCGGTCACCTGGACGTCGCTGCCGACGGTCAGCAGAAATCCGAGCGCCTTGGCCAGCACCAGGTAGGCCAGGACAGCGCCGGTGACGAACAGCACGGCCGCCGAGACAACGAACGCCACCGCGAAGCGCCGCTCCTTGCGGTAGAGACCGGGAGTGATGAACGCCCACAGGTGGTAGAACCAGACCGGGCAGGCCAGCACGATTCCGGCGGCCAAGGCCACCTTGAGCCGCAGCATGAACTGGTCGAACGGCGCGGTCGCCAGCAGTCGGCACTGCCCGTCGGGCCCGATCGACGCGCGCGAGGAAGCCGGTAGCTCGCAGTACGGGTGACGCAGCCATTCGCCGAGGCTTTCCAGCCCGAACAGCGGTTGGGTGTACCAGATGAAGCCGATGATCGTGGTGAGCACGATCGCGGCCATCGAGATCAGCAGCCGGGTACGTAGCTCCCGCAGGTGGTCGACGAGCGACATCGTCCCGTCGGGATTGGTGCGGCTACGCCGCTGACGGGGGTCGAGCCGCCGCAGAACTCCGAGCGTGCGCACAGTCGAATGGGGCGCGGTCGCCGCGACGGCGGGACCGGGCTACGCCGACTGGCCGCCGGCCGCCGGCGGATCGACCCGCTCGGACTGGACGGTGGTCGAGGTGGCAGTCGGATCCGGCTTGCTCTCGTTCTGCAGCTCGCGGACCTCGGACTTGAAGATGCGCAGCGACTTACCGAGCGAGCGTGCCGCATCGGGCAGTCGCTTGGCGCCGAACAGAATGATCACGGCGACGGCGAGGATCGCCAGGTGCGACGGTCCTAAAGCGTTCACTTTGGTTACCTCCAGACGTCGCCACGATGCTACCGCAGCTCACGAGCCCTCCGGTGCATCGCGGGGCCGGGTGGCCCCCGTCCAGCTCTGACCATCGAAGTAGCGCAGCAGCTCAGGGTCAGCCGGATCGGGATACCAATTCGGCGCCACGGGTGGCTGACCAGCGTTCTTCGCCTTGGCCTTGACCAGGAAAACGATGCCCACCACAACTCCTGCCATCAGGGCCAGGAAGGTGATGTCGGCTACCAGGGATCCGACGCTGTACAGCGTCAAGGGCGTACCTGTTCATACATCGCCAACGCGGCCACCGAGGCCTCGCGCACCCCGGCAACCACCGATTCCGGCGCCATCACCTGCACCTCATCGCCCATACCCAGTAGCAGCCGGATCAGCCACTCCTCGGATGCGTAGGTCAGCTGGGCTTCGCGCCAGCCGTCGGGCCGCTCGCCGAGGGCCTGCATCGGGTAGTACTCGAACATCCACGCCGCCGACGGCGCCACCCGCACGATGGCGACCGGCAAGGACGGGTCGGCGTCGAACAGCGAGGTGTCTGTTTCGGCCCGCCGCGCCGGCTCCGGCGGCGCCGACGGCTCGTCGAGGAGCCGGGCGTCGTCAATGCGGTCGAACCGGAACAACCGCACCCCCTCGGACTCGCGGCACCACGCCTCCAGATAACTGTGCGCGCCGATCAGCACCACCCGGATCGGATCCACGATCCGCCGCGACACGCTGTCGCGCGATGCCGCGTAGTAGTCGATCGCCAGCGCTCGGTGTTGCTGGACGCCGTCGCGGACCACGTCGGCGGCCGACTCGTCGTGCATGGTGGAGGCGGGCGCCGCTGGTGCCGCCGCGCCGGCGGCCTCTTCGATCTTGGCGATCGCGCTGCGGGCGGCCCGGGGGTCGACGATGCCGGGCATGTCGACCAGGGTGCGCAATGCCATCAGCATGACGGTGGCTTCCCGCGACGTCAGCCGCAGCGGCCGATCGACGCCGGCGGATTCGAACACGTCCAGACGGTCTTCGTAGAACGTCACGTCGATCAGTTCGCCGGGCCCGTAGCCGGGCAGGCCACACATCACCAGCTGCTCCAGATCGGTCTGCAGCTGGCTGAGGCTCACGCCGAGTTCGGCGGCGGCCTGCTCCTTGCTGATCCCAGGGCGAGCCTTCAGATACGGCACCATGTTCAGCAGCCGGACCAGGCGTTTCGACAGCTGGGTCATACCGGCACCTCCCCCACGCGAGCACTCAGGCGCGCCACCACATCGTCGCGCAGCGACGGGGGGTCCACGACGACGGCGTCGGCCCCGTAGCCGGCGATCTCCCGGGCCAACCGGTCATGGGTTCCCATGTCGACGCCGATGAGGTCGCCGTCGCGGCCGCCAAGCGCCTGACGAGCCAGCACCGTGCCGGCCCGGCGCAGCGCCACGGCGCGGCCGTCCGCGACCCAGATCCGGGCCTGCAGCCCGCTGGGCGCATCGCCGACCGCTGCGGCGACGATCGCGCGCAGATCGGCGGAGTCGGGTCGGGTGACGGCGTCGGGCGGCCCGATCGGCCGAACCTCCGGCGCGATCCGCGACATCCGGAAGGTGCGTACCGCATTGCGGTCGCGATCGTGGCCCACCACATACCAGCGGCCGGCGTGGGTGACCACTCCCCACGGTTCGACGGTGCGGGTGACATACGGCTCGACCGGTGAGGGGCGGTGCTCGAACTGCACGGCCTGCCCCGCCTGGACGGCATCCATCAACGCGCCCAGCGCCGGTTCGGCCCGGTGAATTCCCGGCAGCGCGGTCGGCGGCGCCACCAGCACGTCGGCCTGATTCGGGTCCACTTCGACGCCGGCGGCATGCAGTTTGGCGACCGCGCCCTCGGCGTTGGCGCGCAACTCCGGGGACTGCCACAGCTGAACCGCGACCGCCACCGCGGCGGCTTCTTCGCGGGTCAGGTCGATGGCCGGCAGGGCGTAGGTGTCGGGGTTGATCCGGTATCCCTCCACCGTGTCGAACCCCGACACTTTGCCGGTCTCCAGCGGAATGCCCAGGTCACGCAGCTCGTTCTTGTCACGCTCGAACATCCGCGAGAACGCGTCGTCGCTGGGGCTGTCGCCGTAGCCGACCACGGTGGCCCGGATCTTCTCGGCGGTCAGGTAGCTGCGGGTGGCCAGCAACGCGATGACGAGATTGAGTAGTCGCTCGACTTTCGCGGTCGCCATGACAAGACAGGATAAGGCTCGCGGGTTGCGGGGTTGTTCAGGTATGGGCCGCGGGTGTGCATGTCATTCCTGGGAAGTCCCAGGTGCTGCACTGGTAGTCCGAGAATCGCGGGTCATCGGTGGGCGGTTCGTCCGCAACGTCCGTGCGCACCGCCACTTTCGCGCCGTAGACGCCCGGGTACAGCGGCATCAGCCGGTCGTCGTTGGGGAATGTCACCGAGAAGCTGTCGCCGTTGTGCACGTCGCGGGTCTCGGTGTAGGTGAGGGTGTGCGACGGGCCGGCCAGCTCCAGCGGCGCGCCGGAGGCGGTCAGGTGCATCTGGAAGGTCAGCCGTGCAGCGGGCCGGTCGCTCCGGCAGTCGCTGACGTCGACCCGGCTGCCCATGTAGTCCGCTCCGTTGACCGAGTAGACGAACGGCTTGGCCACGCTGAACTGACACGTGAGGGCGGCGTCTGCGTGCGCGGCCGGTGCCCCGGTCAGCGCGATACCCAACGGGATGAGCGCGGCCAGGCCGCTGATCCGGGTCATGTTCGCTACATGCTGGCGATCAGGCGCTTGACCCGCTCGTCGACCGACCGGAACGGGTCTTTGCACAGCACGGTGCGCTGGGCTTGGTCGTTGAGCTTGAGGTGCACCCAGTCGACGGTGAAGTCGCGGCCGGCTGCCTGTGCGGCACTGATGAATTCGCCGCGCAGTTTGGCGCGGGTGGTTTGCGGCGGGGTGTCGACGGCTTCGTCGACGTCCTCGTCGGTGGTGACCCGGGTGGCCAAGCCCTTGCGCTGCAGCAGATCGAACACTCCGCGGCCGCGCTTGATGTCGTGATAGGCCAGGTCCAGCTGGGCAATCTTGGGATCGGACAGCTCCATGTTGTAGCGATCCTGGTAGCGCTGGAACAGCTTTCGCTTGATCACCCAGTCGATCTCGGTGTCCACCTTGGCGAAGTCCTGGGTTTCGACGGCGTCGAGCTGACGGCCCCACAAATCGATGACCTGCTCGAGCTGGGGGTTGCTGGCCCGGGTCTGCACGTACTCGACGGCCCGCCCGTAGTACTCGCGCTGGATGTCCAGGGCGCCGGCCTGACGCCCGCCGGCCAGGCGCACCGGCCGCCGGCCGGTGACATCGTGGCTGACTTCGCGGATCGCCCGGATCGGGTTGTCCAGCGAGAAGTCCCGGAACGACACCCCGGCCTCGATCATCTCCAGCACCAGCGCCGCGCTGCCCACCTTGAGCAGCGTGGAGGTCTCGGACATGTTGGAGTCGCCGACGATGACGTGCAGGCGCCGGTATTTCTCGGCGTCGGCATGCGGCTCGTCGCGGGTGTTGATGATCGGCCGCGACCGGGTGGTGGCGCTGGAGACGCCTTCCCAGATGTGCTCGGCACGCTGGGACAGGCAGAAGGTGGCGGCTTTGGGGGTCTGCAGCACCTTGCCGGCGCCGCAGATCAGCTGGCGGGTCACCAGGAACGGCAGCAGCACGTCGGAGATCCGGGAGAACTCCCCGGCCCGCACGATCAGGTAGTTCTCGTGGCAGCCGTAGGAGTTGCCCGCGGAGTCGGTGTTGTTCTTGAACAGGTAGATGTCGCCGCCGATGCCCTCGTCGGCCAGCCGCTGCTCGGCGTCGATCAGTAGGTCTTCGAGCACCCGTTCACCGGCCCGGTCGTGGGTGACCAGCTGAATCAGGTTGTCACACTCGGCGGTGGCGTATTCGGGGTGACTGCCGACGTCGAGATACAGTCGAGCTCCGTTGCGCAGGAACACATTCGAGCTGCGTCCCCAGGACACCACCCGGCGGAACAGATAGCGCGCCACTTCGTCGGGCGACAGCCTCCGATGGCCGTGGAAGGTGCAGGTGACACCGAACTCCGTCTCAATGCCCATGATTCTGCGCTGCACGTCATCGAGCGTACTGGTTGAACCAGCGCAACGGGGCTCAGCGCCGGTGGTGGCGTGAGGTCAGGCCGGTGGGTTGACCGGGGCCTCGATGTTTTCCAGCACCACTTCGGCGACCTGCCGCATGGTGGTCCGTTTGTCCATCGCCGCGCGCTGAATCCACTTGAAGGCCTCGGGTTCGGTGAAACCGTGCGCGGTCTGCAGTACGCCCTTGGCCCGCTCGACGAGCTTGCGGGTTTCCAGCTGGTCGGACAGGCTGCTGACCTCGCGCTCCAAGGCGGTGATCTCCTCGGCCCGGCTGACCGCCAGCTCGATGGCCGGAACCAGGTCACCGGCGGTGAACGGCTTGACCAGGTAGGCCATCGCCCCGGCGTCGCGGGCGCGTTCCACCAGGTCGCGCTGGCTGAACGCGGTCAGGATGACGATCGGTGCGATGCGTTTGGCGGCGATCTCGGAGGCGGCGTCGATGCCGTCGCGGCGCGGCATCTTCACATCCAGGATCACCAAGTCCGGGCGCAACAGCTCGGCCAGCTCGACGGCTTCCTGTCCGTCGCCGGCCTCGCCCACCACTTCGTAGCCCTCTTCGCGCAGCATCTCGGCGAGATCGAGCCGGATCAGCGCTTCATCCTCGGCGATCAGGACCCGTCGGGCGGGACGCGGGCTGGGTGCGGACGTGGGGTCGGTCATCCTCCTATTCTGTCGCGGCTGCCGGCTGGAGCAACAGCGCGGGGCATCGTCTAAGGTAGGAGACCGCGCGTCAGCGCCGGGCCCTCGTATCCCAACTGGCAGAGGAAACGGATTCAAAACCCGTGCAGTGTGAGTTCGAATCTCACCGAGGGCACCACAAGTAGCAGGTCAGATTGATTTTGAGCTCAACTTGGCCGACCCACTAGGTGCCCGAAGTCCGCGGGAGCCTTTGCTGCGGAAGCTGGGCTGACGTAAACGGGATCTTCGGATTCCAGCGGGGTCCGGTGTCGGCGCTGAGGTCGGCGTGCCCTGC
>CAXYUC010000149.1:0-10967 GCA_964292075.1 uncultured Mycolicibacter sp.
ACCCCGAGACGGGGTGCGAGTCGCGTGACCACTAAAGATCACTCACTCGCAACGGCGGCGCGCATGGCCGAGGGCGTGTTGGCGGCGGTTCAGGCGCTACTGCCGGCGATAGCAGAGGCCGCCGACCGGGTCGACCGAGACGGGGCGGTGGCGGCCGAAACCGTCGCGGGCCTGCGCGATGCGGGTGTCTTCGCGCTGCTGCAACCCACCGGATTCGGCGGTCGGCAGATCGATCCGGGCAGCTATCTGGCGGTGGTCACCGAGATCTCGGCGGCCTGCACCTCGACCGGATGGCTGGCCGCCGCACTGGCGGTCAACTCCTGGCACCTGGCCCTGTTCGACGGTGCGGCCCAGCGCGATGTCTGGGGTGCTGATCCGGGCGCGCTGATCTGTTCGGCCTACGCGCCCACCGGCCGCTTGGAGCGCACAGGCGACGGGTTTCGGCTGTCCGGTCGGTGGAGCCGCTGCGCCGGGGTGGAGCACGCCTCCTGGCTGATCGCCGGGGCGCTGGTGGTCGGGGAGGACGGTGCCGCGGAGGACTTCACGGTGGCGCTGGTGCCCCGCAAGCACTACACGGTCGAGGAGACCTGGAACAGCCTGGGGCTGCGCGGGATCGGCGCCCACGACGTGGTGGCGTCCGGTGCTCCGGTACCGGCCCAGCACTGCTTCGGCTGGGTCAGTGACGCGCAGCGAGCCACGCTCGCACCGCTGTATCGCCTGCCCCAGCCCACGCTGTACACGCACGCCGGCACCGCACCGCTGCTCGGCGCCGCCGCAGGGGTGCTCGACGCGCATCGCGATCAGATGTCGAATCCGTTGGGCGCATTGGCGATGGCGGCCGCTGGGCTGGAGGTGTCCACCCTGCAGATCCGCCGCAACCTGGCCGATCTCGGCGAGTGTGCCCGGTCGGGCACCATCCCCGATGCCGAACTGATGCTGCGGGCACGCCGCGACCAGGTGCTGGCGTTCGAGCGGGCGATGCAGGCGGTCAAGCGGTGCGTCGAGCAGGCCGGCGCCGCTGCGGACGCCCGGCTGGACCGGGTCTGGCGCGACATGCAGACCGCGCGGTTGCACGCCGCCAACGACGTGGAGCGGGTGTTGACGGCGGTGGGGCAGTTCGCCTTTGGCCTGCCGGTCGACGACCTCATTCTGTGAGGCGGTCAGACCCAGGCGTCGGCGGAGATGGTGCGCAACACCCGAGACAGCATGCTGTCGGTTTCGGCCTCGCGCTGCTGGCCGGCGGCCGGTGTGGACCCGCTCAACTCGTGGGAGATCCGGCCCGCGGCGCGCATGACGAACGGCGCGGTGCGCTGCAACCGGTGCATCGGCACCGCGCCCGTCAGGGACAGCCCGGCGATCGGACCGTCGCCCGCCGCGATCGGCGCGGCGACACTGGACAGGCCCACCGCCAGTTCCTCGGTGTCGTAGGCCACCCCGTGCCGGCTGCGGATCCGGGCCAGTTCCCGGTGCAGGGTGGCCCGGTCGCCGATGGTGGCCCGGGTTCTTTTGGGCAGCGTGTCGCCGACGAGAGCGTCCACATCCTCGGCTGGCAGTCGCGCCAGCAGCGCCTTACCCAGCGCGCTGGCATGCGCGGGGGTACGGCCGGCCACCCGGGTCGGTACCAGCGCGCCACCGTCGCCGGCGATCTTGTCCAGATAGACCACGTCGGCGCCGAGCAGCACTCCGAGATGCACCACCAGCCTGGTGTCGGAGTGCAGGCGGGCCAGGGTCGGCGAGGCCACGCCGCGCAGTTCGGCGTGGTCGACCAGCTGCGACACCGGCAGCGGTGAGGCGGCCATGCCGTAGCCATCGGGCCGATGCTGCACCAGACCAGCCGACTCCAGCTGGGTCAGGATTCGATGCACCGACGAGCGCGGCAGCCCGGTGCGGGCCACCACCTGATCGAGCCGCAGCCGTTTACCGGGCTCGTCGAACAGGTTGATGATCAGCGCCACTCGCGCCACCATCGACGTGGCATCCATCAGGGGCCATTATCCCCGCGACGTCACTGTCCCATCACGTATTTCACGGTGGGTCCCGCGGTCCAGCCGCCGTCGACGGCGATCTCCGCGCCGGTGATGTAGGCGGCCTCGTCGGACAGCAGGAAGCTGACGGCCCCGGTGATCTCTTCGGGCAGGCCGACGCGGCCCATCGGGGTGTTCGGGTAGTGCCCCTCGCCGGGCGCGATGCCGACCTGCGCGGTCATCGGGGTGTAGGTCATGCCGGGATGCACCGAGTTGACCCGGATCTTCTCGCCGGCCAGTTCGACCGCCGCGATCTTCGACAGGCCGCGCACGCCCCACTTGGATGCGCCGTACCCGGCGGTCAGCGCCAGGCCCATCAGCCCGGCGGCCGACGAGATGTTGACGATGGAACCGCCGCCCGCGGCGCGCAGCGGTGCGATGACGGCCTGGATGCCGTTGAACACGCCCACCAGGTTGACCTCCAGCACGCTGCGGAAGTGCGCGACGGGCTCGTGCTCGACGAGCTGCCCGGTCGCCACGCCGGCGTTGTTGACCAGCCCGGTCAGCCCGCCGAACGCGGTGATCGCCGACTGCACCGCGGCTTCCCAGTCGGCCGGGTCGGTGACGTCGAGGTGGACATAGCGCGCGGCCTCGCCGAGTTCTTTGGCCAGCCTTGCCCCGTCCTCGTCGAGAAGATCGCCGATCACCACCCGGCCGCCGCCGTCGACGACGTGCTGGGCGAACGCGGCACCCAGGCCGCGCGCACCGCCGGTGATCAGGACGACTTTGCCGGCCAGTCGGGCCGTATGGGTGAGCATGGCCATAGCTTTGGGGCACGGGCGCCCCACGTCACAGCCTGTCCCACCCAGCGGGACAGTCGGTGGGTGGGTGCGGTGCGGCTTCCTAGCATCGCCGGTCATGGAGACGAACGTGGATGTGGTGGTGGTCGGGGCGGGCTTCGCCGGCCTCTACGCGCTGCACCGCCTGCGCGGTGACGGGCTCAAAGTCCGGGTGTTCGAGGCGGCCGACGGGGTGGGGGGGGTTTGGTACTGGAACCGCTACCCCGGCGCCCGCTGCGACGTCGAAAGCGTCGACTACTCCTACTCGTTCGACTCCCAGCTGCAGCAGGACTGGGACTGGACCGAGAAGTACGCCACCGGGCCGGAGATCCTGCGCTACCTCAATCACGTCGCCGACCGCTTCGATCTGCGACGCGACATCTCGTTCGGGACGCGGGTGACCAGCATGGTCCTCGACGAGACCACCTTGACCTGGCAGGTGCGCACCGACGCGGGCGAGCTGGTGACCGCCCGGTTCTGCGTCCTTGCGGTCGGGCCACTGTCCAACGCCAACGTCCCGGCCATCGACGGACTGGAGTCGTTCGCCGGCGAGATCTATCACACCGCGCAGTGGCCGCACGGCGGCGTGGACTTCACCGGCAAACGGGTCGGGGTGATCGGCACCGGATCCTCGGGTATTCAGGTGATCCCGCCGATCGCCGCGCAGGCCGCCCGGTTGGAGGTGTTTCAGCGCACCGCCAACTACAGCATTCCAGCCGGTAACGCGCCGCTGGACGAAGCCACCCGCCAGGCACAGAAGGCCGGCTACACCGAACGCCGGCGGTTGTCGCGGGCCAGCGGCGGCGGCTCACCGCACGAGCCGCACCCGTCGTCGGCGCTTGAGCTGAGCGCGAAGGAGCGCGACGCCGCCTACGAGCGACGCTGGCAACTCGGTGGGGTGCTGTTCTCCAAGACCTTCCCCGATCAGCTGGTCACCCTGGCGGCCAACGACACGGCACGCCTGTTCTGGGAGAACAAGATCCGCGCGATCGTCGACGACCCGGCGACCGCCGAACTGTTGATCCCCAAAGACCATCCGATTGGTGCCAAGCGGATCTGCACCGACGACAACTACTTTGAGACCTTCAACCGCGACCACGTGCATCTGGTGAACCTGCGCGCCACGCCGATCGAGCGGATCGACGAGCGCGGCATCTGCACCACTGCGGCACACCACGATCTGGACGTGCTGGTCTTCGCGACCGGCTTCGACGCCATGACCGGGTCGGTCGCCAAGATCGACATCGTCGGACGCAACGGCGTGACACTCAACGACGCCTGGGCCGGCGGACCACTGACCTACCTGGGGTTGAGCGTCCCCGGATTCCCCAACCTGTTCAACATGACCGGCCCGGGCAGTCCGTCGGTGCTGGCCAACATGGTGTTGCACTCCGAACTGCACGTCGACTGGGTCGCCGAGGCGATCGCCTACCTCGAGACGCACAGCGCCGCCGCCCTGGAGGCCCGCCGGGATGCGGCCGCCGACTGGGGCGCCGAGTGCGCCCAACGCGCAGCAGAAACCCTGATGACGCAGGCGAATTCGTGGTATCTGGGCGCCAACATCGCCGGGCGGCCACGGGTCTTCATGCCGTTCGTCGGCGGCTTCGGCACCTACGGCGCGATCATCGCCGAGGTGGCCGCCGCGGGCTATAAGGGATTCGACGTGTTGACGAACGACCTCATCCGCACCAGGTAACGCCCCCGCACACCTCACTGCCCGAGCTTGGCCCGACACCAATCCGCGGCGGCGGCCGCGGCGAGATCGACGGTGGGCGAGTGCATTCCGTTCCACCAGTGCAGCTCGACGTCCGTGCCGCGTGCGCGCTGTAACTGGACCAGGCGGCGGGTGAGCCAGAAGGGTGCGACCTCGTCGAACCGGCCGGCATCGATGCGCAGCGAAACGCCGGCGGGCAGAAGCAGGTCGGCTACCTCGTCGGCCCGGAACGAGTCGAGCAGGTGCCGGCGCACCTCGGCGCCCCGCGGCCCCAGCAGGGCGCGCGGCGCGAGCGCGCCGAAGGAGTCCGGTTCGCACAGCTCGGTCAGGCTGCGTTCGCCCAGGTGCGGCCAGCGGGCCAGCGCCTCGCGGCTCAGCCCGCCGCCTGTCAACAGCGGTCGCAACGGCTGCGTCGTCGTCGCCGCGCCCTCGATCATCAGGGCGATCAGCGCCGTCACCACCTGAAATCCCGGCAGCACGACCGGAAGTCGCAACGCGGCCCCGATCGTCTGGTCCATCCGGGTCACCGGCGTGAAGGCGACCACGGCGCGCAGGTCGAACCCCTCGATGGGTCCGGCGGCGACGGCATGCATCGCGGCGAGCGCCCCCTCGGAGTGCCCGGCGCTGATCCACCGCCCGTCGAGCGGCCATCGCCCGCGGGCCCACGTCAGCAGGTCACGCACGCTGCGCCCGAGGGAGGCGCCGCGCAGGTACGGGTGCGGGCCCGGGCTGCCCAGGCCCTCGTAGTCCGGTTGCAGGACCACCGCGCCGGCCGTGGCCAGCCGCGAGACGAACGCGTCACCCTGGTGGATGCGGCGCGACTCGGGATGGCCGGGCGTGGCCAGGCTCGGCGCGGCCCGGTCCGAACCGCCGGTCGTCATGTGGCCGTAGGTCACCACCGGCCAGCCGGATGCCGGTGGCGGACCGTGCGGCAACCACACCAGTCCGGTCTGCGTCATCGGTTCGCCGTCGATCGACGTCGACGCGAACGCCACGGGTTCGACGATCACCAGCGGCCCCGCGGGAGCAGGCGACGCAGCCGCCGCGGGATGAGGCCGATCCGGCCCGCCGGCCGATGGTCGGCGGCGTCGATGAGGTCGACGAAGGCCCGGCCCACGGCCTCGAGTTGGTCGACGTCCACCTGCTCGATGGTGTCGGCATCGTCGTAGAGGTACAAGGGGCCCGAGACGAGACTGATCGTGGGCACGCCCGCCGCGAGGGTGAACGAGGCGTCGGTGGGGATGCCGCCGGCGACGAACTCCGGGACCGTCGCATTCAGCACCGAGGTCGAGTGCAGTCCGCGGCGGCGGATCGTGCGAACCAACTGCCACTTCAACGCGGGACGGACGTTCTCGAAGAAGGCGCGTGGCTCGCTGTCGCGCAGCGTCTCGAACCCGCCGTCGGCGCCTATGCGAGACCGCAGGCCCACGTGCTCGACGGTGAGGTTGAGGGCCAGCGGGAAGGGGCTCTGCGGGTCGAGGGCGTACTGGCGGGCGAAGCGTTGGTGGGCCTGGTAGCCGGTGAAGTGGGTGTCGAACGTGACGAACATCAAGGTCTTCTCGCGGGGGCCGGCCAGGCGGGCGCGGGCGACCTCCTCCTCGGCGATGGCGATGACCTCGGCGGTGCCGCTGGCGTCCTCGACGGCGCCGGGACCGACCGAGTCGTGATGGGACTGCACCATGATCGTCTCGGGGCAGCGGCCCCGCAGGACGCCGACGACCGTCGACGATGCGACGCGTTCGCGGGTCGCATCGAGGGTGAGTGTTGCGCGCGGTTCCTTGCGCAACAGGGTGCGCAGGCGGGCGCCGCCGGCACGGGTGACCCAGACGCCCGGCAGTTCCATGAGCGCGCGCCGGTAGTACTCGTTGTGATAACCCAGTGACTCCGGGTACTCGGCCAGCACGCCGATCACGCCGACGGCGCCGGCTGCCGTCGCCTGCGTCATGACCCGGGTCAGCGTCGTCAGGTAGGGGTTGCGCGAGGTGAGCACCTCACGGCGCAGCATCCGCCGACCGGGGTCGTGGACGTACTCGGCGAGCGGCAGCAGGCTGGCCTGGCTCATGGTGAACCGCAGGTCGAACAGCACCAGACGTCCCCGCACGTCGTGGCGTGCGATCCGGTCGGACCCGATGTCGACGACCTCGGCGGTGAGCCCGTCGGGTCCGGTCGACCACTTCCCCACGGCGTCGTGGGCCGGCAGCTGGCAGTGCAGCACGGGCGCGGCGGGCACCTCCTGGTGACCGACGCGCAGGCCCACCCGTGATGCCTGCCACCGGAAGGCCTCGTCCGGCTCGATCCAGACCTCATCGAGCCCGGCGGCGGTCAGCCGGTCGCGCACGTAGGCGGCCGCCGCGACGCCGCCCGGGGTGCCGGTGGCGCGGGGGGCGGGGGCGACGAGGTCAGCGATGGTGGGCACGGGTTCGTTGGTGCGGAGCACGTGGCGACTTTAAGGTGATCCGACGCTTACCGATGAACCTACGCGGGTTTCCAATAGAAAAATGATTGGCGATGCAGGATTTCGCTATTCTCAGGCCCGTGACTGGGCCCGTACAGGCAGCGTGGCAGCCCCCCGAACCCCTGGCCGAGATCGACCTCGCCCTCATTCACGCCCTCCAAGTGTGGCCGCGGGCTCCCTGGCGCGCGATCGGGGCGGCGCTCGGCGTCGACCCCGCGACAGCAGCGCGCCGATGGCAGCGACTCGTCGACGAGCGACTTGCGTGGCTCGTCGTCCGGCCGAGCGCGCAGCAGTTGGCCCCCGATCGCGACGCGGTGCTGGTCCACCTGGCGTGCCGCCCGGGCTCAGCGGCGGCGGTGGCGACCGGGATCGCGCAGCGCGAGGACGTCCTGGCCGTCGACGTGCTGGCGGGAGCGGACGCCGTCGCCGCGATCGTGCTCGGCCGTGGCCTTGCTCCGCTGCACGACGAGGTCGAACGGCTTAGCGCCGAGCACCCCGATGTGACCGCCGCACGCGTGGCCTTCCTCAGCGGCGTGCACTGCGAGGACGCCCAATGGCGGCTTCGGGTGCTGTCCCCGGCCCAGCAGGCCCACCTGGCGAGCCCCCACCCGAATACGGCCGACCGCGGGCGGCCACCGCGTCCCGAGGTGATCGCCGACCTGACCGCCGCCCTCGGCGAAGATGCCCGGATGAGCCTGGCCGACCTCGGCGGACTCCTGGGGACCTCCGAGGTGACCGCCCGGCGACTGCTCGATCGGGCGCTGCGGGGCCAGTCGATCCGGTTGGGCTGTGACGTGGTGGCACCGGCAGTGGGCGCGGGGCGGGCGGTTCTGCTCGAGGTCGAGGTCGACGATCCGCACAGTGCCGGGCTGGCGATCGCCGCACTGTCGCCGGTGCTGCGCTGCGCCACGGTCGTCGGTCCGGCGAATCTGGTGCTGGTGGCGCGATTCGTGTCCCTGGCCAACCTGGCGGGGTTCGAGTCCGCGGCGGCCGCCCTGGCGCCCGGCTGGCGGGTCCGCGACCGCGCCACCGTCACGCACGCGGTGAAGCGTCAGGGTCGGCTACTCGAAGCGGACGGTCGAGTGCGCAGCCACTGACTTACCCCTGATGCGTCTTGGCGAACGATCTCATCCGCAGCAGGTAACGCGGCACTCCCAAGACACCGAGACTGCGTGGCCAGTCATCGCCACGGAAGTAAGCATCGGTGCCACCGTCGACGAAGATGACACTGCCGCACAGGAATTCCGCGGCATCAGAGAGCATGAACATCATCCAGTCGGCCAGCTGTGCCGGATCCCCGTACCCGCCGACCGGCACCGGGAACGACTGAAGAGCCTTGGCCTGCTGGGGTATCGCCAACAACTCATCCAGCAGTGGAGTCTGGATCGCCCCGGGCGCCAGCACGTTGAGCCGGATCCCGGCCCCGGCCCACGCCGGGGTGACCGCGTGGCGGCGCGCCCACCGAGCCACCGCGATCTTCGAGGCGCCGTAGGCCATCGACGGCGCCGCGGGGCCCAGCAGCTTCACCGTTCGCACCGCCCGTGCCGTCTTGCCGGCGAGCAGGGCACGTACCGCTCGACGGGGAACGGCGGGGATGGTGGTCGACGAATTGCTGCCGATCACCACCACCTTGGCTCGTCCGCCGGCGGCCAGCGCCGGCCGCCACGCGTCCAGCAGATCCACCACCCCGCGGGAGTTCACCTCGCAGATGGTCCGGGGCATGCTCGGTCCCGGCTTCGGGCCCAGCCCGGCGGCCAGGACCGCGCCGTCGAGGCGGCCCCCACACTGCGCCAGCACCTGCTCGGCTGCGCCCGCTCGCCCGGTCGGGTTGGACAGGTCCGCGACGATTTCGGCGTCGCGCAGGTCGACGCCGATGACGGTGTGGCCGGCCGCCCGCAGTTTCTCCGCCGCCTGGCGTCCCATGCCGGACGCCGACCCTGTCACTGCGTACACACCCACGAGTCGTCCTCCTCTGACCGTTGCGTTCCGTCCTACAGACATACAGGGCAAGGTGGACATCATGCACGTCGGATTCATCGGGCTCGGAAACATGGGCAACGGCATGGCCGTCAATCTGCTCAAGGCAGGCCATAGCGTCACCGCCTACAACCGGTCACCGGCCAAGGTGGACGCCCTGGCCCAGCAGGGCGCCACACCGGCGCGCACGGTCGCCGACGCCTGCCGCGGCGACGTGGTGCAGACGATGCTGGCCGACGACGACGCCGTCGAGCAGGTCACGCTCGGCCCGGACGGCATTGTGGCGTCGTTGCCGCCCGGCGGCACCCATATCTCGTCGAGCACCATCAGCGTCGCGCTCGCCCGACGGCTCACCGCCGCGCACGCCGACGCGGGGCAGTCCTATGTCGCCGCACCGGTCTTCGGCCGGCCGGAGGCCGCCGCGGCGGCAAAGCTCTTCGTGATCGCAGCGGGCGAACCGGCGGTGCTGGACGTGGTGGCGCCGCTCTTCGACGCGATCGGCCAGCGCACCTTTGTGGTGTCCGAGCAGCCGTACAGCGCCAACCTGGTGAAGGTCTCCGGCAACTTCCTGATCGCCACCGTCATCGAGTCGCTCGGTGAGGCCGTCGCGCTGGTGAAGAAAGCCGGGGTGGACCCGGTGAACTACGTCGACATCCTCACCTCGACGCTGTTCAACGCCCCGGCGTACAAGACCTACGGCGACCTGATCGCCCGAAAGAGCTTCGAGCCGGCCGGTTTCGCCGCCACGCTCGGACTCAAGGACGTGCGGTTGGCGTTGCAGGCGGCCGACGAGCTGACGGTGCCCCTACCGCTGGGCAGCCTGCTGCGCGACCGGTTCCTGACCCTGCTCGCCAACGGCGGCGAACAGTTGGACTGGTCGGCGATTGCCACCCTGGCCGAACGCGACGCGGGGCTCTGAGGCCCCGAAACAAACCCGGCGGTTAGGACTGCACTACTCCGCGCAGCCCGTCAGCCCCGAACGCCGGCTCCAGCATCGATGAGAAGTCCGGACCGCGGCGCAGCATCTGCCCGCCGTCGACGTTGATGACCTGACCGGTGATGTAGCCGGCCGCGTCACTGAGCAGGAACAGCGCCAGGTTGGCGACGTCCTCGACCTCGCCGGGCCGCGGAAGCGGCGTCGAGACGCGGTAGTCCTCGCTCAGCTCGGGCGAATCCAGGATCGGGGCGACCAGCTCGGTGCGGGTCAGGCCGGGGCGGATGCTGTTGACCCGCACCCAGGAGGCCCCCAGCTCGTCGGCGGCCAGTTGCATCATGTGGTCCAGCGCCGACTTGGTCGGGCCGTAGGCGCCGAACCAGCGGTGGGTGTTGCTGGCCGCGATCGAGGAGATCCCCACGAACGATCCCCCGCCGCCGCGCACCAGCGCCCGTCCGGCGTGCTTGAGCACATACATGGTGCCGTTGACGTTGAGGTCGACGGTGCGCCGCCACAATTCCGAGTCGATCTGGGTGATCGGCCCGATGGTCTGCGAGCCACCGGCGCAGTGCACCACTCCGTGTAGCCGGCCGTGCTTGCTCACGGCGGCCTCGACGGCGGCGATAACGCTGTCTTCGTCAGTGACGTCGGTCGACAGGTGACGGACCGTGCCACGGGATTCATGCGGCGGTCCCAGCTTCACCTCGCCTCCGTCGAGCCTCGCTGAACCGCCGAGCTCGGCCGCCACTGTCGCCAATCTCTCGGCGTCTCGCCCGACGATCAGGACGTCGGCCCCGGCCGCAGCCAACTCGGCGGCTACCGCCTTGCCGATACCGCTGCCACCGCCGGTGACCAGGTAGCTGCGGTCTTCAAAGGAAAGCTGCACACCGACCCCTCACATCGAAACTGAAACAGGTTCTACCTATGGAACCATGCCTCGGGCCCCGCCTCCGCCGAACGTGAAGTTGGCTTCACGCTCACACGTCGGGCGGGGAGCCAACTTCACGCTCGACGAGAGGAACGGGGGACGGGGGGCTCCCAGCTCAGGGTTGGGCGCGGCGGGGCACGGCGGGGGGGCCGGCGG
>CAXYUC010000150.1:0-10956 GCA_964292075.1 uncultured Mycolicibacter sp.
TGCCCGAAGCTGCTTAACCACAAATCCCGTGTCCACTACATGGGGGCAAGGCCCGGAAGACTGCTACCTGGAGCTGATGAACGAGATCAGCGACCGCATCGAGGCAAGGGTCGAGGAGGAGTTGCTGCACAGCGCTCCCGACGAGACCGAAGAGGCGACGGTGCGCCGCGTTCTTACCGTGTTCGCCCATGAACTGGTCGTCGATCCCCGGGTGGCGGTCGTTGCGTTCCGGGAAAGCGCCGGAATCTCGCCGCGGGTCGAGGCGCAGCGGCGGACGAACCGTCGGTGGGCCGCGGGCTTCATCGAGTCGTTCTGGCGCAGCAAGGCCCAAGCCGGTGACGTCGTCGACTATCGGCCGATGGCGGTAGCCACCGTCGGGGGACTCTTCGAGATCATTGCTGATTTCCTGCACCAGACCGATCCGCCGCGATCGATGGACGACCTCACGCGCGACCTCACCCTATTCTTGATCACGGTCACCAACGGGATCCATCTGCCGGCCCAAGCCAGCTGAACCCCGCCGTCGTCGAATCAGCCCACCAGCCCGGCGATGATGTCGTCGACCGTTCGTTGCGCGAGCGCGTCCAGGTCGGGGCGGGGGGCGCCGCGTAGCGGCCCGCGCAGGGCCAACTCGGCGAATCCGTGCACTGCCGACCAGCACGGCCACTCCGCGCCCGCGCGCCGGTGCGGTTGCAGCACGCCGGCATCCGTCATCGCATCGAGTGCGTCGACCAGCGCGCGAAACGGTGGTGGGACGCCGTCATCGTCGACTGCGGTGACCCCGGAGCCGAAGAATGCCACGGTGAACCACCCGGGCTCATCCAACGCGAATCCGATGTAGCCGAGCCCGACCGCGCGGAGCTGATTGCGTGCCCGGTTCGCCGCGGTGCCGCGTCGGCTCACCGAGGGGAGCATGCGCGCGGCCATCCGGTCGCCGATGGCGATCGCGACCGCCCTCAACAGTGCCTCGCGGTCGGCGAAGTGCCGGTATGCGGCGTTGGGGGAGACCCCGACGCGCCGGGTCGCCTCCCGGACGGTGAGCGCCTCTGGGCCGCCGAGCCGGGTCAGCTGCAAACCGGCGTCGATCAGCGCCGCGCCCAGGTCGCCGTGGTGATAACCGGTCTTTGTCGCAGTCACCTCTTGACAGCTCCCTCGGGTTCAAGTGTACGGTGTGAACATAGTCAATGTAGACGCCGTACACATAACAATGGGAGTTTTCGCCGATGACAGATTTCACGGCGCCGCCGGTGGTGGATCACCAGACCTGGCAACGCGAACTTGACGCGTTGCGCGTCCGGGAGAAGGCGGCCACCCGCGAACTCGACGCGATCGCCGCGCTGCGCCGGCGCCTGCCGATGGTCGCCATGGACGACTATGTGCTCGAGGGCGAGAGCGGGCGGGTTCGCCTGCCCGAGGTGTTCGAGGGCAAGAGTCAACTGATCGTCTATCACCACATGTGGTCACCGGGCCAGGAATGGCAGTGCCCGGGATGTACCGGCTACACCTCACAGTTCACCCGACTCGACTTCCTGGACGCCTATGACGCACGGTTCGTGATTGTCACGCAGGGGCCCATCGACGAGGCGATCGCGTACAAGCGGCGGGTCGGCAACCAGATGGCCTGGTACAGCACCGCCAACAGTCCGTTCGGTACCGACGTCGGGGTGCCGCCAGGTGGCCAGTTCGCGGTGAATGTCTTTCTGCGCCAAGGCGATGCGGTCTACCGCACCTGGTGCACCAACCACCGCGGGGTGGAACAGCTCAGCCACATATTCCCGCTGCTGGATGTGCTGCCCTACGGGCGCCAGGAACAGTGGCAGGACTCGCCCGAAGGCTGGCCGCAAGGCCCCACCTACAGTCGCTGGGCCAGCTCGCCGCAGATCGCCCAGCTATACGGCGTCAATTCGTAGTGTCCCCAACCCATCCCAACAGAAGGAGAATGATGAGCACGACCAAGACCGGCCTGAAGACGATCAACCTGGTGTGCGTGCCGACGCCCGAGCAGGACAAGGCGGTGGCTTTCTATGAGTCGCTGGGCTTTGAGAAGCGCACCGACATCGAGATGGGCGGTGGCTACCGGTGGATCGAGGTCTACCCGCCCACCGGCTTGGCCGGCATCGCCCTGGCCCCGCCGCCGCCGGAGAGCGGGCCGGTCGAACCGACCGACACCGGCATCGTTCTGAACACCGATGACATCGATGCCACCCACGCCGCGATGGCCGAACTCGGTGTCGACGTCGATGCTCAAGTGGCGCGGATGGGGGACCCGGTTCCGCCGATGTTCTGGTTCCGCGACCCGACCGGGCACACCCTGATGGTGGCGGAGGCCTAACCCTTGCGCCGAGTGTGAATCTCGCGACGCCGCTGCGGCGGGTCGCGTCGTGAGATTCACACTCAGCGGGCTGTGGAGTGCTGTCGGGGTGGATTGACGTCCGGTAGCACGCTGTGGGCATGACAGAACTGGACTGGCCGTTCCTTGGGGTCGAAGCATTGGCTGCCAAGATGATTCCCGAGCGGGCGATGCGGACGCTCTACGAACCGATCTACCCAGGTGTCTACGCCCCATGGGGCATCACGCTGACCGCGCGGCAACGGGCGTGCGCGGCCTGGCTGTGGTCGCGGCGGAGGGGAATCGTCGGCGGTAACTCGGGTGCAGCGCTGCTGGGGTCCAAGTGGGTGAGCCCTGAACTCGACGCGGAACTGGTGTACGTCAATCGCAAGCCACCGCCAAGGCTTGTCGTTCACACCGACACCCTGAAAGCCGGTGAGGTGATAGCCGTCGACGGGATGGCGGTAACTAGCCCGGCCCGGACGGCTTTTGACATCGGACGGCGAACGCCGTCGAGGGTGCTTGCCGTCGCGCGCGTCGACGCACTGGCCAATGCCACCGGTATCGGGATAACCGACGTCGAGGCCGTCATCGCCGCGCATCCGGGAGTGCGGGGCTTGAATCGGCTGCGACGAATCCTGCCGCTGGTCGACGCCGGCGCGGAATCGCACCAAGAGAGCCGCACCCGGCTGGCGCTCATCGACGCGGGCCTGCCGCGCCCGGAGACCCAGATCGTGGTGTACGACGAATACGGCGGGTTCGTGGCGCGAGTCGACATGGGATATCGGGAATTGAAGGTCGGCATCGAGTATGACGGCCCGCAGCATTGGACCGACCCGAAACAGCGGCAGCGCGACATCGACCGTCAGGTGGCGCTGGCCGAGCAGGGTTGGCTGATCATTCGGGTCAGTGCCGAGCTGCTCCGCTACCGGAAGGCGACGCTGATCGCTCGGGTAGCGGACGCGATGTACGCCGCTGGCTGGGCCGGCCCCGGCGTGGGTGTGGAATTGGCGACGCTTCCGCGGCGTGTTGCGTCGTGAGGTTCACACTCGGGGTTAGGGCTGGATGTGGGACGCCGCTGCCTTCAGGTGCTCGACGGCCTCGTCGACGATCGAGGTGATCAGCTCGGCGCAGGACGGCAGGCTGTCCAGGATGCCCGCCACCTGGCCCGAGGCCAGCACGCCGGCTTCGGTATTGCCTTCCACCAAGCCGGCTTTGAGCAGCATCGGGGTGTTGGCGGCCATCAGCACCTGCGACCAGGTGAGTTCCTTGCCGTGCCGCATCGCCAGTCCGTCTTTGACCATGGCCGGCCAGCTCATCTGCGACATCTTCTTGAACTTCGCCGCGTTGCGGATGGCAGCGCTGAAACCGCGTGCCCGCGAGCCGCTTTCGAGCTTGTTCACCAGTTCGGTGCGCAGCACCCGATGGGGCATGCCGTCGACTCGGGTGGAGACGACGGTGCCGCTCAGGTCGGCGGCCAGGTAGCGCTGCTTGACCGCGTCCGGAACGGTGGAGTCGCTGGTCAGCAGGAAGCGGGTGCCCATCGCGACGCCGGTCGCGCCATAGGACAGCGCGGCGGCCAGGCCGCGGCCGTCGAAGAAGCCGCCGGCGGCGATCACCTGAACTCCGGTGCCGGCGACCGCGTCGAGCACCGACGGCAATAGCAGCGTGGTGGCAACCGGGCCGGTGTGCCCGCCGCCCTCGCCGCCCTGCACGATCACCGCGTCGGCGCCCCAGGACGCTACCTTCTTGGCGTGCTTGGCCGCACCGACCGACGGGATCACCACCGAGCCGGCCTCTTTGAGCTTGGCGATCAGCTCGGCCTTGGGGGCCAGCGCGAACGACGCCACCTTGACGCCCTCGCGGATCATCAGATCCACCCGGTCGCCGGCGTCGGCGCCGTCGGCGCGGATGTTGACCCCGAAGGGCTTGTCGGTGCTGGACTTCACCTTGGCGATCGCGGTGGCCAGCTCGTCGATCGTCATGGTCGCCGAGGCCAGGATGCCCAGCCCGCCGGCATTGGCGGTGGCCGAGACCAGTCGGGCGCCGGCCACCCAGCCCATCCCGGTCTGCACCACCGGGTGTTCGACGCCGACCAGTTCGGTCAGCGGGGTCTTCAACCGGCTCATGCTCGTACTTCTTTGTCCCGCAGCGACTTCGGATCGATGACCTCGCGGATCAGCCGCAGCTCCTCGACCGTGGGCTCCCGGGTCACCGCGGCGTCGGCCAAGCCGTGTACCTCGAACGAGGTGTTCTCGGCGACCTCGTCGGCGGTGACGCCGGGGTGCAGCGAGACCGCCCGCATCTGATGCGAAGGGCCGCCGAAGTCGAACACGCCGAGGTTGGTCACCACGCCGCCCAGGTTGAAGAACCGGAACGCCGGGTTAGCCGGGTCGACCTTGTCGTAGCCGATACCCGAGACAATGTCGACGGCCTCGCAGAACACCCGCGACGAGTGCGCGCCCACCCAGTAGCTGGTGGTGTGATTGATGGTGTTCCCGGGCGCGCCGCGGACCCCGAACATCTGCCGGGTCGGCTGCTGCAGCGCACCGAACGCCGACAGGTTCTGGTTGCCGTAGCGGTCGATCTGGTTGGCGCCCATGATCACATGGCGACGGCCCCATGCCAGGGTCTCGAAGACCCGGTTGAACGGCATCCACCCCTCTAGCGGCCCGACCTTGCCGATCGCCGGGGTGTCGGCCAGGATGCGGGCCTCGCCATCGGTGAGCACCAGGTCGGGGGAGAAGGTGAGGCGGGCCAGCCGGGCGCCGACCGAGGGCACCGTGGCCATGGGTGAGGCCATGATCTCGCCGGCGTCGCGGAACAGGTCGGCGCAGGCGACCGCGCAGATCTCGGCGCGACTGGGTGAATCGGTCATGCTTGTGCCTCCGCTCCGAATGCCTTGACCGCAGCCTGGTAGTCGTCTTCGCTGCCGGACAGGTAGGTGGCCTTGAATTCCGCCCAGGTCTCGTCGGACTTGGCGGCTTCGGCGTAGTGCCGCTGGAACTTCTCGTCGCGGCCGTAATCGGCTGCCCCGATGGTGAAGTGGGCGCCACCCGGCGCTTCCACCACCTTGTCCACCATCATCCGGTTGATCACCTGGGTCTGCGGCGACGTGCTGGCGATCAGTTCCTCGGTGGACACGATCTTCTCCACCGACAGGAACCGGCGCTGCGCCGACATCAGGAACAGGTCGTCGAAGTACGGGTCGATCCCGGTGTAGGCGGCGTTGCCCCGCTCATCGCCGACGTTCATGTGCACGAACGCGGCGTCCAGGTTCAGTGCCGGCATCGCGACCAGGGTCTCGTGACCGCCCTCGACGGGGTAGGGGGAGGTGACGGTCTTGAGCTCACCTTCCCAGAAGTCGATGACCGAGCTGCCCAGCCCGGCGCGGATCGGCAGGAACGGCAGCCGCTGGGCGGCGGCCTGCAGTCCGCAGCGCAGCATGCCCTCGTCCATCTCGCGGGCTTCGATGGCCCCGGTGGTGCGGGCCTTGGAGAACCACGGGTCGTAGAACGGGGGAGAGTCCAGCGAGACGAAGCCGTAGTAGGCCCTGCGCACCTTGCCCGCCGAGCACAGCAGTCCCAGATCCGGTCCGCCGTAGGTCACGACGGTCAGGTCTTTGACGTCGGTGCGCAGCATGGCGCGGACGAACGCCATCGGCTTACGGCGCGAGCCCCAGCCGCCGATGCCGATTGTCATGCCATCGCGCAGTTCGGCGACGGCGTTGTCGAGGGTGGTCAGCTTGCTCATTTCTTGGCGCCCTTCTCGGTCCCGGCGAACGCGTCGCGGTGCTCGTCGGCCACGCCGGCGAGGTTGAGTTCGAAGGTGAAGCCCTGCTCCATCCGGTAGCTGGAGTTGACCTTCTGCACATCGATCAGGTTGAGGGCTTCCTTGGCGGCTCGGATCACCCGAGTGTCCTTGGACGCGATGTCGCGGGCCACCCGCAGCGCGGCCTCGTCGAGCTCGGCCCGCGGCACCACCTCGTGCACCGAGCCGTAGTTGGCCAGGACCGAGGCGGGGACGGTGGCTGCGGTGTAGAACAACCGGCGCATCATGTGCTGCGGCACCAGCCGGGACAGGTGAGTGGCCGCCCCCAGGGCGCCACGCTCCACCTCCGGCAGGCCGAACTTGGCGTCGTCGGAGGCCACGATCACATCGGCGTTGCCGACCAGGCCGATACCGCCGCCCACGCAGAATCCGTTGACCGCGGCGATCACCGGCACCGCGCACTCGTAGAC
The DNA here is from genome assembly GCA_964292075.1 of uncultured Mycolicibacter sp. Lineage (GTDB taxonomy): Bacteria > Actinomycetota > Actinomycetes > Mycobacteriales > Mycobacteriaceae > Mycobacterium. The sequence continues at coordinate 6,571 of CAXYUC010000150.1, forward strand.
GGCCTTGAACGCCGCGAAGCAGCCACGGTTAGCGTCGATCAGGGCGGTGAAGCCCTCGGTGGCCTGCATCTCCTTGATGTCCACGCCGGCGTTGAAGCCGCGGCCTTCGGCGCGCAGGATCACCGCGTGGGTGTTCATGTCCTTGCCGGCGGCGGTGATGACGTCGCCGAGTTCGAACCAGGCCTTCGAGGGCAGGGCGTTGACCGGTGGGAAGTCGACGGTGACCGCGACGATCCCCGGTTCGACGGTGGTGGATGTGATCGGCATGGGCGGACTTCCCTGTCGTATTGGGGTCTTTGGACACCTATAGCTGCCTAAGCAAGCACTTGCTTGGTACGCTAGCACAGTGGGTGATGCGATCAACCTCGGATTGACCGGCAAGGTGGTGCTGGTGACCGGTGGAGTGCGCGGCGTCGGCGCGGGCATCAGCGCCGTCTTCGCCGACCAGGGCGCAACGGTGGTGACCTGCGCCCGGCGTCCGGTGGACGGCTCCCCGTATGAGTTCCACTCCTGCGACGTCCGCGACGACGACGCGGTGAAGGGCCTGATCGAGGCGATCGTGACCACCCACGGCCGGATCGACACGATAGTCAACAATGCCGGCGGATCTCCGTTCGCGTTGGCCGCCGACGCGTCGGCCAACTTCAGCCGCAAGATCATCGAGCTGAACCTGCTCAGCGCCCTGTACGTCTCCACGCATGCCAACGCCGTCATGCAGACCCAGGACAGCGGGGGCTCGATCGTCAACATCACCAGTGTCAGCGGCCACCGGCCGTCGCCGGGCACTGCCGCCTACGGCGCGGCCAAGGCAGGAGTGGACAGCCTGACCACGTCGCTGGCCGTCGAGTGGGCGCCGAAGGTGCGGGTCAACTCGATTGTGGTCGGCATGGTCGAGACCGAGCAGTCCGAGCTGTTCTACGGTGACGCCGAATCGGTGGCCGCCGTCGGCGCCACCGTGCCGCTGGGCCGGTTGGCCAAGCCGTCCGAAATTGGTTGGACCGCAGCGTTTTTGAGTTCCGATCTGGCGTCCTATGTCAGTGGCGCCAGCCTGACCGTGCACGGTGGCGGCGAGAACCCCGCCTACCTCGACGCATCCAGCGCTAACAAATAAGGAGAGAACACTGATGGGACTTCTCGACGGCCGCGTGGTCATCGTCACCGGAGCGGGCGGCGGAATCGGGCGGGCGCACGCGCTGGCCTTTGCCGCCGAGGGCGCCCGGGTGGTGGTCAACGACATCGGCGTCGGGCTGGACGGATCACCGGCCGGCGGGGGCAGTGCCGCCCAGGGCGTGGTCGACGAGATCGTCGCAGCTGGCGGGGAGGCCGTCGCCAACGGCTCCAACGTCGCCGACTGGGCCCAGGCGGAGCAGCTGATCCAGACCGCGGTCGAGCACTTCGGTGGCCTGGATGTGCTGGTCAACAATGCCGGCATCGTGCGGGACCGGATGTTCGCCAACACCAGCGAAGAGGAATTCGACGCCGTCATCGCCGTGCACCTCAAGGGGCACTTCGCCACCATGCGGCACGCCGCCGCCTACTGGCGGGCCAAGTCCAAGGCCGGCGAAACGGTGGATGCCCGGATCATCAACACCAGCTCCGGCGCCGGCCTGCAGGGCAGCGTCGGGCAGGCCAACTACAGCGCCGCCAAGGCTGGCATCGCCGCGATGACGCTGGTCGCCTCGGCCGAGATGGGCCGCTACGGTGTCACCGTCAACGCGATCGCCCCGTCGGCGCGCACCCGAATGACCGAGACCGTCTTCGCCGACATGATGAACACCCAGGGCCAGGCCTTCGACGCGATGGCCCCGGAGAACGTCAGCCCGCTGGTGGTGTGGCTGGGCAGCGTGGAGTCCAAGGACGTGACCGGCAAGGTCTTCGAGGTCGAAGGCGGCAAGATCCGGGTTGCCGAGGGGTGGGCGCACGGCCCGCAGACCGACAAGGGCTCCCGCTGGGACCCCGCCGAGCTGGGTCCGGTCGTCACCGATCTGTTGGCCAAGTCGCGGCCGCCGGTGCCGGTGTACGGAGCCTGAGCGGTCCGTAGCCGATGAGAGTTAGGGCGTAACGACGTTGAACCAGAACGGGAATGTGTCTAGGAGGCCGAGGAATTCGTTCAGCGCGTCCTGATTGCCGTCGATCGTCGCGTCTTTCTTCTTGACGGCGTCGTCGAGTGTGGTCGTCCCAGACTGGATGTCGTCGAGTGTGGATTTGGTCAGTGTGATCGTCGCGTCGGCGTTGGGAATCGGCTCGGGCGCGTAGTGCAAGACCGCGTTCTCGACGGCGAGGCCGTACTGCTTGTTGAGGTCAGTGAAGGTGACGTTGAGGCTGATATTTTTCCCCGCAGCCTTGGGCCCATTGAGTCGCACGCCAAGGTAGTCGAACAGCATTTCCGGGGGCATTGCGCTGATGGTGTCGGGGCTTGCGGTGTCGGTGCCGCCGCCGGCGGGCACGCCCTTGCGCAGCTCATAGGCGCCCTGTAGATAAATCGAGCGCCATGACCCGGATTCGGCCTGGTAACCGAGTTGTTCGTAGCTGTCGGCCAGCAGATTTTTACCGTTGACACTGTCGGGGTTGGCGAACACCACCTGCTTGAGCACGGTCGCGGTCCAACGGTAATTGCCATTGTCGAAATCCCTTTTGGCCTTCTGCAGAATGGCGTCTTCGCCACCCATGTACTCGACGTACTTCTTCGCCGCCTCCTGTGGCGGGAGGTCATCGAGATCGGAGGGGTTGCCGTCGTACCAACCCATGTAGCGCTGATAGATCGCTCGGGAGTTGTGCTTGAGCGTGCCGTAGTAGCCGCGGTCGGGCCAGAAGGTGTTCAGTTCGGGCGGTAGTTGGATTTCTTCGGCGATCTCGGATCCGACCAAGCCTTGGTTCATCAGGCGCACGGACTGGTCGTGCATGTACTTGTACATGTCGCGCTGCTTCTTCCAGTAGCTGATGATCTTGGCGTTGCCCCACATCGGCCACTGATGGCTTTGAAACTTGACCTCGGTCTGGGGGCCGTAGAGGCGGATCGTTTCATCGAGGAAGCGGGCCCAGACGAGGGCATCGCGCACTTGGGCGCCCCGCAACGTCAGCAGGTTATGCATGGTGTTGGTGGTGTTCTCGGCCATCCACATAGCCTTGAACTGCGGGAAGTAGGTGTTCATCTCAGTGGGGGCCTCGGTACCCGGAGTCATCTGGAATACCATCTCGACACCGTCCAAGGTCAGCTTCGTCCCGGTGTCGCTGATGATGTCGGTTGGGATGATCAGCGTAGGCAGGCCGGTGGAGACGGTCATCCCGAGGCCGCCGTTGACGGCACCTTGTGCGTTGCGGGGCAATAGAGCCCCGTACATATAGACCGCGCGTCGGCCCATTGCGTTGCCGGCGATGACGTTCTCGCTGACCGCGTCTTCGACGAACGCGGCCGGCGCTACGATCTTGACTTTGCCGGAATCGACGTCTTGTTGGGAAACAATTCCTCGGACGCCGCCGTAATGGTCGACGTGCGAGTGGCTGTGCACGACGGCGAGTACGGGGCGGGGGCCAAGTTCCTGGTTGGCCAGGTCCAGCGCGGCCTTCGCCGTCTCGGGCGAGATCGCGGTGTCTATCACGATCCAGCCGGAGTCGCCCTGGATGAAAGTCACGTTCGAGAGGTCATAGCCGCGTACCTGGTAGATGCGGTCGGCGACCTTGAACAGCCCATACTCCATGCACAATTGGGCGTTGCGCCAGAGGCTGGGATTTACCGTGTCGGGCGCAGGCTTGCCATCACCGATGTAGGCCTTGTACTCCTCGAGATCCCAGACCACGTTGCCGTCGGCATCCTTGATCGTCAACGTGTCAGGACGTGCGACGAGACCCCGCTTGGCGTCATCGAAGTCGTTGCTGTCGTGGAACGGCAGTGTGTCGGTCACCTTCTGGTTGGCGGCCTTGGTGAAGTCGGTGGCGGGTTTGACCGAGTCGTCAGTGACGATTTCGTCGCGTGCCCGGGTCTCGCAGCCGGTGACCAGGGGAGAGCCGGCGAGCGTTCCTATGCCGGCGACGGCCAGGCCACCCAGGACCTTTCGGCGTGGCAACGACGCGCGCGGTTGGTCGTGATCGGCGCGGTTGACTTTCGGCGAATCCGGTTGTGAGCCCATACCGCCGGATTATGCCGCTTGCGATCGAGTTCGAAGCCGTTGTCTGAAGATTCGGCAACGATGATTCCGTTAGCGAGATTCGGTCATAAGACCAGTTCTGGTGTTCGTGGTATTCGCTCGATTTGGGCGCAGCTCTGGTGGCAATAAAGACCTCACGGGTGTACAGAAAAGGTGATCGGATTAGCGGAAATAAATCTTGTGCCCTAGCCTCGATTTTGCATGGAAAATGGGTTCGGGCTCGGTCTGATGGCGAATTGGC
>CAXYUC010000151.1:0-10639 GCA_964292075.1 uncultured Mycolicibacter sp.
TTGGCACCAAACGCCGACTCCGACGCCACCAACTGCGGAATATGCGCATCCAACATACTCATCGCTGCACTCCTTTCCTGACTGTTATTACTGCTGATTTCTCGACCGTCATACCGTCGACTCCGCTCCCCGCTCCGGGTCAACGCCCTCGGTATCACCCCAGGTCTCAGGCAACATCGGCATACTCGGCCCGCGACCGAACCCGTCGCCGGCCATCGTGGCCAGGCCCGACGCAGTTGCGGTGCCGCGCTTGCCTACAGCCCCGGTGAAGCCCAGGCCTCCGGCTCCCCGATCCGAACCCGCTGCAGCACCTGTCGCCGGAGTGTCGTCCAGGCCGCTGGCGGGGCCCGAATCCAGATCCATGAACTCGTCGGCATGGTCTCGCATCACCGCGCGTCGGCGGCGCCGCGCCCGGGCACTTTCGCGGGTCGCCGACCGCACTCCCGCCGCGGCCGCCGGGATACCTTCCGCGGGAGCCTTTCCGCGCTCCCGATCGATCAGGGTCGGACCGAAACTAGTCCCGGGATGTGCTCCCGCAACCAAATAGGCGAGCAGCGGGGTTCCGGGGACCGCACCAGGGGGCGCGCCGGCCGCCGGTGCACCAGCAGCTGCCGGGCCGCCCGCAGCCGGAACCGTACCCCCTCCGACGCCCACCGCCGCGGGCAGCGGGAGTGCCTGTTCACCGCGCGCTATGACCGGTGCCGGCGTTACGGCGGCAGGTACTGCCGCCGGCAGGTCGTCCGCCAACAGTGCGTTCACCACTCCGATTGCGATCCCCATCAAGAGGAACGGGGAGCTGAGCAGTACCGACCAGAATGTATAGCCGAAAGGAATGAAGAACGCCTCATAGGCGACGAAGAACAGCAGCGGGAACCAGGCCGACGGGTTAGCGAGTATGGCCCTGATGGTTCCGATCGGATCTTCGAAGAGCCGGACCAGCTGGTTCCACAGATCCGTCCAGAAATCGCCGGTGCCCGAAGAGGTGTCGTCGGCGGGCAGCGCCGAAGCCGACTTGACCACCGGCGGAGCTTCCATCGTGCGCGGCGCCGACGCCAGTGCCGAACCGGACACCGCGTGATAGGTGCCCATGGTGGTAGCCGCCTGGATCCACATCCGGACATAGTCGGCTTCGTTGAGCGCGATCGGGATCGTGTTGATCCCGAAGAAATTGGTGGCGACCAGCACCCCGTGCGTCATGTGATTGGCGGCCAATTCGGCCGGTGTCGGCATCGAGGCCAGCGCGCTGGTGTATGCCGTGGCGGCCACCTCATGCTGCGCGGCGACGCCGGCGCTGTCCGCGCTGGCCTGGCCCAGCCACGCCAGATACGGCGCGTGTGCGGCCAGGTACTGCTCGGCGGTGGGCCCCTGCCATGCGCCGGCCTGCACCTCGCCGAGCAGCGCGGTGAGTTCGTCTGCCACTGAGGCGTACTCGACGCTCAGTGAATTCCACGCCCCGGCAGCCGACAACAGCGGACCCGGACCGGGTCCGCTGCTCAGCAATGCTGAATGCACCTCCGGTGGGGAGGCGATCCAGACCGGGGCGGAAATCATCAGCCGGCGCCGCCCCGAAGGCCGCCGAAATAGGTGGTCGCACCCGCGGCATCACCGGCGGCGTAATTGACACCAGACTCACCGACACCGACACCGGCGCGGCCCAACTCGGCGGCGCCTTGAGCGGCCACCGCGGCGTGCTCGCTGCCCTGCGCGCTGAAACCGGCAGCGGTCTGCAGCGACACCGGGTCGGCCGCCGGCGGAACCACCGCGGTGATCAGCGGGGCGGCGCTGGCCTGCGCTGCCGCCAGGCGGGCGGTCAATGCCTCGACCGCTGCACTGGCGGCGGCAAGACCTTCCGGAACCACATTGAGCGTCATGACAATTTCCCCTTCCGTAATTCGATACGCGTCAGCGCGTCAGACTTTCGCTGAATGATGGGTTGACTAGTTGTAGGTAGGTGGGTTCGTCGTTGTCGGTGAGTAGGATTGCTCGTCCTGCGGGCAGGCGTGCGAAGCGTTGGCCGCGGATTTTGCCGCTGTCGGCGGGGTTGCCCGAGAGCATCAGGGTGGTGGCTTGTAGGTCGTTGAGCCGGCGCAGCAGGGGGTTGGTCATCAATGCGTGTGCTGAGCCGGTGGCGCGTGCGGTGACGATCACCCGCAGTCCGAGGTCGCCTGCTTGCGAGAGCAACTCGATCAGGGTGCTCCACGGTCGTTGCCCGGCATAGGGGCCGGTTAGGGCCGGGGAGTCCGGGATGGCATCGACATCGTCGATGATCAGGTAGTGGGTGTGCCCCTGATAGCTCCAGGAGGCTAGATCGGCGGCCGACAAGCCTGCGGGGGGCCGCCGCGACCCGATCAACGCTGAGAGGCCGAGCATGGCCGGCAGGACCCGATCCACATTCGCGGTGTACTCGTTGTCGGCGAACAACGGTTCGTCGACTAGGTGCAGGCGTCGGTCCAGGACGGTGAACGCGACCTGATCGGGGGTGGAGTGTTCCCGCACGGTGCGGATGAGGTGGCGCAGCAGGGTGGTTTTGCCGGATTTGGCATCCCCGAGCACCAGCAGCAGTGGGTTGGTGGTGAAGTCCACCTGCACCGGCGCCAGGTCCTCTTCCCGGACCCCGATCACCACATGATCGACCGCCGGATAGAGCACCCCGACTTCTTCGGGGGCCAGGTTGGTCGGCAACAACCGCACCGGCGGCGCCGCCAATCCCGGGTGGCGGGCGTTGATCGCCTCGATCTGGGTCAGATCGGGTTGGGCGATCAAGAAGTGCTCGGCGGCCATCGTCAACCCACGACCCGGCGCATTGGCCGGCACCGCCTCAGCCGGACGCGTGAGCGCTCCGGCGACCCGCACATTGCTGTCGCGGGCATCGTGCAGTTTGAGTTCCAGCCGTAGGCCGAGGCCATCACGCATCGCCAATGGCACTTCCAGCCAGCTGGGGGTGGTGACCACCACATGGATGCCGTAGGCGAGGCCGACGTTGACCAGTTCGGTGACCTTGGCCAAAAGCGGATTGCGGGTGTTGAACGCATCGGTGTTATCGCGACTGAACGCATACAGGTTATCGATCACCAAGAACACTTCGCCGTAGCCGTCGTTGAGGGCACCGATGCTGCCATCACGGAACGCTTCACGCTGCTGACGGGCGGTCAACAGTTGTTCGAGTTCGCCGAAGGTGCGGCGGATCTTCTCGGGTTCTAGGCCGGAGGCGACACTGCCCACATGCGCCAACCCCTCCACGGCCCGCAACTGCCCGCCGCCGTAATCGAGGCAGTAGAAACTGACCTCCCGCGGCGAATGCAGGGCCGCGGCGGAGAGGATGAACGTCTGCAACGCCGTGGTCTTCCCCGACTTGGGGCCCCCATGAATGAGCAGGTTCCCCGAGGCCGAGCGGGCATCAAAGACCAGCGGGTCACGGCGCATCTCGAAGGGTTTGTCGATCTGCCCCAACGGCCACCGCAACGCCCGCTCGCTGATCCCCGCCCCAGCCAACGTCGCCGCCAACGCGATCGGCTCATCCAAGGGCGGCAACCACAACGCCGGGGCCTGCGGGCCGTAGTTCGCCAACTGCTCGCCGATGGTGGCGATCAACTTGCGGGGCGGACCCAACACCTCTTCCTCGGCCTCAACGATCGTGGTCTGCTGCCCCGAATCAACGGCCCCGGCGGTGAACAATTTCGGCTCCGGCAACGCCTGCATCACCACCGCCCGCGACCGCGCCGGCGGATCATAAATCCCATCGACATACGTGGAACGGAACTTGATCGGCGCCGCACCCGGGGCCGGCACCAAAAAGCCCTCACCTTTGTGCTCTTTACCCGACTCGATGTGATAAGCGTCCTCGACCCCAATGATCTGCCGCGACACACTGGCCGAGGCGACCTTGAGCCCGATCCGATACGACGTGTTCTTATCGATGTCCTTGATCTTGCCCACATCCAACGTTTGCGACGCGAACAGAATATGAATCCGGAACGAGCGCCCTTTACGGGCCACATAATCGAACAACTCGGCGTACTCGGGATGATCAGCCAACATCAACGTGAACTCATCAGCCACAATGAACAACGTCGGGATCGGCGCCAAATCATGCCCGGCCGCGATCGACGCCTCATACTCAGTCACCGAATTAAACGCACTGCCCTGCACCGCCCGGCCCGCCTCACGCAACAGCAACTCCCGCCGCGCCACCTCCCCACGCAACGTGTCCGCGAATCGATCGGCCAACGAGCGCTTCTCCGCCATATTCGAGATCACCGCAACAACCTGCGGGAAATGCCGGAAAATATCCGCACCGGCCTCACCCTTGAAGTCGGCGTAAATCACGATCAACCGATCCGCCGAATGCGTCGTCAACAACGCCAACAAAATCGCCATCAACGTCTGCGACTTACCCGAACCGGTCATCCCGATCATCAACCCATGCGGACCCATCCCACCCTCGGCCTCATCCTTGAGATCGAAGAACAACGGCTCCCCCGTCGCGGTCACCCCAATCGGCACCCGCAACTCCTCATCGCGGTTGCGGGGCGCCCACAACGCCGGAACATCCAGGCGCGAGGCGTCGGCAATACCCAACAACGTCGTGAAGGTGGCACCCCGGGTGCCGGCCGACCGCAACCCGGCATGCGTCGGATTGGAATCCCAGCGGGAGAGCCGGCGCGCCAGATGCGCCGCCTCCTCCACACCGAGCTGATCGGCGTTATCGACATACCGCGCCCAGCCACCAGAGTGCCAACGATCAATCGACCCCCCACCCGCGCTGATCCGCAGGATCGGACGCTCCGGATCGGAATACTGCTCCCGATTGGGCTCGATCGTGCTGCGAGCGATGACGGTCACCCCGGCGCGGGCCGAACCCAACACCGAAGCCGCCACATCAAAATCGGGATCATCAATGATCACCAACACATGCCGGCCCGACTCACCGGCCTCACCGGTAAACGCCGGGCGCGTGGCCAGCACCGGGGCCAACAACGACACCAATTCCTCACCGCTGGTCGCCAAATACCGGGCCGGACCCACCCCATCCACAGCGCCGGCAATATCAGCGTGCGGCAACCACTTCAACCACGACCACGCCGGCGACTCCAACTCCGCCGAGGCCAACGCCACCCCCAACATCGTCGGGTCATGCCAGCTCACCGCCTGAGCCACCCACGCCCGCACCGCCGCCCGCACCTCATCAGCAGCGTCCTGGCCCTGGCCGAGCACACTGATCCGCGACAACTTCCCCACATCCACACCCACGGGCACATCACGCACCGTGCGCTGGGTATCAAGCAAACTACGCAACGCCGAATGTGAGACCGGCTCCAAATCAATCTCATCAGCGGTATCACTCACCCGCACCGCACTGGCCAACCCCACCGCATGGCGGCCCGTACGCACCACCAAAAAATCCTCGTCATGCGGATCGCGTTCCCACTGGCGCCGCGAACCCGGCACCGCCACCAAATCCACCGGATCCGGATGCGACCACTCCGCGGCCGCCCGCTGCTTAGCCGCCGACCCCCGAATGTTGTCGCGGACTACCGACAAATACCGCAAATAATCCGCCCGCTCGGCATCCACCTCCACCGTGCGGGCCTTCTTATCCCCACCCCGATAAATCCCCGCCGCCGCCACCAACAACGCAAACGGGAAAAACAACATCACCGGAGACACCAACCGCATCCCCGTCGCGACCATGGCAATCACCATGCCCACAATCAAAATCACAATCACCACCGGCAACGCCCGCTGCAAAAACGACGCCGGAACCAACCGCGGCAACTCCGGCGGCGGCTCAACGGTGATCGTGCCCTTATCGGTAGGCGGAACCGGAAGCCGGCGACGGGCCTCAAAAATCAAACGACTCATCGGGACTCCCCAACACTAGAAACGCCACCCAACTCAACACCGGCACGACGACCCGGCCGCCCATCAGGCGCCAACCCGTCATGCGCCAACAACGCATCAGAACGCGACAACACAGGACCCACCGCAAACTGCGACAACACCGACCACGGAATCGGCAACGCCGGCTCACTCAAACCCAACGCCGCGACGGTGTCTCCCTCGCCCCCGCCCGAACCGGCCTCAGTGTTAATGCCATAGCGCACACCGGTATCCGAAACCCAAAACAGTGGACCCGCACTGGCGTTAGCCGCCGGATCACTGTTCACACTCTGAACGAAATAACCCGATCCCGGCGCCAACGCCACCCGCGCCGCCGTGCCGCCCACACCAGCACCCACCAAATCCAACGTCCGCACACCCTCACGCAACGGCAACATCGAACCCGACAACAACGTCAACGAACTCGTCGACGCACCAGCAGGCTTACTCCACTGCGCACACGTCACCGGCGCCGACACCGCATCAACCACCCGCACCGGCAGCTCCGGAAAACGCGACACATCCAACTGCCGCGACACCGGCAACCGCGCAACATCATCAGCACCCAACACCGGCGGCCGATCCAAACCCAGCGAATCCGTATTACGCAACACCGCCGCCACCACACCAGAAATCGGCTGCAAGCCGTCCTCCAGCACCGCGTAGTAGTGCAGGGTGCCGTCGGAGTTGCCGTCCAGGGAGTGTGCCGCCACAACGGCTCCCACTGGCGCCGCCGCGTGCAGGTCGTATGACGGCTTGCCGCCGGCGCCGGGGATCACCGGGGCCACCAGTGCGGGCGCCTCCGGAATCGCGTTGAACAGTCCGGTGGCGATCGGGCGTGGGGTGGGCACAGCCGAACCGCGCTCGCCGAGGCCCAGGGCACCGGTGATGGCGTGGTCGGACAGGTCGATCCGGCTGCGCTTGCCGTCCCACAGCAACCATGCACCGGCACCGTTGTCGACCAGCACCGCCTGCTGTGCGTCGAGCGCACCGGCGCGAGAGCCGCTGTAGGCCAACGGCCCGCCGATCACCGTGACCCCGGCAGTCGAGCCGGTCACCGAGTCGCACGCCGTCCAATCGGCGTCGCGAGCGCTGCTCTGCACCATGCGTTCCGGGGCTCCGGGGATACCGATGAGGTTGCCACGGGCGAACTTGTCCAGCGCAGTGCTTTTCACCACGGTCGGGTTGACCGGCCGGCCGGCGATCAGGCGCGCTGAGGTCAGGTTCAGCACCGGGTGCAGCTGGTCTCCGACTCGCACATACAGCGCGGAGGTGGACTTGTCTGCCAGCACCGGGTCGTTGTTGGCCGCGCTGTTGGGCCAGATCAGGGTGAATACGAAGCAGCCGCCCACCACGGTGGCCAGCACCAGCAGACCCATCAGCACCGCACGCGCCTGTGCGCGTAGCGGCTCCACCAACATCCGGGTGTCGTGCAGGGCTACGCCGGAGGCGATGCGCCGCATGACGAATCGCCAGCCGCTGACCTGATGCTTGGTGACAAAACCGCGCCGGTACTCGACCCGGTCGGGATTCTCGTTGACCGGGGTCCGCGACGCGAACGAGCGCCGATCGTCATCGGACCGGTCGGGCTGTGCCGCGCTCATGCGTTGGTCTCCAGGCCCAGGCCACGCAGCAACGGCGCCACCGAGTTACGAACATCTTCGGTCGTAATGGTCATGAGCTCCTCATCGGTGAACAGTCCGGTGCCGGACTGTTCGGAATGGTCAAGCCTGAATTCGCGCTCCTCCTCGGAGCGTTCGACGACGTTTCGCACGAAGCGGCCATTGCCGGCGATGTCCAGGCTGCGCCGGGCGATTCCGTTCGCATCGGGGTGCGACGCCTCGGCCAGCTGACCGAACAGCGCCTGCATCTCTTCGAGTGCGGTCTGTTCGAAACGGCTGTCACGCTGCTCGGCCATCTTGTGCGCGATCTCGACCAGCTCCGGCGGCTGGTAGGACGGGAAGTCGATGCTGCGGGTGAAACGCGACCGCAGACCTTCGTTGGTGTCCAGGAACCGGTCCAGGTCGGCGCGGTAACCGGCGACGATCACCACCAGCCGGTCACGGTCGTTCTCCATGCGGGCCAGCAGCGTGTCGATGGCAACCAACCCGAAGTCGTTCTTGGCGCCGGTGGCCACCAAGGCGTATGCCTCGTCGAGGAACAGCACACCGTCGAGGGCACTGTCGATGATGGCGTTGGTCTTGGCCTCGGTCTCACCGATGTGCTGACCGATCAGGTCGGCACGGTGCACCTCTTTGATGTTTTCTTTCTTCAGCAGGCCCAGGCCGCAGTAGATCTTCGCGACCACACGGGCGATGGTGGTCTTACCGGTCCCGGGCGGCCCGGCGAAGACCAGGTGGTGGGTGCGCTGGCCGACGGCCAGCCCGTGCTGCTTGCGCACCACTTCCATGGCCACCGAACTCTTGAGTCGCTGCACCTGGTTTTTGACCTCGGACAGCCCGATGAACTCGCCGAGTTCGCGTTCGGCTTCGGCCAGCAGTTCGGCCTTGCGTTCGTGGGCGGACGGGTCGACGAAGTCCTCGGCACTGGGCTCGGTGTCGGGGTCCCAGGGGTCGGTCCGGGCCTCGATCCGGGCCGCGGTGGTCGTGACGATCCCGAAGCTGTGGTCCAACAAGGCATGTTGGACCTGCTCGTTCTCCGGGTTGGCGGCATAGAGGTCCTGCAGCACTTCGGCGGCGGATTCCTCATCGTCTTGGGCCCGCAGGATCAGCCCCTTGGCCAAGGCCCCGTCGGTCGCGGCGACCGCGATCGGCCCGTCCGGCTCCTCCAGGTAAGACAACGCCGGGGCGTACATACCCAGCCGCGCCAGGGCGATCCCCAACGCGATCTTGGCGGCGTGGGTGAACAGCTCGTCGCGGTCGGGGTCGTTGACGATCGGAGTCAACAGCTTGACCATGTCCGACCAGCGCCCGGCGTGGTGGTTCACCGCGATCGCCATCCAGCGAACGTCATTCCAATCGGGACGCCGCGCGGCGATCTCGGCGACCACCGCGTTCGCCTCGGCGCACCGGCCGGCCATCGCCAGCTGCGCGGCGTGGGCGAGGTGGAAGTCGTCGGCTTCGGTGGCGCGCAACTTCAGGTACAGCCCGGTGTCGTAGTGGAACCCGAGGGCGCCCTGCTGAAGGTCCAGGCGCCGCTGCAGGGCGCCGGCGCTGGCGGCGGTCTGCGAGACGGCGGCCAGCACCCGCGGCGACTGATCGCCGGCGGCGGCCAGGCCGATCCAGGCGTCGCACTGCTCGTGCGCGACCCGGGTGAGTGCCGCGAAGCCAGTACGTGCCGCCGTCAGGTCGGCAGGACGTTTCCGCTGGTAAACCTCGATACCGAGGGCTCGGCAGCAGGTGGCGAACCGGCTGAGGGTTTCCTCGTCGACCCGTGGTTGCGGGCTGAGCAGAGCCGCATCACCGTTATTCATGCGTGGCTCGCTCCTTCGCTGTTTTTGACTGCGCCAACCCGGCTGAAGTTAGCATTGCATAAGCTAACTGTCGAGATCGATCGGGACGATCGGCAGGCGACTTCCATCACTCCCGCAGGCGGCTTTTCGCCCCACGAACGGGACGCTGGCGCGCCGACGTCGTTCCAACCCATCACCCGACTCCTTATTGAAAATCATTTTCGATTGTCTCGCACGCTACCGCATGCGGGGTTCGTCTTCCACAACGGTTCTCGGCAGCGACCACTGAACCGCTCCTAGCCCTTAACTGCCCACATCAGCGAGTTCCGCAGGATCATCTGACCGGCCCGGGTGTCGGGCTCCGGAACGGGGCGATCCAACTGGCGCAGGCAATCGGCCAGCGGTGTCACCGTCGCGGTCCAGCCACGAGCGCCGAACCACTGATCCGCGGGAGCGTGCTGCTCGTTGTAGACCAGCCGATGGAAGTTGCGGGAGTCGTCGCCTGCCTCGACTTCGGCCGCAACCGCAGCGTCATACGCGTCCTGGGGCATCGGGACGCCGTCCTCAACCGCGACGCGACTGCCCGAAGCAGCGAGGCCATCGATACCGGCGAACAGCTGCTCCTGGGCAACGGCAGGGAGATAGAGCAACAGGCCCTCGACGATCCATGCCGAGGGCCGGGCCGGGTCGAAACCGGCGTCACGCAGCGCCTGCGGCCAGTCCTCACGGAGGTCAACGGCTACCTCACGCCGCTCCGCCGTGGGACGGATGCCGCGCTGCGAGAGGACATAGCTCTTGAACGCGAGCACTTGCGGCTGGTCCAACTCGAAGATCGTTGTCTCGTCCGGCCAGGACAAGCGAAAGGCGCGGGAGTCCAGTCCGGCCGCCAGAATCACCACCTGGCGCACCCCAGCTTCTACGACACCGCTGAAGTAGTCGTCGAAGTAGCGGGTGCGCGCACCCTGGAAATTGACGAAGTGCTGCCCGAAGTCACTGGACAACAGCTCGTGGCCAGGCAAGCTGCCGTCCAGCACCGCCGCCCAGTCCCCGCCGACCGCCCGGCAGAACAGCTCCGCATACGGATCGACGGCCGCTGGATCGGCTTTGCGGGCTTCCAGGGCCCGGGCGGTGGCCACGAACAAGGCCGTCGAACCGACGCTGGTGTTGATGTCCCAGCTGTCACCTTCACTACGCATTAGAGGCATTCCACGGACCCTACGCCGGGGTGCGCACGGTGGACTGCCCGACGAATGCCGCCGAAACCAACCGTGACAGGCCAGAGCTTGCGCTCTGTCAGCCCCACTTGGCGGCTTCGGCGGTGTCACGCGCGTTCATCATCAAGGTGTT
>CAXYUC010000152.1:0-10484 GCA_964292075.1 uncultured Mycolicibacter sp.
AGCGGGCCGTCACGGCGACCCGCAGCGGGTCAGCTGGTTCGTGCGACACGGTGGTCCGCAGCCGCTCGGCCACCGCGTCGGCGAAATCGGTCTCCACCTGCCGGATATGGCGCACGATCCGCTCCGGATCGAGCTCGTCGGCGCGCAGCGCGGCGATACGGGTCACCGCCTCGACGTCGTAGGGGAAGGCGAAGATCGCCGCCTGAACCGCCTCGATTATCGGCTCGGCCGGCGGACGGGCGGCCAGGGCGCTGCGGAACCATTGCAGTCCGGCGTCGTAGTCGGCGAACAGCAGATCGTGCTTGGAGGTGAAGTGCCGATAGAACGTCCGCAGTGACACACCGGCGTCGGCGGCGATCTGCTCGGCGGAGGTGTCCTCCACGCCCTGCGCCAGGAACCGGACCAGCGCAGCCTGGCGCAACGCTTCGCGGGTGCGTTCGCTGCGGGCGGTCTGGGGCGCTCTGGGCATGCCGGTAAACGTACCTCAGCGCCCACGCGCCCAGAATGTCAT
Source organism: uncultured Mycolicibacter sp. (assembly GCA_964292075.1). Taxonomy (GTDB): domain Bacteria; phylum Actinomycetota; class Actinomycetes; order Mycobacteriales; family Mycobacteriaceae; genus Mycobacterium. Next base: position 512 of record CAXYUC010000152.1, read on the forward strand.
TATTGACAAAACTTGCGACACGTGATGAGACTGGCCGCATGATCTCGCTCATCGTGCATGCGGTGCTGGGCCTGGCGACTATCTGGTGGATCGTGGCGTCCAACCGCGCGGTCTTCGCGAAACCCACCGGGGGCAAAGCTTTCTCACCCCTGGAAATCGTGTACTACGTGATCGGTATCGCCTCGATCGTGCTGGGCTGGTACTTCAACATCCGTTTCGTCCAGGAATACGCACACGGCCCCAACCACAATCCGATCTGGGGGCCGGGCAGCTGGACGCAGTACATCCAGCTGATGTTCACCAACCCGGCTGCCGGCTCGGCCAGCCAGGACTACACGATCATCAATGTCATTCTGCTGCCGCTGTTCACCATCGTCGACGGCTATCGCCGTGGGCTGCGGCGCCCGTGGCTGTACTTCGTGTCGAGTCTGTTCACCAGCTGCGCGTTCGCCTACGCCTTCTACTTCGCCACCATCGAGCGCCAGCACCGGCACACCAAGGCCGCGGCGTAGCAGCCGGCGACGCCGACCTCGCGCGATAGGCTGGCCGCGTCGAGGAGGAGGAAGGTCGTGGCCAAGCCAGTGGCACCGCGCGGATCCGCGCGCGAGCGCGTGCTGCAGGCGGCGTTGGCCCTGTTCGTGGAGCACAGCGTGGGCGGTACGTCCATGCAGATGATTGCCGATCGGCTGGGCGTGAGTAAGCCGGCCGTCTACTACCAATTCCGATCCCGGGACGACATCGTCATCGCGCTGGTGGAGCCGATGTTCGACGACATCGTCCGGGTCATCAAGATTGCCCAGGCCATGCCCACCCAGCAGGGCAAACGGGACGTGATGGTCAGCGGCGTCGTCGAGCTCGCCGTGCGATACCGCCGGCTCACGTTCCTGGTCTATGACCGCGCCGTGGATCACGCCGTGCGCTCCCGCGAAGACTTCATGGCCGTCGGCGATGACGCGGCGGCGATCCTGCACGGTCCCGAACCGGATGCGATGTCCCGCGTCATCACCACTGCGCTGATGGCGGGAACCTTCACCGCGGCAGCCGATCCGGAGCTCGAGGACATTGCCGACGAGGAACTGCACGAGATCCTGCTGGCCATCGCACGGCGAGTGGTGGAACCGCTGACCTAACGGGTCAGATCCAGCTCCACACCCCCAGGTCGGCAGCGGGGTACTGCTCGCACACGTCGGTGGTCCGGGCAGCGACCCCGTGGTTGTTAAAGAACAGCTTGGCCCAGTTCGGCCACGCGAAAGCGAGCTTCTCGTAGTAGATGTCGGTGGCCAGGTTCTCGGAGTAGGCGCGCCGCCCCGGGTAGTCCATCGCGTAGAACCAGTGGATCCGGTCCTGCACCGCCTGGTGCAGCTGCGGGGATTTGTTGTTGTAGTCGATCATGTAGCGCTGGTAGTAGACCGGCGCGACATCGCGGGCGGCCGCCATGATCTGCTCGGCGGTGCAACTGGTGTGCAGCATCCGGTTGGGAATCGGGAAGTTCTCCGTCGCATCCGCCGCCGCGGCCCCCGCCGCGGCCGTCCCGGCCAGCACCGCGAAAACGATTGCCGCCGATACCCCTGACAACGCGCACACCGCTGCGGCCCGCATCACCAACCTCCCCGATGCGCTCCACCGCCGGACTCCACGAGCTCGTCGCGCGGGTCGCGTTGCAGCGGCGCCGGCCAGGGCGCGGGCTTGGGCCGCAGCCGCGGCACCTGCGGCCACCAGAACCACTTGCCGAGCAACGTCGCGATCGACGGCGTCATGAACGAGCGGATGATCAGGGTGTCCAGCAGCAGACCCAAACCGATCGTGGTGCCCACCTGACCGATGACTCGCAGTTCACTGATCGCCATCGTCATCATCGTGAAGGCGAACACCAGTCCCGCGGCGGTCACCACCGACCCGCTGCCGCCCATCGCCCGGATCATGCCGGTATGCAGGCCGGCGTGGATCTCCTCTCGCAGACGAGAAACCAACAACAGGTTGTAGTCGGCACCCACCGCCAACAGGATGATCACCGCCATCGCCATCACCATCCAGTGCACCTGCAGACCGATGATGTGCTGCCAGAGCAACACCGACAACCCGAAGGCGCTGCCGAGTGACACCACCACGGTGCCCACGATCACCAGCGCGGCCACCACCGCACGGGTGATCACCAGCATGATGATGAAGATCAGGCACAGCGCCGCGACGCCGGCGATAATCAAGTCGTAGTTGGAGCCCTCCTGCATGTCCTTGAACATCGCGGCGGTACCACCGACGTAGATCTTCGAGCCCTCCCACGGGGTGGTTTTCATGGCTTCCTTGGCGGCCAGCTTGATCGCGTCGATGTGCTTGATACCTTCTGCGCTCAGTGGATCGCCCTCGTGGTTGACGATGAACCGCACGGCACGACCGTCCGGCGACACGAAACTCTTCATGCCACGCTGGAACTCGGCGTTGTCGAAGATCTCCGGCGGCAGATAGAACGAGTCGTCGTTGCGGGCCTTGTCGAAGGCCTCCCCCATGGCAGCCGGATCTCCCTGAGCTTCCTGCGCCTGCTTGGCCAGTCCGCTCTGGGTGGCGTAGGTGGCCTGCATCATTGCCTTGGCGTTCGTCATCATCTGGATCATCGGCGGCATCAGCGTGAGCATCTGTGGCAGTTGCGCGGCCATCGCGTCCATGTCCGGAATGATCTGCTTGAAGCTGTCGGTCATGGTGTCGACACCATCCATGGCATCGAAGACAGACCGCAGCGAGTGACAGACCGGAATGTCGAAACAGTGTGGCTCCCAATAGAAGTAGCTGCGCATAGGCCGGAAGAAGTCGTCGAAATTGGCGATCTTGTCGCGCAGTTCCTCGATGTCTCCGACCATCAGGTGCATCTTGCCCACCATGCGCCCCATGGTGGCGTTCATGTCCTGCATCAGCTCGATCATCTTCGTCATCGAGTCGATGTTGACCTGCATATCCTCGGCCTGGGCCAGCATGTCCGCCGTGCGGTCATCGTTGAACTTGCGGGTCATATCTTGGCTGACAGCCTGCATGCCGAGCAGGTAACCGAAGGTGGAGTGCTCCATCGGAATGCCCTGCGGCCGAGTGATAGACATGACCCGGGACACTCCCTCCACCCCCGTGACCCGTTTAGCGATTCGCTCGATCACCAGAAAGTCCCCGGAGTTTCGGATGTCGTGGTCGGTTTCGATCATCAGCATCTCGGGGTTCATCCGCGCCGACGGGAAATGCCGGTCCGAGGCCAGGAACCCCTGGTTGGCGGGTAGATCCGCGGGCATGTAAGCGCGGTCGTTGTAGCCGGGCTGGTATCCGGGCAGGGCGAGGATGCCGACCAGGGCTACTGCGGTGGCGGCGATCAGAATCGGTCCCGGCCAACGGCTTACGGCCGCACCGATCTTGCGCCAGCCGCGTCCCCGGTTGACTCGCTTGGGTTCCAGCAGGGTGCCGAACCGGCCGGCCACCGCGATGACGGCGGACCCCATCGTCAGCGAGGTGATGACGACGACGGTCATGCCGATCCCCAGCGGAATCCCCAATGACTGGAAGTAGGGCAACCGGGTGAAATGCAGGCACAGCGTGGCACCCGCGATGGTCATTCCCGAGCCGAGCACCACATGCGCAGTGCTGCGAAACATGGTGTAGTACGCCTGTTCCCGGTCCTCGCCGGCGCTGCGCGCTTCCTGATATCGGCCGATCAGGAAGATCGCGTAGTCGGTGGCGGCCGCGATGGCCAGTGTCACCAACAGGCTGGTGGCGAAGGGCGAAAGACCGATCAGACCGTGATAGCCCAGGAATGCCACGATGCCGCGGGCCGACGCCAGCCCGGTCACCACCATCGCCAGCGCCAACGCCACGGTGGTGATGGAGCGGTAGACCGTCAGCATCATGGTGATGATGACCACGAACGTCAGCGACTCGATCAGGTGCATGCTGCGGGTGCCGGCCTTGTCCTGATCGGCTGCCAGCGCCGCACCGCCGGTCACATACGCCTTCACACCCGGTGGCGCGGTGACACTGTCGACCGCTTGGTTGACCGCTTTGACCGACTCGTTGGCCAGCGCCTCGCCCTGGTTGCCCGCGGTATAGATCTGCACGTAGGCGCTTTTGCCGTCCGGGCTCTGGGCTCCCGCGGCGGTCAGGCGGTCACCCCAGAAATCCTGAATGTGTTCGACGTGGGTGGTGTCGGCCTTCAGTTTGTCGATGATCTGGTCGTAGTAGTGGTGCGCATCGGCACCCAGCGGCTCGTCGCCCTCGAGGACCAGCATGACCGAGCTGTTGGAGGTGAACTCCTTGAACACCTCGCCCTGGCGTTTGACCGCGATCATCGAGGGCGCGTCGTCCGGGGTCATCTGGACCGCGGCCGTCTCGGCGACCTTCTCCAGCTGGGGGACGGTCACGTTCGCCAGCACGATGATCCCGATCCAGCCCAGGATGATCGGGATAGCCAGGCGCCGAATCCATTTCGCGATCCGGCCGGGCTTGGGCGTGTCAGCGGCTACCGTGCGGATGACCTCGGTCGGCGCCTCGGGGGGGAAGTTGTTCGTGGAAGTGCTCATGCAGATTTCACCAAGCAGAAGGTCAGGGCGCTGGCGCCGGTGGTGGTTCTCTCGTCTTTGAGCTCGTGGTCGATGCTGATGCGGCAGCCCAGGGTGGAGCCTTTGCCCTGCGCGTAGAGGTTCGGCGATACCGCGGACAACGTGGTGCTCAGCGTCACCGACCAGGGCAGCGTTGCGGCGTCGACGCGCTGCGGCCTGCTGTCGAGGTCGAGGTAGCTGATGTCGGCGGTCGCGCCGGGTTCACCGAAGACCTCATAGGTGACGACCTTCGGGTTGTACGGCTTGGTGTCATCGACTTTGGTGCTGATCAGGTTGGAACTCTCGCCGCCGAAGTAGGTGCGCACCCGCAGGACGGTCAGCGTCCCGAGCACCACCACCACCACGATGAGCAGTGGCATCCACGCCCGCCTCAAGGCCTTCATCGATCAGACCTCGCCGTGCCGTTGGCCTTGCTGACCACCACCAGGCCATGAGTGTCGGCCGCGATCCGACTCGCCGTCGCGGCCGGCTCAGGCCGGGAAAGCCTGTGCACCTGTGGGTTCAGCATCAGCGACGCCCCTTTCTGCCCGGATTTGCGGTTAAGCGTGACGGAAGGTCAAGTTATACGATTAGTAAAGTAGAATCAAGCGATCGGTCAGTAGAACTGTGCGGCGTGGCTCACGCCCGTAAGCGGTCGACCGGAGCAGGGAGGCATGGAAGTGGCGAAGACGATGGCGCCGCGGGGTTTGGCGCGGGATCGAGTGCTAGAGGCCGCGCAAGGACTGTTCGCCGAGCACGGGGTGAGCGGCACGTCGCTGCAGATGATCGCCGACCGATTGGGCATCAATAAGTCCGCGGTGTACTACCAATTCCACTGCAAGGACGACATCGTCGTCGCGGTGTTTCGCCCGGTGTTCGAGGACATCGCCCGGGTGGTCAATATCGCCGAGGCCATCGGCTCCCGCGAGGTACAGCGCGAGGCCACCATCAGCGGCATCATCGAGCTCGCCGTCCGGCACCGCCGCACCACGGCCCTGGTCCACACCGATCCCGCCGTCGTGGGGGTCGTCGAGGCCATCGGAGACTTCCGGGACGCCTCCCGGCGCTTGCAGACGATCCTGGCGGGACCACAACCCGACCCGGCCACCCTCATCGCCATCGCGGTTCTGGTGCCCGGAATTCTGGGCGCGGCAGCAGATCCCGCGGTTGCGGACATTCCCAATGAAGAACTGCACCGGATGCTGTTGGACTGCTCACGCCGGCTCTTCGCCGCCTGAGACGGACGCGGATCAGGAGCCCGACGGCTCCAACACGTCCACCCCGACGTAGGGCACCAGCGCCTGCGGCACCCGCACACTGCCGTCGGCCTGCTGGTGGTTCTCCAGGATTGCCACCAGCCACCGGGTGGTGGCCAGGGTGCCGTTGAGGGTGGCTGCGGTCTGCGGCTTGCCGTTCTCGTCGCGGTAGCGGGTCGCCAGCCTGCGGGCCTGGAAGGTGGTGCAGTTCGACGTCGACGTCAGCTCCCGGTACGTGCCCTGGGACGGCACCCACGCCTCACAGTCGAATTTGCGGGCGGCCGAGGACCCGAGATCGCCTGCGGCGACGTCGATCACCCGGTAAGGCACCTCGATACGGGCCAGCATCTCGCGCTGCCAGCTGAGCAGCCGGTCATGTTCGGCTTCGGCGTCCTCGGGCCGGCAGTAGACGAACCCCTCGACCTTGTCGAACTGGTGCACCCGAATGATGCCGCGGGTGTCCTTGCCGTAGCTGCCGGCCTCCCGGCGGAAGCAGGACGACCACCCGGCGTAACGCAGCGGCCCGCCCGACAGGTCGAGGATCTCGTCGGAGTGGTACCCCGCCAGCGGCACCTCGGAGGTGCCCACCAGGTACAGGTCGTCGGCTTCGAGCCGATACACCTCGTCGGCGTGCGCGCCCAGAAATCCGGTACCGGACATGACTTCAGGACGGACCAGCGACGGGGTGATCATCGGAGTGAACCCGTTGTCGACGGCCAGTCGCACGGCCAGCTGCAACAGACCCAGCTGCAGCAGCGCGCCGCGACCGGTCAGGAAGTAGAACCGCGAACCGGAGACCTTGGCCCCGCGCCCCATGTCGATCAGGCCCAGCGCCTCGCCGAGCTCGAGATGGTCCCGCGGGTTCTCGATAGCCGGTGGCTCACCCATCACGTCCAGCACCGCAAAGTCGTCCTCACCGCCGGAGGGCACTCCGTCGATCACGACGTTGGCGATCGCCATATGCGCAGCCGTGAACGCCGTCTCGGCCTCGCCTTGGGCGGTCTCGGCGGCCTTGACCTGATCGGCCAACTCCTTGGCCCGCGCCAGCAGGGCGGGGCGCTCCTCGGGCGATGCCGCCCCGACCGACCGGCTGGCCGTCTTCTGGTTGGCACGCAACGAGTCCGCGGCCGGGATGGCGGCACGGCGTGCGGTGTGGGCGGCCAGCAAGGCGCCCACCAGGGCCGGGTCCTCGCCGCGACCCACCGGGGAGCGGCGGACACGGTCGGGATCTTCACGCAGCAGCTTCAGGTCGATCACGGCAAAACCCTACAACCTGGCCGGCTGCATCACTTTCGCATCATTTGTCACGCGCCTGAAGCTGCCTGTCAGAATGGACCCGATGTCAGAGCCAGCCGACCAGCAGCATCCACCCGCCAGGCGGGTGTCTTGGCGGCGCACGCTCCAAGCCGCCCCGACCCGCCGCGCCCTATTGTTGACCGCGCTGGGCGGGCTGCTGATCGCCGGTCTGATCACCGTTGTTCCGATCCTGGGCGATGGCCCCGGCGGGCTGCTGGGCCATCTGAACGCCGAGCCGGCGCCGGTAGCGGGCGGCAAAGGCACCGGTTCGGGGCTGGGGCTGGGCACGGTCAAGGGCAACGAGGCGATCGACCACGCGGTTGCGGGCGACTGCCTGAACTGGCCCGAGAACGACTTGGACGCCGCAACCATCGTCAGCTGCGCCGACGAGCACAAGTTCGAGGTCGCCGGGCCGGTGGACATGAAGATGTTCCCGGGCGCCGAATACGGTCCCGACGCCCCGCCGCCGTCGATGGCCCGCATCGAGCAGATCACCCAGGAACAATGCGAGTCGTCGGTGCGCCGCTACCTGGGCGCCAAGTTCGACCCGCACAGCAAGTTCGTGGCCAGCATGCTGTGGGCCGGTGAACGCGCGTGGCGCCAGCACGGTGAGCGCCGGATGTTGTGCGGCCTGCAACTGCCGGGCGTGGGCGGCCGGCAGACCGCGTTCGTCGGCAAGGTCGCCGACATCGACCAGTCCAAGGTCTGGCCGCCGGGCACCTGCCTGGGCATCGACCCGGCCACCAACCAGCCCAACGACGTTCCCGTCGACTGCGCCGCACCACACACCAAGGAGGTCACCGGCACGGTCAATCTGGCCGAACGGTTCCCCGACGCGCTACCGCCCGAGCCTGAGCAGGATGCGTTCATCAAGGAGTCCTGCACCCGGCTCACCGACGCCTACCTGTACCCGGTGCAGCTGCGCGACACGACGCTGACGTTGACTTACGCCACCGTGTCCCTGCCCAGCTGGTCGGCCGGCAGCCGTGAGGTGGCCTGCAGCCTGGGCGCCACCCTGGGCAACGGCGGCTGGGCCGCGTTGACCAACAGCGCGCGCGGATCGCTGCTGATCAACGGTCAGCCCCCGATCCCGCCGCCGTCGATCCCCGCAGAGCGGCTGAACCAACTGCCCGCCGGTAGCCAGCCGCGGTGAGTGTCCAGATGGACCCGCGCCGGTTCGACGATCTCGTCTCCGACGCGCTGGACCTGATTCCGCCCAAGCTGGCCGCCGCCTTCGACAACGTCGTGATCCTGGTGGAGGACCGCAACGCCGAGGAGCCCGATCTGCTGGGACTCTATGAAGGTGTGGCGCTCACCGAGCGTGATTCGAGCTATGCCGGGTCGCTGCCAGACACCATCACCATCTACCGCGATGCGCTGCTGGAGATGTGCGAGTCCGACGATGAGGTCGTCGACGAGGTCCGGATCACGGTGATCCACGAGATCGCCCATCACTTCGGCATCGACGACGACCGGCTGCACGAACTGGGCTGGGGCTGAGCTGGGGATCACATCACGCCCCGCGGTCGAGCCGTATTGATGGATTAGACTCCATATTCGTCGACGATGCCCCTTGTTCTGTGGTCGCATCGGGTGGGGCAGCTTCGAAAGGACGTCACATCGTGGTGCGTGCGGTAGAGCGCTGGGGCGCGACTGGCCTGGCAACGGCGCTGATCGGTTCCGGAGGGGCCGTCCCCGCACTGGCGACTGACTTCTCGGCGTTCTCGGCGCACACTCAACCAGCCCCGATCGCACTGGATGTGGCGTTGACGGCAGCCGACGACTGGCTGACCGACTTGTTCGACCTGCGCAGCCCGAACAACCCGCTCAATGTGTTGATTTACAACATGTGGTCACATGACGGGCTGTTTTGGGGTGGGCTCGTCGATCCGTTCATCTCATCGGGCACCTTGGGCGGTGAGGTGCTCTGGGCGCTGCAAGGCGACACTGAAGCGTTGGACAATCTGTTGGCCGGCGACTTCATCATCCGAGGGCCCAGCATGTGGATTCCGATACCTGGCGATGGCACCGTGGTGGACCCATTGGGGTGGCTGGTCCAGATCATGAGCGCCATCGGGTTGGGTCCGCTGTTCGGCGTGAATGTGGTCGATGACGGCGGTCACGGCGGCGATGTTGCCATCGGCGGCGCTGCCGCCATGCTCAGCGGGATCGATCAACTGCTGGACGGCGTCGGCTGGGGTGCGCTCGGTGATCAGATCCCCTTCCTCGACGATCTGGCCACTTCCTTTGATCCGGGTCAGTTCATCGATCTCGGCTGAGCTCAGTGAGCGATAGGCCATAGCGGGCGGTTCTTGGCGCCGCTGCGGGCGCCCACCCGGCCATCGCGCTTGCGTTCCCCAGTTCTTGGCCCTAGCCCAGCGACGACGGCACCGAGTGCCGTTGCGGCAGAAACGGCCTAGCGCACACAGCTCCGGAAGCCGCCAGCCGGCCATGGAAACGGGAAAGCCCCGCACGCCCGAAGGCGGCGGGTTCACATGGTCGTCGCAACACTCTCGATTGAGAGGTTGCCGCGACCATGTCGTTTTTGGAGGACTGTGCGCGGTTCGGTGACCAGCTAGCGAAGTTGGTCGATGCTGGGGTTCCGGTTAAGGAGGCTGCGGTCGCGGTCGGCTTGTCCCGTGACCGGTGCTATGCGATTCTGCGGGCCATCGGCCGGCCCGCCGGGCAGGCCCGGGGCCCTGGCAAGCGTGGTGATCAGCGTGGGGTTGCCGATCGGGACGTGATCGTGGCCGTATTCGACAAGACGGGCTCGATCAATCAGGCGGCAAAAGCCTGTCGGGTATCGCATTCGGTGGCGCGTCGAATATTGGTCGTCGAGGGTCTGGTCACCACCGA
>CAXYUC010000153.1:0-10374 GCA_964292075.1 uncultured Mycolicibacter sp.
ACTAACTCGATCTATATCAGCGAGGCTCGACGCAGGAGAGCCGAAGCTGGACCGCGGCTTGAGCAGGGCCGGTTAGCCTAACGGCATGCGTGTCACCGGGCTGATCGCCGTACTGCTGTTGGTCGCCGGATGTTCTGGCGCCAAGGTCGAAGCGCCGGAGCCGACTTCGACTGGTCCGTCTGGGTCGGCCACTTCCAGCGCAGCAGCGCCGTCCACGTCGGTGACCTCAACCTCGGCCAAACCGTCGGGGCCGTTGGCTCCTCCAGCAGCGGGCGCGGCGATCGCCGACGTCATCGCCTGGATAGAAGCCGGCAAGCCCGTCGACACCGCCGAGTACCACAAGGCCACCCGCGACGGTGAGGTCACCGACCTCATCGACGATGTCGCCTTCACGGTGGCGGCCGCGCCCCGTCGCGCCACCACCTGCATCAGCGATTCCGGTTCCCCGGACAGCGCCCTGGCCTGTGTGGTGGACCTGGCGAACCCGCCGGCGCAGCCCGCCGACATCTATGGCGAGTGGAAGGGCGGCTGGGTCGACTTCGGCGGCAACACGCTGCGGGTGGGTTCTGCGCACGGCGATCCGGGCCGATTTGTGCACGGCGACGGGGCTCAGCTGCCGGACGGATCCACCCTGTCCTTCGGCGACTACCGCTGCCGGGCCGATCTAGTCGGGCTGATCTGCGTCAACTACGCCCATCGGTCGGCCGTGCTGCTGCGCCCGGAGGGCATCGGAACGTTCGGCTGCCTGCACCCGGTGCCGCCGCCGGCCGACGTCGGCGAGCTGTTCAGCTGCGCCAGCTGAAGATCAGCGCCAGCGATCGGCCGAGTCGACGGCCAGCAGCAACGTGTCGCACAGTTTCCGCAGCTCATCGTGGGGAGCATCTTCGGACAGGGCGATCGCGATGTCCTCGGCCGCGCATCGCACCTGATAGACCCGGTCGGACAGGGCGGTCGCTTCGTCGGCGGAGAGCACCACGGAGTCGGGCGCCAGCGCGGTCGTCTTCCCGCTGCTAATCAGGGCGCGCTGCTCGTAGGCGCGTTGCCGGCAGGACTGCCGGCAGTATTGCCGTCGCCGGCCGATCCCGGCATCACCCACGTCGCGACCGCACCATCGGCACGGCTGGGGGCGAGGACTGCGAGGCACGTCTGCACACCTTAGTCCGGGGACCGCGACGATCCCGGTATCATGAGAGGTCGCGCGATCTGCGCCGGGAACTTCAGAGGGTTCGCTCGCGTTGACAATCGCGAGGCATTTTCACCAATAGGCATAAGGAGAGTGGGTCATGGCTGATCGTGTTCTGCGGGGCAGTCGGCTGGGAGCCGTGAGCTACGAGACCGACCGCAACCACGACCTGGCGCCGCGCCGGATGGCGCGCTACCGCACCGACAACGGTGAAGAGTTTGAGGTCCCCTTCGCCGACGACGCGGAGCTCCCCGGCACCTGGATGTGCCGTAACGGCCTGGAAGGCGCCCTGCTCGAGGGCGACGCGCCCGAGCCGAAGAAGGTTAAGCCGCCGCGCACCCACTGGGACATGCTGCTGGAGCGCCGCTCGGTCGAAGAGCTCGAAGAGCTGCTCAAGGAGCGCCTCGAACTGATCAAGACGAAGCGGCGCGGCTAAGAAGCCTGCGCTGGGCCCCGCGGCGATTTAGCCGCGGGCGCCGCGCAGCCGGTTCAACCGGCCGCCGATCCCCCATCGCGCGACCTTCACCATCGCTTCGCGGATGTTGGAGCCGCTCATCTTCGACACGCCCAGCTCACGCTCGGTGAACGTGATCGGCACCTCGGTGATGGTGAACCCGTTGTTGACGGCCCGCCAGGTGAGGTCGACCTGGAAGCAGTACCCCTTCGAGTCGACTGCGTCCAGGCCGATCTTCTCCAGCACACCGCGACGGTAGGCCCGGTAGCCGGCGGTGATGTCGTGGATCCCGACACCCAGCAGCAGGCGCGCGTAGGTGTTGGCGGTCTTGGACAGCACCAGCCGACGCACCGGCCAGTTGCGGACCGTACCGCCGTCGACGTAGCGCGAGCCGATCGCCAGGTCGGCGCCCGCGTCGATGGCATCCAGCAACCGGTACAGCTGTTCGGGCGCGTGGCTGCCGTCGGCATCCATCTCCACGATCACCTCGTAGTTGCGGTCCAGCCCCCAGGCGAAACCGGCCAGGTAGGCCGCGCCCAGCCCGGCCTTGGAGGTCCGGTGCATCACGTGAATGCGCGCCGGGTCGGCGGCCGCCCGTTCGTCGGCCAGCTGCCCGGTACCGTCCGGGCTGCCGTCGTCGACGACGAGCACGTGCACGTCGGGGCGGGCCTGCTGTAGCCGGTCCAGGATGATCGGCAGGTTCTCCAACTCGTTGTAGGTGGGGATGACCACCAGCGTGTGCAGGCTGGGCCGCTCACTCATCGGCGCCGCTCCTCCCGTTCTCCGCATCGGCGCCGGTGCGGCCCCGCTTGAAATGACGTCGCGTAATCCGACCGCGCATGAAGGTTCCATTTTGCCGTATGGCGACCAGCATGGCCGCAACGGCCGCTCCGAGCAGCACCCATTGGACTATTGGCGCCCACCGGGTCGCCGGCGTCAGCGCCGTCTTGAGCCGCACGTGGCCGTCGAGGTAGGCGGGCTCGAAGAAGGCGGTACGGGCCAGTTCACGGCCGTCGGGGGCGATCACCGCACTGATTCCGGTGGTTCCGGCGACGACGACGTAGCGGTCGTGCTCGACGGCGCGCACCTTGGCGAACGCCAACTGCTGATCGCTCATCGCTTCGTCGAAGGTGGCGTTGTTGGTCGGCACCGCCAGAATCTGGGCGCCGGCGAGCACCGACTGGCGTGGCGCACGATCGAAGATCACTTCCCAGCAGGTGGCCACCCCGACCGGGACGCCGGCGACATGCACCACCCCGTTGCCGTGGCCGGGAACGAAATACCCGGCCCGGTCGGCGTAGCCGGACAGGTGGCGGAAGAACCCGCGCCACGGCAGGTACTCACCGAACGGCTGCACGATCCGCTTGTCGTGGCTCTCCCCCGGACCGGTGCGCGGATCCCACACCAGCACCGAATTCGACGCGACCGGGTTGTCTCGGCTCCAGCCGGGCGCGGCACGTACGGTGCCCACCAGGATCGGGGCGTCGATCGCTTGGGCGGCGACGGTGATCTGCTGTGCGGCATCGATGTTCGTCACCGGGTCGATGTCTGAGGCGTTCTCCGGCCAGATCACGAACAAGGGTTGCGGGGCGCGTCCGGCCGCGACATCTTCTGCCAACCGCAGGGTTTCGCGGACGTGATAGTCCAGCACCTCCCGGCGCTGGGCGTTGAAGTCGAGCCCGAGCCGCGGGACGTTGCCCTGGACGGCGGCCACCGTGATCGACGGTTCGTCGCCGGCACCCACACCGGAGCGGCGCACCTGGGGCCACACCACGACGGCGGTCAGCATCACCAGACAGATGCACAGCCCGGGCACCAGCACCGCCGGCGGGCGGTCGGTGGAATCGGGTTGGGGCGGATTCCGCAGCCAGCGCACGATCTCGATCGTCAGAGCGGTGCCGGCGCAACCGAGCAGCACCACTCCGGTGGACAACAGCGGAACACCGCCGAGCGCGACCAGGGGCAGCAACGGTCCCGCAGTCTGCCCGTAACCCACCGCCCCCCAAGGGAACCCGCCGAACGGGAAAACCGACTTCGCCCATTCCTGGGCCACCCACAGCAGCGCGAACCAGATCGGCCAGCCGGCCAGCGACCGCACTGCCACCGCCGCCGATCCGAACAGGGCAGGAAACAACGCACACATCAGCGCCAGGATCAGCCAAGGCACCGCGCCGACCAGCCCGCCCACCCACGGGAGCAGCGGCAGATAGAACGCCAGGCCGCACAGCAGGCCGTATCCGAAACCTCCGGCAATGGTGGTCTCCCGGCGAACCAGCACCCAGCTCAGCAGTGCGAAGGCCACAATCGCGGCCCACCACCAGTTCAGCGGGGGGAAGCTGGAACGCAACAGCATGCCCGCAGCCACCGAAGCGGCCAGCTGTGCCCAGCGATCCGCCGCGGCTATGCCGAACCTCTCCAGCCGGTTCGGCCCGGCCGGGTCGGCTACGGGTTCCTCGGTGGGCTCAACCATGCAGGACCACACCACGGTGCACAGTGCGACGGCATTGGGGGCTGGCGCCGGGCTCGAGTACCGGCAGCGCGGGAACCCGTGCACGCGGATCGGTCGACCACCGCTGGACGGTGTCGCGAGGTGCCTCGACGGCCAGCGTGCTGGTCGCCCAGACCGCGTAGGACGCGGGTGCGCCGGCCACCAGAGTCCCGGTGAGTCCGTCGTTGATCCCGGCGGCCCGCCAGCCACCCCGCGTCGACGCCGCGAAAGCCGCCCGCATCGATACCGCACTACCCGGCGTGCGGTGGTGTGCGGCGGCACGCACGGCAGCCCACGGATCCAATGCGGTCACCGGGCTGTCAGAACCGAATGCGAGGGGCACGCCTTGGGATGCTAACAGCGCGAACGGGTTCAGCCCGGCGGCTCGCTCGGCGCCCAGGCGATGGGCGTACATGCCGTCTTCGCCGCCCCACAGTGCGTCGAAAGCCGGCTGCATGCTGGCGATCACGCCCCAGGAACCCAGCTTGGCGGCCTGTTCGGCGCTGACCATCTCCAGGTGCTCCAGTCGATGCCCGCAACGGGCCACCGCGGGCACGCCGAACTTCTCCACCACCCGTTCCAGCGCCGAAACCACCGTGGCGACCGCGGCGTCGCCAATCACGTGGAATCCGGCGGTCACCTCCGCCTCGGTGCAGGCCCACAGGTGGGCGGTGACCGCATCGATGTCCAGATGGCACACCCCGGTACAGCCGGGTGTGTCGGCGTACGGCTCGTGAAGCCAGGCGGTGTGCGAGCCCAACGCCCCATCGACGAACAGATCGCCGCCGAGCCCGTGCGCGCCGGTGTCGGCGATCAACTCGCGTGCCCGGGCGGCGCTGGTGACCGCTTCGCCCCAGTAGCCGACGACCTCGACGCCGTGGCCGCCTTCGCCCAGGGCCCGCAGTTCGCGCCAGTCGTCGAGGCCGCCGATATCCGGGCCGGCACATTCATGTA
The DNA here is from genome assembly GCA_964292075.1 of uncultured Mycolicibacter sp. Lineage (GTDB taxonomy): Bacteria > Actinomycetota > Actinomycetes > Mycobacteriales > Mycobacteriaceae > Mycobacterium. The sequence continues at coordinate 5,080 of CAXYUC010000153.1, forward strand.
CCGCGGCGATCCCGGCCGCGGCGGCGGCATCCAGCGCAGCCACCCGGGCCTCGGCGCGCTGCGCGGCGGTGAGCAGGGTGCCGGCCACCGCCCGGACCCGGTGGTGGGCATCGCCGGACAGCGGGACGGCAGCGTCGATTCCAGCCGGCAATTCCGGCACCAGGTTGCGCAACGCGGTCGAGGCCAGCGCGGAATGGACGTCGGCCCGCGACAGGTATGCGGGCCGATCCCCCACCACGGCGTCGATGGCCGCGGTGTCCGGGGCACGATCATCCGGCCAGCCGGATTCGTCCCAACCATGTCCGCGGATCGGCTCGCCGGGATGGGCCGCGGCGTAGTCGGCGATCAGTTGCAGGCAGTGCTGCGCCGAGGTCGCCGGCCGAAGGTCCAGCCCGATGCGGCACAGCCCGGTCTCGGTGACGTGGACATGGCTGTCCACGAAAGCCGGGGTCACCAACGCGCCGTCGAGTTCGATCACCTCGGCCTGCGGGAACTGCTCACGGCCGACGTCGTCGCTGCCCAGCCAGGCCACCACACCGTCCCGGACCGCCATCGCTGTGGCGTCGGGATGACTGGGACTGTGGATTCGCCCGCCGAGCAGTAAGGAGGCAGGCCTGCCGGTCACAACGGTCACGACGTAGAAAGTACGGGTTGTTGCAGGCTGCGGGTCAGCCGACCGGAAGGGCGCGCTGCCCGACCTCGGTCACGTCGACGAATTCGCCGTCGATGAAGTCGGCTCGGTTCCCGGGCGCGCGCCGGGTGGTGTACCACTGCCGGCCGACCGTCGCCGCAGCCACCAGCGGGGGATGCCGGCCCAGCGCGGTGGCCGCCACCGGCGCCCGCAGCGGGCGGGCGGCGGCCCGGGTCGGGGGCGCCAACAGCAGCAGACCCACCAGTGAGGTCACCGGACCCGGAACCAGCACCAACACGCTGCCGGCCGTGACCAGCCCGCTGTCGGCGAGAACGCCCGGGTCTGTGGGCTTGCGCAGACGGCGGATCTGACGCCTGATCTGCCCGCTCGCCAGCACCAGTCCGGCCAGGAAGATGCCCAACAGCAGCAACGTCGTCCAGCCGAACCCGATCGCCCAGACCAACCCGGCTACCGCCGCCAGCTCGACCAGGGCGTAGAGACCGAAGATCCGCAGCACACCGCTCACCATGCCATCCCAACGTTTGGGCCGGTGATGTGGTTCCAGCCCGTCGGCCCCATCGATGCGCTCCTGGACGCTCAGGCCGGACCGCCGGCCGCTGCCAGCACCCGCGGGAACAGCACGTTGTTCTCTTTGTGCACGTGCAGGTGGATGTCGGACTCCAGGTCCGCCAGGCCGGCCAGCATCGCGGTGTAGCTGGCGCAGGCATCCGCCGGGACGGTGTAGCCGTCGGTGAGCTCACGCAGTTCGGCCAGCAGATGACCGGCATTGTCGTGCTCCTGCTGGTTCTCCGCGAGTTCGGTGCGCACCTCGTCGGGCAGCGGGCGGTCCGAACGCCCCGCGTGGAGGCTGATCTCGGGGAACAGCCGCGTCTCCTCGGTGCGCAGGTGTGGCTCCATACCGCCGCGGAGCTGATGGAACACCGTGCGGACCCGGAGCAGTTCGCCGTGGTTGGGACCGTGCACGCGTGCCACTTTGTCCACCAACTCCGCCAACCGCGGGAACTCGTCCCATAGAAACCGGTGGTGGGTGCTCACAATGTGGGCGATCAGCGAGGTGTCGTCGTACTCGGCCCAATCGGCCGGCTGGCCGGGGGCGGTCGCGTTGAGCGCGGCCAGCAGTTCGTCGGCGTCGACTCCGTCGGCGGCGCACGCCGCGCCCAGCGAGCGCTGGCCGTGGCAGCAGAAATCGATCCCGAATCGGCTCAGGATGCGGGTGGTCGACGGGTCGGCGGTGACGATGTCACCCAGGATCTGATCGGAAGTGACAGTGGCCATGGTGGCTCCTAGCGGTCGGTGTCCCGATCTACCGTTGCCTATTTTAATGAGCAAAGTCCATTATATGTGATGCGGTCGATCACGCGGGGTCGGCCGGAGTCAACGCCAACCCGACGTTGGTGCGCATGCCGCCCCGCAGCTTGCTGAAGAAGTTGAACACCGGGCCGATGAGCTTGTAGCGCTTGCCGATCGCCGCATAGACGGCGCCGTTGTGCGACTTGTCCAAGACGGTGGCGACAGCCTCGATCGCCTCGCCCTTGGGCCGTCCCCGAAGATCGCAGACCGCCAAGGTCACCCGTGGGGTGTTGTGGATCCGCTTCACCTTCCAGGACGACTCCTGGGTGATCACCAACAATCGGTCACCGTCGGCCGCGGCCCACACCGGGGTCGGCTTGGGTCGGCCATCCTTGGTGAACGTGGTCAGCAGCAAATAGTCCGACTTGGCGATCTGGGCGAAAGTTGGGGCCATGACCGCGAACCTACCCGCGGCGGCCGCAAACAGCTACAACGGTGGGCGGCTCGCGATCGCATGCAAGTCGGCGAGCTTGGGCAGCTCGGACTTCGGCTGCTCGGCGTCCACGAAGGCGGCCACGGCATCAAAAGTGATCAGTCCGTAGCGGACCAGCAGATCAACCGCGTTCAAACCGAAGTGCCTGGCAACCCGGATCAGGTTGTCGGCGGTGATCAAACGCCCCTCGTGTGCAGCCTTGTAATAGGCGGACTTCCGATAGCCGAAGGCCTCGTATACCTCTGTCGCCGGGAGCGGCCTGCCGACCAAATAGGGCAGCACAACCGACGGATCCTTTTCACGATCGTCCATGGATTTAGACTCTAGTCCTGTCAGGCGAAAAAGAGATCAGAAAGCTATACCAAAATTCTTCGGATATTCTGGCAACCGAGAAATATCACGTTCCGTGCATAGTACGTAACGCCCAGGAGCCGCCTCACGCGGGGGCTCCGCTTTGTTAACGCGGCATCCGGCGCCAGACAGCCTGCGGCAGCAATCTGAGTGTGGCGAACAGGGGGCGCAGTGCCCACGGCACCCACACCGTGCCGCGACCCTTGCGCAGTGCCCTGGCCGCGGCGCGCGCCACCTGCGGCGGAGTGCTCGCCAGTGGTGCGGGATCCATGCCCGTGGTCATCCGGCCGACGACGAAACCGGGTCGCACGATCAGCAGGCGCACACCCGTGCCGTGCAGTGCGTCGGCAAGCCCGCTGGCGAAGCCTTCGAGGCCGGCTTTAGCCGAGCCGTAGACGTAGTTGGCCCGTCGTACCCGCACCCCCGCCACCGAGGAGAACACCACCATCCGGCCGCTATCGGCGATGCGCATAGCCGCGGCCAGGTGGGTAAGCAAACTGATCTGGGCGACGTAGTCGGTGTGCACGACGGCCGCCGCATGCGCCGCATCCGACTCCGCGCGGGCCTGATCACCCAGGACCCCAAATGCCAATACGGCGGTGCCGATCGGGCCGTGCTCGGCGATCAGTGCCGCCACCAGCGGGCCGTGGGAGGACAGGTCATCGGCATCGAACTCGTTCGTGTGTACCGCCACCGCGCCCGCGTTGCGCACCGCGGCGACTTCGGCGTCAAGCCGATCGGCCGAGCGTGCCGCCAGCACCACCGCCGCCCCCGGCGCGAGCTGCTGCGCCAGTTCGAGGCCGATCTCACTGCGTCCGCCGAAAATCACCACCGGCCCGTCAACCGTGTCGTTCACGGTTGAGATTATCGCCTGCGCTAGCGTGGGCGGTGATGGCGAACGCGACGACTCGACTGACCAGTGACGCGTTGGCGTTTCTCACCGAACGCCACCTGGCGATGCTGACCACCTTGCGGGCCGACAATTCGCCGCACGTGGTCGCGGTGGGCTTCACCTTTGATCCGAAAACCCATATCGCCCGCGTGATCACCACCGGCGGTTCCCAGAAGGCGGTCAACGCCGAACGGGCCGGGGTCGCCGTGCTGAGCCAAGTGGACGGGGCGCGCTGGCTCTCGCTGGAAGGCAGCGCCACGGTCAACGACGCCCCCGCGGCGGTTCGTGACGCCGAGCTGCGATACGCCCAGCGCTACCGCACACCTCGGGTGAATCCGCAGCGTGTGGTGATCGAAGTGCAGGTGGAGCGGGTGCTCGGTTCTGCCGACCTGCTCGACCGCGGCAACCGCTAGTCAGCCGACCCCGTCACCGGGACCACCACCAGCTCATGCGGCCGACTGTTCAGTGATTCCACGCCGTCGGCGGTGACGATCACGATGTCTTCGATGCGGGCGCCCCACTGGCCGGGAAAGTAGATGCCGGGCTCGATCGAGAACGCCATCCCCGCCCGGAGCGTGTCGTCATTGCCGGCAACGATGTAGGGCTCTTCGTGCACCGACAGCCCGATGCCGTGCCCGGTGCGGTGCACAAAGTAATCGGCCAGGCCGGCGCTGGCCAGCACGTCGCGAGCCGCCGCGTCGACCTGCTGCGCCGTCACCCCCGGGCGAACGCTGGCGACCGCGGCGCGCTGCGCCTCCCGCAGCACCGAATAATGTTGCGCTACTACGGGTTCGGGCTCTCCCAGGCTGTACGTCCTGGTCGAGTCGGAATTGTATCCGGGCTCGACCGGACCGCCGATGTCGACGACCACGATGTCACCGGCTTGCAGCACCCGCTCGGAGCATTCATGGTGCGGGTCGGCGCCGTGCGGACCCGAACCCACGATGATGAAGGCCACCTCCGAATGACCTTCGGCGACGATCGCCGCGGCGATGTCCGCGGCGACGTCGGCTTCGGTGCGGCCCGGGACCAAGAACTCCGGCACCCGGGCGTGGACCCGGTCGATCGCTGCGCCGGCCTTGCGCAGGGCATCGATCTCGCTGGGGTCCTTGATCATTCGCAGATCACGAAGGACTCCCGTTGCCAAAACGGGCGTCGTACCGAGCACGTCGACCAGGGGCAACAGGTGCAGAGCCGGCATCGCGTCGGTGACAGCGACTGACGACGGTGCTCCTCCCAGCGCCTCGCCCACCATGCGATAGGGATCCTCACCGTCGACCCAGTCCCGTACCGCCACGCCCAGCTCGGCGACCGCGGATTCGCGCAGCGCCGCCAGCTCCAGACGCGGCACCACCATGGTGGGCGAACCCGACGCCGGCAGCACCAGCGCGGTAAGCCGCTCGAAAGTCTGGGCCCGCGACCCGATCAGGTAGCGCAGGTCGTAGCCGGGCGTGATCACCAGGCCGGCCAGGCCGGCTTTCGCGGCGGCAGCGGCCGCGGCGGTCAATCGGTGGGCGTAGACACTGCTGTCGAACCGGGAAGTCACGCACATCAGGCTAACCGGTGGCGTCCGGATTCCGGTGTAAATGGAGAGCACGGGCGTAGGTTCCGCTTCAC
>CAXYUC010000154.1:0-10291 GCA_964292075.1 uncultured Mycolicibacter sp.
GCAGGGCACGCCGACCTCAGCGCCGACACCGGACCCCGCTGGAATCCGAAGATCCACTCATCCGCCAGCTGACCCTCGACCCCACCAGGGACTACCAACCACGCGGCGTCCCACCCGGACCAAAACGGAAAAAGCCCCGAACCTAACGCAGGTTCAGAGCTATTCCGATGTCCTGAGACATCACAGAGTCGGGGTGGCGGGATTCGAACCCACGACCTCTTCGTCCCGAACGAAGCACGCTACCAAGCTGCGCCACACCCCGTGTGAAGCCACGACAGCGTATCGCACCTGCCCGCCGGTCACCCAAACGCCTGGTGGCAGGCTCGGGGGAGACTCATCGTGCTGAGGGCGGGGACCCGCGAAATCCCGTCGAGGCCCAGCTCACTCGCCCCCGGGAGCATGAAACGCCCCACATTCCGGCGTGGGGAGCTGCAAACATAGGCGGATTTAGGCAGACTGACTAATAAGGTTTCGTGCAAAGGGAGTCAATCATGACGCTGTTAGGCGGAGCGGTGTATGCCGGTTTCTTCGCTCTGGCTGCGCTGTGGCTTGCAGCCACCAACCCCGACGCAGCCGACGAGCGGGCTCAGGCGAACGCGAACCGGCAGGACCTCTCGAACTCGGCCAAGACTGCGGCTGCGCCCGTCGGGTCGAGCCCGTGCTGCGCCAGCCAGTCGTCGTTGTAGTAGGTGTCGGCGTAGCGATCACCGCTGTCGGCCAGCACGGTGACTACCGATCCGTTGCGCCCGTCGGCGACCATCTCGCCCAGTACCCCAACCCCCCCCCAGACTTTGGTGCCGGTCGAGGCGCCCACCCGACGGCCCAACACCGCGCGGACGTGCCGCGCAGCGCCCACCGAGGCGGCATCGGGCACCGTGACCATCCGGTCCACCACGTCGGGCAGGAACGACGGTTCCACCCGCGGCCGGCCGATGCCTTCGATCCGCGACGATTCCTCGATCACCAGGTCATACCGGCACTGCGAGTAGGCCGGGTAGAAGGCCGAATTCTCGGGGTCGACCACGCACAACCGGGTCGCGTGCCGGCGGTACCGGAGGTAGCGGCCGATCGTCGCGCTGGTGCCGCCGGTACCGGCGCCCACCACGATCCAATCCGGGATCGGATGGGCCTCGTCGCGCATCTGGGAGAACATCGACTCGGCGATGTTGTTGTTGCCGCGCCAGTCGGTGGCCCGCTCGGCGTTGGTGAATTGGTCCAGGTAGTGCCCGCCGGTTTCGGCGGCGATCCGCTCCGCTTCGGCGTAAACGTCGGCCGAATGCGCCACGAAATGACAGCGCCCGCCCTGCGCCTCGATCAGCGCCACTTTTGACGCACTGGTCGACGACGGCATCACCGCGACGAACGGCAGGCCCAGCAGGGCCGCGAAATAGGCCTCAGAGACCGCGGTGGAGCCCGACGACGCCTCGACCAGCGTGGTGCCCTCTGCGATCCAGCCGTTGCACAGCCCGTAGAGGAACAGTGAGCGGGCCAGCCGGTGCTTGAGGCTGCCGGTGATGTGGGTGGTCTCGTCTTTGAGGTACAGCGCCACGTCGGCCTCGGCGGCCCACGCCGAGGGCAGCGGGTAACGCAGCAGATGGGTGTCGGCGCTGCGCCGCGTGTCGGCTTCGATCAGCCGGATCGCGTTGTCGGCCCAGCGGCGTGGATGCCCGTGGTCGGCGATCCGTGGGGTCAACGGGCCGACACGGAGGGCTGGATCGAGCCGCGGCTGAGCTGCGAGTCGTCACCGCCGGTCGGCGCCGCCACCAGGGTCAGCAGACTGGCCTCGGGACGGCAGGCAAACCGCACCGGCGCGAACGGCGAGGTGCCGATCCCCGCCGAGACGTGCAGGCGCATGTGCGCACCCCACTGCGAGGGCCCCTTGACCCGGGAGCGATCCAGCCCGCAGTTGGTCACCAGTGCGCCGTAGAACGGCACGCAGAGCTGGCCGCCGTGGGTGTGGCCGGCCATCACCAGCTGGTAGCCGTCGCCGGCGAACCGGTCCAGCACGCGCGGCTCCGGCGAATGGGTCAGCCCCAGGCGCAGATCGGAGGTCAGGTCGGCCGGACCGGCGATGGTGTCGTAGCGGTCCCGCTCGATGTGCGGGTCGTCGACGCCGGCCGCGGCGATCCGATGGCCGGCCACGTCGAATTCGCGGCGGTTGTGGGTCAGATCCAGCCAGCCCCGCTCGGTGAACGCCGCGCGCAGGTCCTGCCAGGGCAGCGGGACGCCGTGGATGCGATGCGTCGGCTTGGTCAGGTACTTCGCCGGATTCTTCAGCCGCGGCCCGAAGTAGTCGTTGCTGCCGAACACGAACACTCCCGGCACCGACAGCAGATCGCCCAGGGCCTGCACCACCGCCGGCACCGCCTTCGGATGCGCGAGGTTGTCGCCGGTGTTGACCACCAGGTCGGGCTCCAGGCGCACCAGCTCGCGCAGCCAGGCCTGCTTGCGGTGCTGCCCGGGGCGCATATGGATATCGCTGATGTGCAGCACCCGCAGCGGTGTGGAGCCGGGGGCCAGCACCGGCATCGTCGCCTCGCGCACCACGAACGCGTTGCGTTCGATGATCGCGCCGTAGCCGATAGCGAGCGCCGCCGGCCCGAGCGCCGCCGAAGCGGCGACGACGGATCGGGTCAGGGCAGGTGAAGGAGCCATGGCGTTCAGACTACTGCGCCCCGACGAAGCTACCGCGGTTACGGCGGCGGCGCAGGGGGCGGCAGCAGCGGAATGGTGATCGGCGGCAACCCCGGAATCTCCACCACCGTCGAACCCACCGGCCCGAGTGGCGGCAGACCGTCCGGCGGCGGTGGCGGTGGCGGCGGGATGCCGTTGCTGACCTCGATGGTGACGATCGAACCGGGAATGGTCTGACCATTGGGTGACGTACCGACGACCGCCCCGGAACGGGCGCTGCTGTTGACCCAGTTCGGTTGGTCGGCGACCTGGAACCCGACTTCCTTCAGGCGCGCCCGGGCGGCGTCCACGTCCAGGCCGGTGACGCTGGGCACCCGTGAGTTGGGGCCGCCGTCGACGTACCGTGGCTCGGTCGGCGGCATGATGACGTCGCCGAACTCGGTGGCGATCGGTTTCATCGCCGCGAACCAGGTGCGGGCCGGCTCATTGCCGCCGTAGAGGTCGCCGTCCCCGCAGTGCCGTAGCGGGAACGAGCACAGGTCCGACGGCGAGCTGGAGTCGTCGAAGATGTAGTTGGCTGCAGCGTAGCGGTTGGTGAAGCCCAGAAAGCCCGACGAGCGGTGCGCCTCGGTGGTGCCGGTCTTGCCCGCCATCGGCAGATCCCAGCCCACCGAACCGGCGGCCGGCGCCGCGGTGCCGCCGCCTTGGCTGTCCTTGCTCAAGGCGTTGGCCATGGTGTTCGCGAGCCCTTCGGGAACCACTCGCTCACAGGTCTCGGTGGTGACGGCCACCTCGTTGCCGTTGCGGTCGAAGACCTTGTCGATCGGGTTCGGCGGGCACCAGACCCCACCGGAGGCCAAGGTGGCGGCAACGTTGGACAGCTCCAGCGCGTTGACCTCGATCGGGCCCAGGGTGAACGAGCCCAGGTTCTGCCGTTTGACGAAGTCGGCCAGGCTCTCGTTGCTGTCCGGGTCATAGTCGCGGGCGGTGCCCGGATCGGCGTAGGAACGCAAGCCCAGCTTGATCGCCATGTCCACGGTGCGGCCGACCCCGACCTGGGAGATCAGCTTCGCGAACGCGGTGTTGGGCGAAGTCGCCAGCGCGGTGGAGACGTTCATCGGTGACCGGTAGGGGGCGACGTTGACCACGCACCAGGTCTCCTTGGGGCAGCCCTTGGCGCCGCCGCTGCCCATGCCCTTGGTCTGGAACCGGCCGGGCACTTCGAGTTCCGCGCTGATACCCATGCCCATCTCCAGCGCCGCGGCCACGGTGAATGTCTTGAAGATGGACCCGGCGCCGTCTCCGACCAATGAGAACGGTTGCGGCCGCATGGTTTCGCCGAGGTCGGCGTTGAGCCCGTAGGTGCGGTTGCTGGCCATCGCCAGCACCGGGTGTGCGTCACTGCCGGGCTTGATCACGCTCATCACGCTGGCGATGCCCTGCACGTTGGGGTTGGCGAAGTTGTCGATCGCCTCTTTGATCGGGGCCTGCACGTCGGGGTCCAGCGTGGTGTGGATGACGTAGCCACCGCGGGCCACCTGTTCTTTGCTGATCCCTGCCCTGGTCAGATACTCCTGCACGTAGTCGCAGAAGAAGGCCCGATCGCCTGCCGCGATGCAGCCCCGCGGCAGCTCGTTGGGCTGCGGCAGGATGCCCAGTGGCTCCGCCTTGGCCGCTCGCAGTGCGTCGGCCTCGCCGGGCAGGTTCTCGATCATGGTGTCCAGCACCAGGTTTCGCCGGGACAGCGCACCTTCGGGGTTGGTGTAGGGGTTCAGCGCGCTGGTCGACTGCACCATTCCGGCCAGCAGGGCCGCCTGCTGCCAGTTCAGGTCCTCGGCGTTCACACCGAAGTAGGTCTGTGCGGCGTCCTGGACGCCGAACGAGTTGTTCCCGAACGACACCAGGTTCAGGTAGCGGGTCAGGATCTGCGGCTTGGTGAAGGTCCGGTCCAGCGTGAGCGCCATCCGGATCTCGCGGAGCTTGCGCGCCGGGGTGGTCTCGATCGCGGCGCGCTTCTCCGCGTCGGTCTGAGCCAGCACCAACAGTTGGTAGTTCTTGATGTACTGCTGCTCCAGCGTCGAACCGCCGCGGGTGTCGATGTCCCCGGAGGCGTAGCCGGCCAGCCCGGTCAGCGTCCCCTTCCAGTCCACCCCGCTGTGTTCGGCGAACCGCTTGTCCTCGATCGAGACGATGGCCAGCTTCATCGTGTCGGCGATCTTGTCGCTGGGCACCTCGAACCGGCGCTGCGAGTACAACCACGCGATCGTGTTGCCCTTGGCATCGACCATCGTCGACACCGCGGGCACGTCACCGCTGACCAGCTGGGCCGACCCGTTGGCCACCACGTCGGAGGCGCGGTTGGACATCAGGCCGACACCGCCGGCGACGGGAAACAGCAGCGCCGCGAGTAAGACGGCGGCGAGCAGACAACACCCGGCCAGTTTGAGCACAGTAGGGCCGGTCGGGGGGCGCTCCGACATGGCTAACACACTAGCGGTGGCCGCAAGCGCGGCGGAGCCGGGCGATGGGGGCACTCCCCTACCTACGGTGTGGGCCCACCCGCTTGCGGGGGACGGGCCACCGCCATCAGCCCATCCCTGGTGCAAGACGGTGCTCGCCGAAGACCCCGAACGGCGCTGCAACCCTCGTCCCATTAACTGACGCAGACGTCAAAAAATGCCGGGTTCATGCGGCGGTTCCAGCTTCGCCTCTCCTTCGTCGAGACTCGCTGAACCGCCGGGTTCAGGCTGCGCTTCGCCGCTGATCGCGGCGCAGATCATGATCGGACGGCACGGTTGTCCCAAAAAAGTGCCGGTCAACCTGTTGCGCAGATGCCACCTGACCACCTAACTTGGACATCAAGTGCGATTCAGGTAACACTGATGACGCGATGTGGCGTAGATCGCAAAGATTGGGTCGGCGTTGATGTTGAATAGGTGGCTGCCGGGGCGGCCGGGACGGAGGATCGTCAGTGTCTGTTGCAGTGACAGCGGTTCACAACACCAGCATCCCAACGACATCAGCATCCCCCCGAACCGTTTTGCGCGGCGTGCAGGACGAGGGCCGAATCGCCTGGGTTTCGCAGGCCGTATGTAGAGGCGCGGATCCCGACGAACTCTTCGTACGCGGTGCGGCGCAACGCAAAGCGGCCGTGATCTGCCGGCACTGCCCGGTGGTGCTGCAATGCCTGGCCGACGCCCTCGACAACCGGGTCGAGTTCGGTGTGTGGGGCGGCATGACCGAGCGGCAACGCCGGGCACTGCTCAAGCAGCACCCCGAAGTGACCTCCTGGCGCGAGTACTTCGCCGCCCAGCGCAAGCAGCGTGACGCCGGCTGACGCCGGGCTGAGTCCCTCTTCGCTTCTACTTCTCTTTCTTTGCCGTCAGCTGGTCGGCGATCGCGCCGAGAGCCTCCAAATCGGAGACGTCGAACGGCAGTGACGGCACCCCCACGATAGGAACTCGCGGGTTGGCCCGGGTGAACCGCGACAACAGTCGGATTTCACGCTTGGCGGTAGCGCCGCGTTCGGCGTGAATCTGGAGTGCCGCAGTAGTGAGTGCTTTTGTCCCCTCGGGCAGCGACGCGCTGATCTCGGGCTCCTGCAGGGTCTCGATCGCGTCGATAGCCCGCTCGATGGCCAGGTCGCACAACATCGGATGGGTGCGGTTGAGAATCAGCCCCGCCAGTGGCATGTGCTCAGTGGAGAGTCGGTCGACGAAGAACGATGCTTCCCGCAACGCGTCGGGCTCGGCCGCTGACACCACCACGAACTGGGTGCCCCGGCGCTTGAGCAGGTCGTAGGTGCGGTCCGCCTTCTCCCGGAAGCCGCCGAAAGTGGCATCGAGGGACTGCACGAAATTCGCTGCATCGGAAAGCATTTGCGAACCCAGCACCGTCGACAGGGCTTTCATCGCCAGGCCGAGCGCGCCGGCGACCAGTTTGCCGATGCCCCGGCCGGGGCCCAGCAGCAACTTCCACAGCCGGCTGTCCATGAAGCTGCCCAGCCGCTTCGGTGCGTCCAGGAAGTCCAGGGCGTTGCGCGACGGTGGGGTGTCGACGACCACCAGGTCCCAGCGGTCCTCGGCAAGCAACTGGCCCAGCTTCTCCATCGCCATGTACTCCTGCGTGCCGGAGAGCGAGGTGGCGACCGTTTGGTAGAACTGGTTGCCCAGGATCGCCTCGGCTCGCTCCGGCCCGGAGTACTGCGTCACCATCTCGTCGAAGGTGCGGCGCATGTCGAGCATCATGGCGTGCAGCTGACCCGGCACCTCCGCAGGCAGCGGCACCCGCTGCGGGTGATTGCCCAGGTCGTCGATGCCCAGCGCCTGTGCCAGCCGACGGGCCGGGTCGATGGTCAGTACCACTACGGTGCGGCCGTATTCGGCGGCCCGCAGCGCCATCGACGCGGCGGTGGTGGTCTTGCCGACACCGCCGGCGCCGCAACACACCACCACGCGGTTGGAGGTGTCGGCCAGGATCGCCGCCAAGTCCAGCGCCAGCGGCTTACCGGTCGTATCGGGTGTCATCGAACCCCCTGTTGGCCGAGAATTTCGGAGAGTTCATAGAGGCTGCCGAGGTCGACCCCGTCGGTGATCGTCGGCAGATGCAGGCGCGGCACGTCCAACTGCTCCAACTGCTCGGCTGTTTCCGTCCGGGCGGCGATGCGGGTGGCGTGCTGGATGGTTTCGGTCAGCAGGCCGGCGAAGTCGTCGTCGCGCAGCGTGATCCCCGCCGCGGCCAGTCCGGCCCGGACCGCGTCGGCGTCGACGACGCCCTCGGCGGCCTTGGCCAGGTCGGCGGGATCCAGGTGCGCAGGGATGTCGCGGTTGACGATCACGCTGCCGATCGGCAGGTCCAGCGCCCGCAGCTCGTCGATGGCCTCCAGGGTCTCCTGCATCGGCAGGGCTTCCAGCAGCGTCACCAAATGGATGGCTGTCTGATCGGAGTGCAGCAGCTTCACCACGCCGTCGGCCTGCGAGTGCACCGGGCCACCCTTGGCCAGTTGCGATACCGCCTTGGTGACATCGAGGAACCGGGAGATCCGGCCGGTCGGTGGAGCATCCACCACGACGGCGTCGTAGATCGGCTTGTTGTTCTTGTCGGTCTGGATCACGTGGTACTTGATCTTGCCGGTGAGGATGACGTCGCGCAGGCCGGGCGCGATGGTGGTGGCGAACTCGACCGCCCCGACGCGTCGCATCGCCCGACCGGCGATCCCCAGGTTGTAGAACAGGTCGAGGTATTCCAAGAAGGCGGCCTCGATGTCCATCGCCAGCGCATCGACCTGCCCGCCGTCTTCGGCGGTCGCGACCTTGAGTGGAGCAATCGGTAGTGGCGGAACGTCGAAGAGTTGCGCAATACCTTGGCGCTCTTCGACTTCCACCAGCAGGACCCGGCGTCCGCCGGCCGCGAGTGACAATGCCAGGGCGGCGGCCACCGTCGTTTTGCCGGTACCGCCCTTGCCGGTCACAAAATGCAGCCGGGCCTTCGTCAATCGCGAAGGCCAGCCGAGTGCAGGCTCGCTGCTGGATGTGGCTGTCACCACTGCATGCTAACCAAGTGCTTGGGCGTCCTAGCGATAAGCTCGCTGCCATGAGTCAACGCACGGTTTGGGAGTACGCCACCGTCCCCTTGATCACGCACGCCACCAAGCAGATTCTCGACCAGTGGGGCGAAGACGGCTGGGAGCTGGTCACGGTGCTGCCGGGCCCGTCCGGTGAGCAGCTCATCGCCTTCCTGAAGCGCCCGCAATGAGCTGGCTGGCCCGGCTGACCGAACTCGGGATCGAGCTGCCCGACGTCGTGGCACCGCTGGCGGCCTACGTGCCCGGGGTGCGCACCGGCAACCTCGTCTCCACCTCCGGTCAGCTGCCGATGAAGGCTGGCGAATTGCCGCACATCGGCAAGCTGGGCGCGCAGGTCAGCCCGGAGGAGGGCCATGCGCTGGCCCGGATCTGCGCTCTCAACGCGCTGGCCGCCGTGGATGCCCTGGTTGGCCTCGACGCCGTGGCCCGGGTGGTCAAGGTGGTCGGGTTCGTCGCGTCGGCGCCGAATTTCAACGGGCAGCCCGCCGTGGTCAACGGCGCCTCCGAGCTGTTGGGTGAGGTGTTCGGCGATGCCGGCAAACACGCGCGCTCCGCGGTCGGGGTCTCCGAGCTGCCGCTGGATGCCCCGGTGGAGGTCGAGCTGATCGTCGAGCTGAAGGCCGCGGCGGAGTAGTCAGCGGTGTCGGCCAGTCATCCCGCGTACGGCCGGCTGCGGCCGGTCACCGAGACCGCGTCCGTGCTGCTGGCCGACAATCCCGGGCTGATGACCCTGGAGGGCACCAATACCTGGGTGCTGCGTGCCCCCGGCAGCGACGAGGTGGTGATCGTCGACCCGGGGCCCGACGACGAGGAGCACATCGGCCGGCTCGCCGAGGTCGGCAAGATCGCCCTGGTGCTGATCAGTCACCGGCACTTCGATCACACCGAGGGCATCGACAAGCTGGTAGACGCCGTTGGGGCACCGGTGTACTCCGCGGGTAGCGGATTTCAGCGCCGGCTCGGTGGCGGTCTGGCCGACGGCCAGGTGATCGACGCGGCCGGGCTGCGGATCTCCGTGTTTGCCACTCCGGGGCACACCGCTGACTCGCTGTCGTTCGTGCTGGACGACGCCGTCCTGACCGCTGACACCGTGCTGGGTCGCGGCACTACCGTCATCGACTCCGAGGACGGCGACCTGACGTGCTACCTGGACTCGCTGCGGCGGCTGCGCGGGCTGGGTGGGCGTACGGTGCTGCCCGGGCACGGACCGGAGCTGGCCAACATCGAGGCGGTGGCCAGTGGCTACCTGGAACATCACGAACAGCGGCTTGAACAGGTGCGTTCGGCGCTGGCCGCACTGGGTGAGGACGCCACCGCCCGTCAGGTCGTCGAACACGTCTACACCGACGTCGACGAAGAGCTCTGGGGCGCCGCCGAATGGTCGGTCCAGGCCCAGCTGAACTATCTGCGGGCTACCTAGACACAGCGAGCAGACACAAAATCGCACTGCGAAGGCTTCGCACGTGCGATTTTGTGTCTGCTCGGCGTGGGCTACCGCGCTCGGCGGGCCAGCCGCTCGGAGTCGGAGATCAGCACGCTCTTGCCCTCGAGCCGGATCCAGCCGCGGTGGGCGAAGTCGGCCAGCGCCTTGTTCACCGTCTCCCGCGAGGCCCCGACCAGCTGGGCGATCTCTTCCTGAGTCAGGTCGTGGGTGACCCGCAGGGCCCCGCCTTCCTGGGTGCCGAACCGTTGCGCCAGCTGCAGCAGCTGCTCCGCGACCCGGCCGGGAACGTCGGTGAAGATCAGGTCGGCCAGGTTGTTGTTGGTGCGGCGCAGACGACGCGCGAGCACCCGCAGCAACTGCTCGGCGATCTCAGGACGGTCGGCGATCCACGCGCGCAACGCATCGCGGTCCATCGACACCGCACGCACCTCGGTGATGGTGGTGGCGCTCGAGGTGCGGGGCCCCGGGTCGAAGATCGACAGCTCACCGAACATGTCCGACGGACCCATGATGGTCAGCAGGTTCTCGCGGCCGTCCGGTGAACGGCGGCCGATCTTCACCTTGCCGGAAATGATGATGTACAGGCGGTCGCCGGGCTCGCCTTCGGCGAAGACGGTGTGCCCGCGCGG
>CAXYUC010000155.1:0-10269 GCA_964292075.1 uncultured Mycolicibacter sp.
CCGGGGGGGGCTCTCAGGGCCGGGGGGGGCCCGGCGTTCCCCCCCCTCCGCGGCGGGGTAGGGGGCGCGCGGCGGCCCTTCGCCGCCGGCGCCCGCCGGGGTGGCCGACCCGCTGCAGGGTGCCATGCGGCTCGGCCTGATCCCGACGGTGGCGCCGTATGTGCTGCCCGCCGTGCTGGCCGGATTGTCCGAACAACTGCCGGACCTGCGCCTGCGAGTGATCGAAGACCAGACCGAACGGCTGCTCACTGGTCTGCGTGAGGGCGCGGTCGACGCGGCCGTGCTGGCGCTGCCGGTTGAGGTGGCCGGACTGACCGAAATACCCATCTACGACGAGGATTTCGTGTTGGCGCTGCCTCCCGGCCACGTGCTGGCCGGCAAGCGCCGGGTGCCGCCGACCGCGCTGGCGGACCTGCCGCTACTGCTGCTCGACGAGGGTCACTGCCTGCGGGACCAGACCCTGGAGATCTGCCGCAACGCGGGCGTGCGGGCCGAGCTGGCCACCACCCGCGCCGCATCGCTGGCCACCGCGGTCCAGTGCGTCAACGGTGGGTTGGGGGTGACGTTGATCCCGCAGACCGCGGTGGCGGTCGAGGCCGAGCGCAACGGCCTGGCACTGGCTTCCTTTGCGCCGCCGGCGCCCGGCCGGCGAATCGGGCTGGTGTTTCGCAGCTCCAGTGGACGCGATGAGTCCTATCGGCGGTTGGCGGGCATCATCGGCCACGTCGTCGCCGCGGGTCACCGGGTCGAGCTGGTCGGAGGGGACGCCGTTTAGGCTGCACTGGTGATCTTGACGATCGAAGACGAGAACCGGGTTCGGACGTGCACGCTGAATCGCCCCGAGGCGCTCAACGCGTTCAACGAGGCACTTTACGACGCCACCGCCGAGGCGTTGCTTGCCGCGGCCGACGACCCCGAGGTCGCGGTGGTGCTGATCACCGGGGCGGGTCGGGCGTTCAGCGCCGGCACCGACCTGGCCGAGATGCAGGCCATGGTGACCGACCCGGACTTCGTGCCCGGTAAGCACGGCTTCCGCGGTCTCATCTCCGCGCTCGGAAGCTTCCCCAAACCGCTGATCTGCGCGGTCAACGGACTGGGCCTGGGGATCGGAACGACGATCCTGGGCTTCGCCGACCTGGCGTTCATGTCATCGACGGCCAGGTTGAAGTGCCCGTTCACCAGCCTGGGGGTGGCCCCGGAGGCGGCCTCGTCCTACCTGCTTCCGCAGTTGATGGGACGGCAGAACGCGGCCTGGCTATTGATGTCCTCGGAGTGGATTACCGCCGACGAGGCGCTGCGGATGGGCTTGGTCTTCGCGGTCTGCGAGCCCGACGGACTCCTGGCCGAGGCCCGTCGGCATGCGGAAGTGCTTGCTTCCCGACCGATTTCAAGTCTGATGGCAGTCAAGAGCGCGATGGTCGAGCCGACTCGGGCGCAGACGCTGGCTGCGGTTGAGCGGGAGAACGCGTTCTTCGCCGAACTCTTGGGTGGTCAGGCCAACGCCGATGCGCTGGCCGAATTCACCGGTCGGCGCAGCGGCGAATCAGTGTGATCCGACGGGGCTGATGTCCAGCGCGAGGCGCCGCAGCGCCCCGTCGTCGGCCGCGGTGGGCGTCGCGGCCAGGGTGGCTTCGATAATGCCGCGAACGGTGCAGCGGCACCGGCCGCAGTCGCCACCCGCGCCGCACATTGCCGCAACCTCTTTCGATGTCGAGGCCCCGGCGGCGACGGCATCGGACACCATCTGATTGGTGGCTCCGACACACAGGCATACGTACATGCGTTACCCCTACCGACCGTCGCCCACGGGTGCCATCAGATCGATCGAGGTGGCGAATTTCCCGACGAACGGCCGGGGGTAGCCACCGGTTCCGATGCCGGACATCCATTCCGCGGCGCTGTCCGGGTGGTCGATCCATCGCTGTGCACTTGCTGCACTGTCGATTTCCAGCAGCGTCATCACCTCATGCCTGTCGTCGACTGCCTGATACACCCACACTTTGCGCACTCCCGCGCCGGCGAACCGGTCCAACCCGGCATGCACCTTGGCCATCAGGTCGGCGGGGTCGGCGATGGTGGCAACCGCGCCGACGATCACCTCCGAACCGTCGCGCCCATGCGGCGGTCCCAGCTTCCGCTCTCCTCCGTCGAGCCTCGCTGAACCGTCCGGCTTGTCACCTGGGGGGATCAGGTTGATCTTCTCGGTGACCTCGCCGGCGAAGATCGCGGGCAGATCGTTGACCCCGGAGCGGTCGAACCAGGCGAATACCGCGGGGGAGCGCAACAACTCCTTGACCGAGACTCGGTGTCGCAGGCCGATCGTGACCAGCACGCGGTCCGGTTCGAACTCCGAGGTGTAGAGCACCGCATGGCGGGCGCCCAGGTCGAGCAGCGGGGAATGGTCCTGCTGGATCAGCGACCAGGTCCGGTCCACGTCGTCGACCCGATAGTCCAGCGCCAGCACCAACGAATGCGGATCGTTGTGCTGCGAGAGGTCGCTGCCCGAAATACCGACACGATTGCCGGGCGAAACGAGTCTCATATTAGTAGAGTCTAACCTAAGTAAGGCGCACCTTGCGCGGGTCCGGAGATGTACGGCGATCTCACACTCGCCCGAAGACCCCATAGCGGTGCGGCGATTCGACGCGCCGAGACGCGGGTAAACACCCTCCGGCGGGCCCTGGCCTGCACTAGATTTGAATCTGGCGCGTTACGGCGATGATTCAAGCTCCGTCCGTCGCGGCCGGCATGCGAGGTTCTTCACATCAGAGGAGAGATCATGCAAGGCGACCCCGAGGTTCTCAAACTTCTCAACGAGCAGCTGACCAGCGAGCTGACCGCGATCAACCAGTACTTCTTGCACGCGAAGATGCAGGACAACTGGGGTTTCACCGAGCTGGCCGGCCACACCCGCGAAGAGTCGATGGAGGAGATGCGCCACGCCGAGACGGTCACCGACCGGATTCTGGTGCTCGGCGGCCTGCCGAACTATCAGCGCATCGGGTCCCTGCGCATCGGGCAGACCCTGCGCGAACAATTCGAGAGCGACCTGGCGCTGGAGATCGATGTGCTCAACCGGTTGCGGCCCGGGATCGTGATGTGCCGTGAGAAGCAAGACAGCACCACCGCTCAGATACTTGAAACCATCCTCGCCGACGAGGAATCCCACATCGATCACCTGGAAACCCAACTGGAGTTGATGGACAAGCTCGGCGAGGCGCTGTACTCGGCGCAGTGCGTCTCCCGCCCACCGTCGTGATCGACGCAGCCGGAGTATGACCGTATCGACGCCGGTCGCCGACGATGCGCGACCAGCGCCGGTCAGCCCGCACCGTCGCAACCTGATCTTCTGCGCGATCGTGTTCGGCCTGCTGATGGCCGCGCTCGACCAGACCATCGTGGCAACCGCCTTGCCGACGATCGTCTCGGATCTGGGCAACGCAGGGCATCAGTCGTGGGTCGTCACCAGCTACCTGCTGACGTCCACGATCGCGACCATTCTGGCGGGCAAGCTCGGCGACCTGTTCGGCCGCAAGCGGGTGTTCCAAGCCGCGGTGGTCTGCTTCGTGACCGGGTCGGTGCTGTGCGGGTTGTCCGCGTCGATGGAAATGCTGGTCGGCGCCCGGGCGCTGCAGGGTATCGGCGGGGGCGCGATCACCGTGACCGCCGCTGCGCTGATCGGCGAAGTGATTCCACTGCGTGACCGGGGCCGCTACCAGGGCATGCTGGGCGCGGTTTTCGGGGTCACCACCGTGATCGGTCCACTGTTGGGCGGGTATGTCACCGACTACCTGACCTGGCGCTGGGCGTTCTGGATCAACGTTCCGATCTCAGTGGTGGTACTGGCCGTGGCCGGCGTCGCGATCCCGGCTTTGGCGGGCCGAACCAAGCCTGTCATCGACTACGCCGGGATCGTGCTGGTCGGGTGGGGCGCCACCGGATTGACGCTGGCCACCAGCTGGGGCGGCAATCGCTACGCCTGGGGATCGCCGGTGATCATCGGATTGTTCGCCGGGTCGGTGGTGGCGCTGGCGCTGTTCGCCCTGGTGGAGAGCCGTGCCGCCGCGCCCATCCTGCCGGCTCGGCTCTTCGCCGACCCGGTCTTCGCGGTGTGCTGCGTGCTGGCATTTGTGGTGGGCTTCGCGATGCTGGGCGCGCTCACCTTCCTGCCCACCTTCATGCAGTACGTCGACGGTGTCTCGGCGACCACCTCGGGCCTGCGCACCCTGCCGATGGTGGTGGGCATGCTGCTGACCTCCACCGGCAGCGGCGCCCTTGTGGGACGTACCGGCCGCTACAAGATCTTTCCGGTGGTCGGCACCGCGCTGATGACGATCGCATTCGCGCTGATGTCGCAGATGGACGCCAGCACCCCGGCGCTGCTGCAGTCGCTCTACCTGGTCATTCTCGGTGCGGGTATCGGGTTGTCGATGCAGGTCCTGGTGCTCGTCGTGCAGAACACGTCGAGCTTCGCCGACCTCGGGGTCGCCACCTCCGGGGTGACATTCTTCCGAACCATCGGCAGTTCGTTCGGCGCCGCCGTGTTCGGGTCGCTGTTCGTGAACTTCTTGGGCCGCCGGCTGGGTTCTGCCCTGAGCGCCGCCGGAGTGGCGGCCGACGCGGCCGCCTCGCCCGAGGCGCTGCACCGGCTCGCACCGCAGCAGGCGGAGCCGATCGTGCAGGCCTACGCGGACTCACTCGGCCAAGTTTTCCTGTGGGCGGCGCCGGTGGCGCTGCTCGGGTTCGTGCTGGCACTGTTCCTGCGCGAGGTGCCGCTCAAGGAGCTGCGCGACAGCGCGGTCGACCTCGGGGACGGGTTCGGCATGCCCACCACCGCCTCGTCGGACGATCTGCTGGAGAACGCGATCGGGCGACTGTTGCGCAAAAACGAACCCGGGATGCGGCTGCGCTCCATCGCGCTGCGGCCGGACTGCCAGCTCGACGTCGCCGGTTTGTGGACGGTGCTGCGGATCTACCGGTACACGCAGGTGTTTCGGACGGCGCGGCTCAGTGACATCGGCAAGCGCCTACGGGTGCCCTACGAGATCCTCGAACCCACCGTCGATCAGCTGGTGGCGCAGGGTTATGTGCTGCGCGACGGCGATCACCTCGGTCTCACCCGGGCCGGTCTGCGCCAGGTCGGGTTCGTATCCTCACTGGTGCAGAGTTGGGTGGTCGACAAGCTGGCTCGTTCGCCGGGATTCGAGGGCCGCCCGGATCGTGCCGAGGTTTCAGCCGCGCTGGAGCGGATCGCGCGCCGGGCCGTCATCGATCCCGATGATGCGGGGGAGTCCGCGGAGTTCACCAGCACTGGCCACGCCTGAGGACAAAGCCCACTAGATTGACGGCTATGAGCCGAATCGGGGATTTCGCCGCAGATGACGTAATGGGCTGGATGGTCAAATCGCCCGACCTGGCAGCGGGAATCGGCGGATTCAGTTCAGCGGTGTACAACAACGGCCGGTTGCCGATGCGCACCCGGGAGCTGGCCCGCATGGTGATCGCCTTCGACAACGAGTGCACGGTGTGTGCCAACACCCGCGACGCCGACGGCCCGGCGGCCGGGGTCGGCGGGGACCTCTATGGGCATGCGGCGGAATGGCGGACCTGGCCGGGATACAGCCCCCAGGAACGGCTCGCGGCCGAATTCGCCCACCGCTTTGCCACCGACCACACCGGCCTGCGCGACGACGAGGACTTCTGGTCGCGGTGCGCCGAGCACCTCAGTGACGAACTGCTGGCCGACCTCGCGCTGTCGTGTGCACTCTGGCTGGGCATGGGGCGGCTGCTGCGCACCCTGGACATCGGGCAGGCCTGCGCGCTGACCCTGCCCAGCAGGGCTTGATCCGGAATCAGACCAGGCCGGTAGCGTCGAATATCCACGACATGTCGGCCTAGGCAAGGTCTTCCAGCCAGGTCGGCGGCAGCGCGGTCTCCCCGGTGGCCCAGTTCCACGTCTCTGAGTGCTCGTAGAGCACGTCGGGGCACTCGGGCGCAGCACATCACCGGCCGGAATATACGCCCGCGCGGACAGCTGCCGGGAGCCCAACGGGTGGGGAGTTTAGAGTCTGGTGCGGAGGTGGGCATGGCGGATCTTCGGATGACGCGAAAAGTCGGATTGGTGTTGACGGCGGCCGCTGCGGCAGGGGCCGCCGGCGTCGCGGTGCGGAAGTTCGGCGCCCGGCGCGCCCGCCAGAGCAACCCGTCGCCGTTGAATCCCGAGTGGACCGCGCCGCCCGCACGCTTCGGCGTGGGGATACGGCGCAATGTCGCTGTGCAGATGAGCGACGGCGTCGTGCTGCGCGCCAACATCCACTATCCGACCGTCCCGGAGACCGGCGCCCCCGCCGACGGCCCGTTCCCGGTGCTGTTGTCGGTGACCCCCTACGGCAAGTTGGCGCCGCCGCCGGCGGCACAGCTGGGCGGCGGTCCGTCACCGCATCTGATTCGGCGGGGCTACATCGAGGTCATGGTCGACGTCCGTGGCACCGGGGCGTCCGGTGGCTCGTTCGAGATGTTCGGCCCAGACCAGACGCGCGACGGTGTCGAGCTGGTCACGTGGGCAGCCACGCTGCCCAACTCCAATGGCCGAGTCGGCATGTTCGGTATCTCCTACCTGGCGATCAATCAGTTGTTCACCGCGGCGGCGGTCGGCCCGGACTCGCCACTCAAGGCGATCTTCCCGGTGATGGCCGCCAACGACTTCTACCGGGATGCCGCCGCCATGGGTGGGGTGTCGCACCTGCGGACGATAAGCGCCTACGGCTCGGTGTACACGCTGCTCAACGTGATCAACCCGGCGATGGAATTCTTCACTCCCGGCAGTCACTCGCGGCCCCGCGCCGGCGGCCTGGCCGCGGTGCGCCAGCGCGGCAAAGACCAGCGCGGCTATTTCGGGCCGTTGATCGCCGAGGCACGCAACGGCGGTGACGCCGCCTACGACGGCCCATTCTGGGACACCATGCGGCCCGACTTGGTGCTGCCCGAAATCGCCGCCAACAACGTGGCGGTCTTCCTCACCGGCGGCTGGCACGACGCCTTCCAGCGTGGCGCACCGCTGAACTACGCGGCGCTGCAAAACGCATACACCGGCCGTCCCGCGAATGCGCCGATGCAGCCCGGACAACCCGTGACCGACCGAATCAAACTGATGATGGGACCCTGGTACCACGTCTCGGACTACGACGGTCTGCACCTGCTGGATCTGCAGCTGCGCTGGTTCGACTACTGGCTGAAAGATGATGCCGCGGCGGAGATTTCGGGTCCACCGTTCACCTTTCAAGCGATCGGCGACCGCCGCTGGTATCACACCCGCGAGTACCCGATTCCCGAGGCGACACCGACCCGGCTGTACCTGTCGCAGGCCGGTCGGTTGACTGTCGAGGCCCCGGGGGAGCAGAGCCTGGCCGCGTTGCCGTACCGCTCGCACGGTCCGGTGTCCGGGCGCAGTCTCGAACAGTGGTCGTTGGGGCTGAACAGTTTCGCCACCGCTGCCGCCGGCGGCCGTACCCGACACGACCAGGACAACCGCCGGGTGCAACGGGGAGCCCTGACCTACACGACCGAGGCGTTCGACTCGCCGACACTGATCGCCGGACCGATCACGCTGCGCGTGCAGGCGAGCGCCGACACCACCGAGACACTCTGGGTCGCCCACCTCGACGATGTTGCACCCGAGGGGGGCAGTCGCCCGCTGACCCTGGGCGCCCTACTCGGCTCGCACCGCGACTTGGACCCGGACCGTACCTGGTACCTGCCGGATGGCACCGTGCTGCGCCCGCACCACATCAGCACCCGGTCGGCGGTGCGGCCGGTGGAACCGGGGGAGCTGACCGCCTACGACATCGAGATCTTCCCGACCGCGGCGCTGCTCGCGCCGGGGCACCGGTTGCGACTGACGTTGACCACCTACGATTTCCCGCACCTGGTACCGACGGCGTCCACTCGCCGTCTCTACCAGGTGTATCAGGGCGGTCCCACCCCGTCGTTCCTGCTGCTGCCGCTGGCCGACCCGGACCAGATCGACTAGGACTCTGCTGGGCCTTCTACGACGTCGCGGATTCGCTCCAGAGTGCGCCGCATATCGCGAATGTTGTTGCGCTGGCGTAGGAAACCGCCGAATACGTAGTAGTACACGGTGGTGAGGAAGGAATTGGCCAGCCTGAACGACTCGGTGACGTTGGTGCCATCCGCAGTGGGGGTGAGCTCGTAGCGCCATCGGTTCACCGCACGGTCGCCGGCGAGCACCGCGAAGCCGAATACCCGGTTCGGTTCGCACTCGGTGACTCGACAGGTGGTCCAATACACCGGCCCGATCCCGTTGCGCCGCACATGCCCACGGAATCGCGCACCCACCGCGGGCCCGTCGGCGCCGTCGAGCCATTGCGCCTCAAAGGTCTCCGGAGAAAACTTCCCGATGTTACGAACGTCGGCCACCAGATCCCAGATCCGCTCGGCCGGGGCCGCCATATGAACTGTCGCCGAACCCTGCATGGTCGCCATCCAATCACGTTGGCGATGCCACGGTAACCCTATCTGGACAAAGCACTGGGCCCCACCCGGAATCGGATGGGGCCCAGTGATAAGACCGCTGCGGTCGGTGCAGACCTAGCTGCCGCCGCCGCTGGCGCCCAGGTGGCTCTGCAGGTCCGGCTTCATGGCCTGCAGCTGCTGGCCCCAGTACTCCCAGCTGTGGGTGCCGTAGTCCGGGAAGTTGAAGACCGCGTTGTTGCCACCGGCGGCGATGTAGAGGTCCTGGAACTTCTTGTTCTGGCCGATCATGAAGTTGCCCTCGAGGAACGTCGCGGGGAGGTTGTCGCCGCCCAACTCGTTCGGACGACCGTTACCGCAGTAGACCCACAGGCGGGTGTTGTTGGCGACCAGCTTGGCGACGTTGACCGTCGGGTCGTTACGCAACCAGGCCGGGTCGTCGTCCGGGCCCCACATGTCTTCCTTCTTGTAGCCACCGGCGTCACCCATGGCCAGACCGATCCAGCTCTTGCCGTCCGAGGGGTTGATGTAACCCGACAGCGAGCCGGCGTAGGTGAACTGGTTGGGGTGGTAGATCGCCAGCGTCAGCGCCGACGCACCGGCCATCGACAGGCCGACCGCGGCGTTGCGGCTCTGGCTCACGCCGTACTCCGAAGCCAGGTAGGCCGGCAGCTCGCTGGTGAGGAAGGTCTCCCACTTGTAGGTGGAGCAGCCCGCCTTGCCGCACGCCGGCTTGTACCAGTCGCTGTAGAAGCTGGACTGGCCACCGACCGGCATGATCACCGAGATGCCCGACTGGTAGTACCACTCGAAGGCCGGGGTGTTGATGTCCCAGCCGTTGTAGTCGTCCTGGGCCCGCATGCCATCGAGCAGGTACAGGCCCGGGGAACCCGAACCACCGCTCTGGAACTGGACCTTGATGTCACGCCCCATACCTGCCGAAGGCACCTGCAGGTACTCGACCGGCAGACCCGGCCGGGAGAACGCCGATGCGGTCGCCTCGCCACCTGTCAGGCCGATCAGGCCCGGCAGCGCTGCGGCAGCTACCGCGCCGACTAAAAGTCGGCGTGCCCAGCGCAATCCCTTGCTCACGTCTGTCATTCCTGCCCCTTGTCGTCGTGCTGTGGACCGTTCAATCTTCCGATCGCGACGCCACGCGCGCCACCACTTCGGCATCGGCCCTTACAAGCAGCAACGGCCGCAATTTGCAAATCAAGCGGCCGTCTAAAGGATCCGACTCGCACATAGCATACCCGATTTCCGGCCGGTACCCGGTTAGGACAAGCGTGACGACACGCGTAGGCTCCCCTCCGGTAAGCCGACAAGACCACACGGTCCTGAGCTGTCCCCGGTCCGTTCCTCCAGCCCCGCCGATCCCGTTCACGGGCCCGGTGAAGGCCGTGAGCAGGCGTGGTGACATTGCAGATCAGGACGATTGGGGCACGCGATTTTGGACACCGTACTGGGGCTGGCGATCACGCCGTCGACCATCGGCTGGGTCATGGCCGATGCCGGGGGCTTGAGCTGCCCGACGGTTATCGGTGAAGAGGTGGGTGTCGCTGCCGGCGACGCCGGACCCGACGCGGTAGATCTGGCGGCACAAGCGGCGGCGGTGGCTGGCCGGGTACGCACCATGCTGGCCTCCCGCGGCGAACGACTGCACGGCGTGGCAGTGACCTGGAGCGATGAAGCGGCCGTCGGCGCCGCGCTGCTGCTCGAGTCGCTGGCGGCCGCCGACTTCGAACACGTGGTTCCGGTGCGCTACAGCCAGGCCGCCAT
>CAXYUC010000156.1:0-10156 GCA_964292075.1 uncultured Mycolicibacter sp.
AACGGCGTGGTGCGCATCACCGGCGCCGAGGCGGCGCCGCTGGCCACGTCGGCGGGGGTGCTGGTGACGTACTGGCTGAGTTTTGGGTATGTGCGCGAGCCGCGCAAGGCGCTCGAACCCGAGGGGGCCGCCCCCGCCACGAGGGGTGCTCCCCGTTTCCCGTTCAGCAGGTCTGTCAGCTGAGGCCTTGCCGCCAGAAGAAATGATGCACCATCCCGCTGGGGCTAGGGATCTGCTCAAGATGGAAACGGTCGAGGAGTTCATCGGGGCTCGCCCACAACCTTTCCCCGCGGCCGAGTTCGACCGGTGCCACCGCGACGTGCATCGTGTCGATGAGATCGGCGTCGAGGAACTCCCGAACTGTGGCCACGCCGCCGCCGATGCGCACGTCTTTGCCGTCAGCGGCAGATAATGCCCGCGCAAGTGCGTCCTCGGGGGAGGCGTCGAGGAAATGGAAGGTGGTGTCTCCCAGTGCGAAAGACGGTCGCACGTGGTGGGTGAGCACGAATACCGGTGTGCGGAAGGGGGGCTCATCGCCCCACCATCCTTGCCAGTCATAGTTCTCCCACGGCCCGCGCTGCGGACCGAATTTGTTGCGCCCCATGATCTCTGCGCCGATGTTGTAGGCCCAGTCGCGGGTGATGTAGTCATCGAGCCCCAAGCTCCCGCCGGGATCGGTCCGGTTGACCCAGTGCGCGGTGGCGCCTGCCCAGGACATCAAGTCCGCCGGATTGGCGTGACCGAACGGACGCTCGAGGCTTTGCCCTTCCCCGGCGCCGTATCCGTCGCTGGAAATGCTGAAGTTCTGCACACGGACCAGTTGTCGCATGGGTCCCTTCCTTGGTGCGCTATTCGGGGCTCGGGCTAGTGCTGGGTTGGCAGCAGGCCGAACGCCTGCTTGGCGACCTGCAGCATCCAGCTGCCGACGCTCTTGCCGTGGTCACGCGGCCAATTGAGTTGAAAGCTGACCACCCACGGTTGGCCGCCCCGATCGACGGCGTACCAGCTGAAGGTCAGGTCGCCGGGCAGACCGCCGGCTTTGGCGCCGATATAGGGCCAGTCGGTACGCGGCAGGTCGATGCCACGCACCGCGGACAGGATCTCCCGGACCGGTGCAGCCTTACCCACCGCGGCGGCCTGCAGTGCCACATGCACCCGGCAGATGTCCTCCGCGCTGCCATACCACTCGGCGCCGTAGGCCGAAGCCGGGATGTGCGCGCGAATCGGATCCGGCTCATAGGGCCGGGAATCGGCCTGCCGCAGCAGCTTTGCCCGCTCCTGCGGTGAGCCGTGCTGCCACTGCTCGCGCAGGTCGGGTTTGCCCCAGCCCACCGAAAACAGTTCGTACATGGTGGGAAACGGCGTCATGCTGGCCGGGTCATGGTGGCCGGCCGCAGCCAGTGCACGCTCGACGGCGCGGGTCCCTACCCGGCCGATGAGCAGATCAGTCGCCATGTTGTCGCTGGTGGCGATCATCTTCTCGGCAGCCCTGCGCACCGAAACCTGGGCGCCGTCGGGCAGCTCCTCCAGGCCGGACGAGCCGACCGCTTTGGCTCGGCCGGTGATGGTCAGCGGGTCCTCCCACGACACCGTCCCGGCTTTCACCTCGTTGGCCACCGCCAGCAGCACATACAACTTGAAGATCGATGCCAGCGGCAGGGATTGGGTGGTGTTGGCACCGGCGACCGGCTTACAGACGCCACCTTCGATCCGCGACGCCTGGTAGGAATACCGCGCGCCGGTCTTGTTCAGCACCGCATCGAGATCCTGCCAGGAGCCGATGGCCGGAGCCTCGGTGGTCGGTTTGAACAGGTCCACCATGCCGTTGTCATCGGTGCGGAGCCTGATGTCCTGCCGGGCGCCGTAAGAGGTGGTCAGGTGCAGGGTGGCCGCGCCGGCGCGAATATCGACGTTGTCGAGATGAAACGGCCTGTCCCACCACAGCGATTCCATGGTCGTGACTACTTGCTCGACCTTGTCCGGTGCAGCCAGGGTAGCCACCCCGATCGGACCGATCGGCCAATCGGAGTTCAGCATGTCCATGGTCTGCTTGGCACGCAGACCCGGCGGAGTCTTGGTCGAAATCGTCACGCCGCTGTCGGACCCGGCGTCGGCGGGCGCCGCCGGGGAAGGGGCGCAGCCGGCGGTCGCGGCGGCCAACGTCGCCGTCACCACCCAGGCGGCCAGCGGTCGCCTCATCGAGCTAGGCCTGTGCGGCGGTTCCGGCGACGTCAAGCACGACCTCGAACTCCAGCAACGATGCCCCGGTTGCGACCGGCTTGGCCCGCTGCCCGGCGTGGGCTTCGACGGCGGGCCCCTGCGCCCAGGCCTGGAACGCTTCGTCGGACTCCCAGTGCGTCACCACGAAGTAGCGGTCGTCGCCCTTGACGGGGCGCAGCAGCTGGAAGCCAAGAAAACCGGGCTGGTTCTCCACCGCGTGCGCGCGATTTGCAAACCGTTTCTCCAGTTCGGGCCCGGCGTCGGCGGGCACCTCGATTGCATTGATCTTCACCACTGACATGGGCCTAGGCTACCGTGCCCCGGGTGGGAATCGCGTCGACCGAGCTGCTGACCTATCGCGGTGGACACGGGGCGCCGCTGGTGCTGGTCCACGGACTGATGGGCCGTGGCACCACCTGGCCGCGGCAACTGCCGTGGCTGACCAGGCTGGGTGCGGTCTACACCTACGACGCCCCCTGGCACCGTGGTCGTGAGGTCGCCGACCCCCACCCGATCTCCACCGAACGCTTCGTCGCCGACCTGGCCGTCGCCGTCGAGCAGTTGCCGGGCCCGGTGCGGTTGATCGGGCACTCGATGGGCGGATTGCACTCGTGGTGCCTGGCGGCCCGGCACCCCGAGCTGGTCTCCGCACTGGTGGTGGAGGACATGGCGCCGGACTTCCAGGGCCGCACCACCGGCCCGTGGGAGCCGTGGGTGCATGCCCTGCCGGTGGAGTTCCCCAGCGCCGAGCAGGTGGTCGCCGAGTTCGGCGACATCGCCGGCCGGTACTTCCTGGAAGCCTTCGACCGCACCGAGACCGGCTGGCGGCTGCACGGCCGGCCCGAGTGGTGGTTGCAGATCGCCGCCGAGTGGGGCACCCGCGACTACTGGGAGCAGTGGCGGAACGTGCGCTGCGCGACATTGCTGATTGAGGCCGGCAACTCGGTGACCCCGCCGGGGCAGATGCGCGAGATGCACCGCATAGCATTCGAGAGCACCTATCTGCACGTCCCCGATGCGGGACACCTGGTACACGACGAGGCGCCGCAGCTCTACCGCGAGGCCGTCGAGTCGTTCCTGTCCTGACCGGGCAGCGCGAAGCGGCCGTCGGCGAGCTGTTCCACCAGGCCATCGCCCAGCAGGGAGGTCAGGGCGCGCTCGCGCTGCACCGCATCCACCGGCCAGGCCACGTCAAGATCGGCGCGTGTCACCGCAACGGCGCTGTCCCGCAACACATCCAATAAGCGTCCGCGGACCTGGCGGTCGGTGCCGGCATAGCGTTGGGCGGGACGCTTGGGTGCGGTTCCCGGCGGCGAACCGGCCAGCCGCCAGCTGCAGCTGTGCCGCAGCGGGCAGCCGGTACAGCGCGGCGAGCGGGCGGTGCACACGATGGCGCCCAGCTCCATCAGGGCCGCAGAGAATCGGGCGGCCTGGTCGGCTCCGGGCAGTAGAGCCTCAACGTCGTCGTGGTCGCGCTTCACCGACGGGGCCCCGGCGTCGGCCTGCCCGTGCACGGCCCGGGCCACCACCCGGCGCACGTTGGTGTCCACCACCGGAACCGGTTGGCGGTAGGCGAAACTGGCGACCGCCCTGGCGGTATAGCTGCCGATCCCGGGCAGCTGCTGCAGGACATCGACGTCGTCGGGCACCACGTCGGCGAAGTCCTGGGCGATCACGGTCGCGCATTCGTGGAGGCGTTTGGCGCGGC
Organism: uncultured Mycolicibacter sp.; assembly: GCA_964292075.1. GTDB lineage: Bacteria > Actinomycetota > Actinomycetes > Mycobacteriales > Mycobacteriaceae > Mycobacterium. Next base: position 3,929 of record CAXYUC010000156.1, read on the forward strand.
GGGGATAGCCGAGCTTGCCCCAGGCCCGCAGGACGTCGGCCTGGCTGGCGGCCGCCGTCGCCGACGGGGTCGGCCAGCGCGCCACCCAGTCCGGCCAGATCGGCAGCACTCGAGCGACCGGGGTCTGCTGCAGCATGAACTCGCTCACCAGGATCTGCCACGGCGTCACATCGCCCGCCCGCCACGGCAGATCGCGTTCGGCCATGGCGAACCAGCTGAGCAGATCGTCGACTGGCACGCTCACCGAGCGCTCGGCTCTGATCCCGTGCAGAATGTCGGGCATGCCCAATTCAAACCCGGTCTCAGCGTGGAAAGCACTCAAGGAGGGTAACGAGCGCTTCGTTGCCGGCGAGCCCAGCCATCCCAGCCAGGATGTCGCGCGGCGCGCCGCACTGGCCGCCGGTCAGAAGCCGACCGCGGTGGTGTTCGGCTGTGGGGACAGTCGGGTGGCCGCCGAGCTGATCTTCGATCAGGGCCTGGGCGACATGTTCGTGGTCCGCACCGCCGGCCACGTCATCGACTCGGCGGTGCTGGGCTCGATCGAGTTCGCGGTCGAGGTGCTCAATGTGCCGTTGATCGTCGTGCTCGGCCACGACAGCTGTGGCGCGGTCAAGGCGACGCTGGCCGCGTTGGACGACGGGGTCGTGCCGGGGGGCTATCTGCGCGACATCGTCGAACGGGTGACGCCGTCGATCCTGGTGGGCCGCCGCGACGGGCTCAGTGCCGTCGACGAGTTCGAGGCCCGGCACGTGGATGAGACGGTGGCGCAGCTGGCGAGCCGCTCCAAAGCGGTCGCGGAGCGTATCGAGGCCGGCTCGCTGGCGATTGTCGGCGCCACCTACCACCTGGCCGACGGACGGGTATCGGCGCGCAACCACCTGGGCGACATCGGGGACGTTACGTAGCTCAGCTCCCGTAAGGGAGCGTGTGAATGCGCTGTGAACACTTGACCGAAATTTGGACCCCAGCATAGTTTTGCTATGCGTTTAAGCGGCTAAAGATTGCCGCGCGCTTTGGGGGAGGTTCAGAAATGAAGCACGTCGCATTTGGCATTGTCACTGGGGGAGCCGCCGCGGCGGCGTACTTTGGGGCCGCTATCGCCTACGCCGACGACCCGACAGGGTCGACCACTGGGACCGGGACCGAGTCGTGGTCACCGATCTACGGGACCGACTCGGCCACCTTGGTCCAGGCCCCGGGTTCGCAGTCGCTGGCCTGGGATCTGCCGGCCAGCTTCACCAATGGCAGCACCACGCTGACCGGGACGGACTACCTGGCGCCGTCGTCGGGCGGTTTCAACAACGAGTTCGTCACCAGCACCGGGGCGACCTACGACCAGGACCAGCTGTTCCCGGGGGTCACCAACCTGTACTACGACTCCGGCGTTTCCGGCGCCGCTCCGGTCGATGTTCTCAAGACGTCGTTCGGGGACTTCAATGCCTCGTCGTTGGCGTCGCTGTTCACCCCGACCACTCCTGCGCACTTCATCGACTCCGGCACAGCTCTGCAGGACGCCGGCCTCTACAGTGCGCTGGACCTGGGACCGGATGGCAAGAGTGGCTCCGAGCCGACGTGGACACCGACCTACGGCGACGTCAGCGAGGTGACCCCCAAGGCGGGCGGCGCGCCGGTGTGGGAGGTGCAGAACACCACCTTTACCCCCAGCACCGGTACGGCGCTCACCGGGACGGATTACCTGGCGCCGTCGTTGGGCGGGTACAACAACGACTTCGTCACCAGCACCGGGGCGACCTACGACCAGGATCAGCTGTTGCCGGGGGTTACCAACCTGTACTACGACGCCACCGCCGACGGCACCCCCGTCGACATTCTCAAGACGTCGTTCGGGGACTTCAACATCTCGTCGATGGCGTCGTGGTTTACCCCGGTCGACTACTCGGATGCCGTCGTGGCCACGCCGGACATGGACCTGACCGACGCGGGCCTGTACAGCGCGCTGGACCTTGGGCTGCCGACAACCTAGGCGGCCGGTCGATCGGTTCTGATCGACACACACATGAATGCCCCGGTTCTGCCGGGGCATTCTGTGTGTAACTCAGCCTCGGTACCGGGGTGCGACCACACCATGGTCGTAGGCGTAGACGATCGCCGCCGGGCGGTCGCGTAGGTCGAGCTTGGCGAAGATGCGGCCGATGTGGCTTTTCACGGTCACCTCCGAGATGACGAGTTCGTCGGCGATCTCGGCGTTGGACCGGCCCCGCCCGATCAGCTCCAGTACCTCACGCTCGCGGGCGGTCAGCTCGGCGACGCTTTCGGCGCGGTGCTCGGCGGCGACGATCCGGTAGGTGCTGAGCACTCGTCCGGTGACCGCTGGGTCGAGGTAGCTGTCACCTCCGGCGACTGCCCGTACTGCGCGGATCAGCTCCTCGGCTGAGGAGTCCTTGAGCACGAACCCCGACGCTCCGGCTCTCAGTGCCCCGGACAGCAGCTCGTCGTCGTTGAACGTGGTGAGCGCCAGCACCGGCGTCGCACCCGCCGCGGTGAGCCTGCGGGTGGCTTCGATGCCGTCGACCCGCTTCATCCGCAGATCCATCACCACCACATCCGGGTGGTGCTCGGCGACCGCAGCGGGAACCTCGTCGCCGTCGGCGCATTCGGCGGCGACGACGAATCCGTCTTTGCGGCGCAGGATTCGGCGCAACCCCGAGCGCACCAGATCCTGGTCGTCGACCAGCAGCACGGAGATCTCGGGGCTGGTCATGTCAGCGAGCACCGCCGCGGCAGCGGTTCGTCGGTCAAGGGAATGTCGGCGCGCACCGACCAGCCCTGCCGGCACGGCCCGGCGTCGACGACGCCGCCGAGCAGCTGCACCCGCTGTCGCATGCCGGCGAGGCCACGCCCGTCACGAGACGCCGAGGCCACCGCGGCGGGCACTTCGTTGACGACGGACAGTGACGCGGCGTCCGGTGAAATCAAGAGTCCCACTTGGGCGGTCGCTGATGGCGCGTGCTTTGCGACATTGGTCAGCGACTCCTGGGCGATGCGGTAGAGCGCCAATCCCACCGCCGGCGAAACCAGGTCTTGTGGGCCGTCGGTCCGAAACGATACCTGCATCCCCGCCTGGACGAAGTCGGCGATCAGAGTGGGAATATCGGTTACGCCGGGCTCCGGTGCCACACCCGACGGACCGTCCTCCAGCAGCCCGACCGTGCTGCGGATATCGGCCATTGCCTGGCGGCCCAGTCGTTCTGCGTCGCGCAGCGCTTCCACGGCGTCGTCGACATCGCGATCCTGCTGCAGCGCGCGGCGCGCCCCGGTGACGTGCAGCAGCGTCACCGCCAGCGAGTGGGCGATGACGTCGTGCACTTCGCGGGCGATCCGGCGCCGCTCGTCGGTGGCTGCATGCTCGGCGAGGTCGGCCTGCATCTCCCACTGCTTGACCAAAAGCTCCGCCTGGATCCTGGTCGTGATCCCGACCGGCAGACCGAGCACGATCAGGCAGAGGTACAGCACGACGTCGTCGAGGCGGTGGATCGCCGCAGCGGTCGCCACCATTGCGATCGCGGACCCGAGGACAGCGATTCCATAGGCCAGCGGTGTCAGCGCCGCGACACAGGAGACCGCGAGCACCAGCAGTACGGGAGCGAAGTCGCTCGGAATGGGGGTTGACGCCGCGAACAACCAGATGGTGACAGCGGTGTATGTGGTCGTCCACATAATGGCCGGACTGAACTTGGTTGCTGCGCAAAGGAACCACACCAACGGTGCCATTGCTATCAGGGCCGCAAGCGATGCCGTCACCGGATCGGTACGGACACGCTGGGCGCTCGCCCCGATCACTATCAAGCACCACGCAAGGTCGACCGTCGCGAAGAACGGCCAGGAGAACCCGGGTGGCAGCAACTCCGTGCGCTTCCGGATCAGGTCATGCACAAACGCGGTCGCCCTGCGCAGCATCGGACCATCTTAGAAGTAACCGGCGCCCAGCACATCCTGCCGCGGTCGGAGGCTGCCTGCTACCGGAGTAGGAGGCTGACAACCGGACCGCGGCACGACGCGGGAGCCACGTCGGATCCCTAGCGTCGTCGGTATGAGTTGGAAGCAGCTGCACGAGCGAATGGCCTTCATGGCCGACCTGGTCGACAAGGCCGCCCAAGACCCGGACGCGGCACTGCATTTCAACGGCGATATGCCCGAGGTCGAGCGCCTGTTCGGCAGCGAGGAGGGCCTGTTGCTGTCGCTGCAGCAGCGATGGGTAACCGTCATGACGGCAAAGCTGGACCAGGCCGCATATGAGGGCACCCCCATTGAATCTGCGATGGCCGAGCTGGCCGTCCAGCAGGCCGGACTACGCGCTCTGCTGGATGCTGCGGCGCGACGGTCTGCGCGGGTCGCGGGCATGCAGCGCGACGAGCGGCGGATAGTCGAACTCCACGACGGCAGGAGGGCCTTCGATGTGGCACTCGGGCGTGCCGTCGTCTGAACGGACGTTCTCCGGGCGTCGGGCCGTCGCGATCGTGCTCGGCTGGCTGGTCTTGGCCGGTGTGGCCAACCTTGCTCTGCCGCAGCTGAACCGGGTGGTGGTGACGCACACGCGCCCGTTCATGCCCGTCGACGCGCCGAGTGTGGCTGCGGGCAGGCAGTCGGCGGAGCTGTTCGGCCAGCCTCCCGGAGATAACGTCAATTACGTTGTGCTGGAGCGTGATCAGCCTCTGCACCCGGAAGACCGGCGTTACTACGACACGCTGGTCGACGCGTTGCGCAGCGATACCCAACACGTCGACTCGATCGCCGACCTGTGGGCGGATCCACTCACCGCATCCGCGGTGCAGAGCCGTGACCGCAAGGCGGTGGCCCTGATGATGCAGCTGCCGGGGGCTCTCGGCACGCCTCCGGCCGGTGAGTCCGTCTCCGCAATCCGGCGAACGGTGCATGAACTCACCCCGCCACCGGGATTGCACGTCTATGTCACGGGTCCGGGCGCCACACTGGCTGACGAGCTGACCGCGATCGACCACCAGATGCTGACGATCACCGTTGCCACCATAGCGGTGATCCTGCTGCTTCTACTGGCCGTTTATCGTTCACCGGTCGCGGCGGCCGTCCCGCTGACCTCGGTCGGACTGGCACTGGGCGTGGCGGGACCGCTGGTCGCCGCGCTCGGCGAGCACGGCATCGTGGAAGTGTCGCTGTTCACTGTGGCGCTGATCTCGGCGTTGATGCTGGGAGCGGGAACCGACTACGCGATCTTTCTGATCGGTCGCTATCACGAGGGCCGCCGTCGAGGCATGGCGCCGGAGGTTGCGCTGGCCGCCGCCTACCGCGGGGTCGCACCGGTGATCGTGGGTTCTGCGCTGACTATCGCGGCGGCCCTGTCGACCATGGGACTGGCGCGAATAGGCATCTTCCGCAGCACCGGAATACCTTGTGCAATCGGAGTTTTGGTGGCGATGCTGAGTTCACTCACGCTCGCCCCGGCGCTGATCGCCATCGTGGGCCGGCGCGGCTGGCTGGAACCCCGCACGCCGCTGATCGCCCATCGCTGGCGCCGGATCGGTGTCGTCGTAGCCCGTTGGCCGGGACCGGTTTTCGCCGTCGCGGCTGGGCTGATCCTGGTCCTGACCGTTCCGCTGGCCGGCATGCGGCTGTGCTGGAACGACCCGTCGCAGACCCCGGCCGGTGCCGAATCCAACCGTGGCTACGCGGCGATGGACCGGCATTTCGCGGCCAATCAACTGTTCCCGGAAGCGGTGACTGTGGAAGCCGACCATGATCTGCGCAACCCGGCCGGGCTGATCGCCGTCGAGCGAATCACCCGAGCGATCATGGCAATTCCGGGCGTGCGGATGGTGCAATCGGCCAGCAGACCAGGCGGCATCGTTCCCGAAGAGGCAACCTTGAGTCACCAAGCCGGACTACTCGGAGAGCAGCTGGGTGAAGGCATCAGATCACTGACCGCCCGGCTGGAGCGGATAGGTGATCTGGACGCCATCCTGGCGCAGCTGGCGTCGGCGGTGGACCGGATGGGCGGCGGGATGGCCGGCAGCGCCGCCGGTATGGGTGTCGTCGGCTCGGCCGCCGACGATATGCGCGCCGGCATGGACGGGCTGGGCGGGTGCGCCGCCGTGGTGTCCGAGTGTATGCGTGCGCTGGGGCGCCTCGGTGCGCCGCAGGACATCGCCAACGCGGTGCTGTTTCTGGCATCTCCGGCGGCGGCCTATATCACCGGCGAAACGCTTCACGTCAACGGCGGCATGTACATGCCTT
>CAXYUC010000157.1:0-9919 GCA_964292075.1 uncultured Mycolicibacter sp.
CGCCACCGGGCTCCGCGCCCTCCGGGCGCGAGCAGCGGCAACACCCCCCACTGCTAGGGTATATGCGTCGTCACGGCCTCTGCTCGGCGTTAGGGCGCCTCAGCTGCTGAGGCTCTTGCCGGCGCTGTGCAGGTCATTGCAGGCCTCGATGACCCGCTCGGTCATCTCGGCCTCGGCCTTCTTGAGGTAGCTGCGCGGGTCGTAGGTCTTCTTGTTGCCGACCTCGCCGTCAACCTTGAGCACACCGTCGTAGTTGGTGAACATGTGCGCGGCGATCGGGCGGGTGAACGCGTACTGGGTGTCGGTGTCGACGTTCATCTTCACCACGCCGTAGCGCAGCGCCTCTTCGATCTCGGACTTCAGCGAACCCGAGCCGCCGTGGAAGACGAAGTCGAACGGCTTGGAGCCCTGCGCCAGACCCAGCTTGGCCGACGCCACCTTCTGGCCCTCGGCCAGGATGTCGGGGCGCAGCTTGACGTTGCCCGGCTTGTAGACGCCGTGCACGTTGCCGAAGGTCGCGGCCAGCAGGTACTGGCCCTTCTCCCCGGCGCCCAGGGCGGCGACGGTCTTCTCGAAGTCTTCCGGCGAGGTGTAAAGCTTCTCGTTGATCTCGGCTTCCACGCCGTCCTCTTCACCGCCGACCACGCCGATCTCGACCTCGAGGATGATCTTGGCGGCCACCGCCTTGGCCAGCAGCTCCTGGGCGATGGTCAGGTTCTCGTCGATCGGCACCGCCGAGCCGTCCCACATGTGCGACTGGAACAGCGGGTTCTCGCCTGCCTTGACGCGCTCAGCCGAGATGGCCAGCAGCGGCCGCACGAAACCGTCCAGCTTGTCCTTGGGGCAGTGGTCGGTGTGCAGGGCCACGTTGATCGGGTACTTGGCGGCGATCACATGGGTGAACTCGGCCAGCGCCACCGAACCGGTCACCATGTCTTTGACGCCCAGTCCCGAGCCGAATTCGGCTCCGCCGGTGGAGAACTGGATGATGCCGTCACTGCCCGCGTCCGCGAAACCTTTGATCGCCGCGTTGATGGTCTCCGACGACGTGCAGTTAATCGCCGGGAACGCGTAAGCGTTCTCCTTGGCGCGGCCCAGCATCTCGGCGTAGATCTCGGGGGTGGCGATGGGCATGGGAAATCTCTCCTCTGAGCTGACCGAAACTGCCCTCGAGTATCGCAGGGGCGGTTTCACCGGTGGCCCCCGGTATGTTGGTGCGTCATGAGTACCACCGCCCTCGCGATGCCGGGCCTGCTGGACCCGATGTACTGGCTGGGCGCCGGGGGCATCTTCCACGGCGCTGTACTGCCGGCCATCCTGGTGGTGGTCTTCATCGAGACCGGCTTGCTGTTCCCCCTGCTGCCGGGTGAATCACTGCTGTTCACCGGGGGTCTGCTGGCCGCCAAGGGGCTGGCTCCCGACATCTGGATATTGGCGCCCGCGGTCGCCGTGGTGGCGGTGCTGGGCGATCAGTGCGGCTACTTCATCGGCCGGCGGATCGGGCCGGCGCTGTTCAAGAAGGAGGATTCCCGCTTCTTCAAGAAGCACTACGTCACCGAGTCGCACGCGTTCTTCGAGAAGTACGGGCCATGGGCGATCATCCTGGCCCGGTTCGCGCCGTTCGTGCGGACGTTCGTGCCGGTGGTGGCGGGTGTGTCCTACATGCGCTACCCGGTGTACCTGGCGTTCGACATCGTCGGCGGCGTGCTCTGGGGTGGCGGCGTGACGACGCTGGGCTACTTCCTGGGCAACATCCCGTTCGTGCACGAGAACCTGGAGAAGATCATCCTGGTGATCCTGTTCGTGTCGATGATCCCGGCGTTCATCGCCGCGGGGAAGGCCTACCGCAGCCGCCGCACTCCCTCAGTGGACGCTGACTCGGCACTCACCAGGCAAAACATCGAGTAAGGCGCCTGGTCAGCGCAGAATCAACGCAGACTGGCAGCGGCCTCCATCAGCATCCAGCCGCCCAACTGCACCGACAGGTCCCGCTCCGGGATCTCGGATTCGCGCACCGCACCGGCGATGGAGGTGGCCACCGCGCCGTCGGCCCGGGGTACCTCGGCGGGCTGGTCCCAGAACGCCCCGAACAACGGCAGTCCGTCCACCGATTGCCGGTAATCCCACGCCGATTTCGCCGACGACAGCACCAGCTTGCCGGCGGTGTCGCGCGCTTCGGCGTCGGCGGCAGAGTCCCCCGGCAACGCGGTGGCGACCAGCGCCAGGTAGCGGGCGGTGATCCCGGCGAACAGCCCGCCGTCGCCGCCGCCGGCGCCCTTGATCACCCCGCCCGGGGCCATGCGTTTGTTCACCGCGGCCACCAGCCGGTGCACCCGAGCGGCGTGCCGCGGCGCTCCGGTGCGCACCGCCAACTCCGTCTCCAGCCCGAGCACCACGCCCTGGCAGTAGGTGTACTCAGCGCGCACCAGCGAACCCGCCCTGATGCCGTCGAACACCAGGTCGGTGTCCGGGTCGATTAGGGTGTCGTCGATCCAGTCGCCCATCTCCTGAGCACGCTCCAGCCACCCCGGTTCGCGGGCCAGAAAGATCCCGGCCGGACCGTTGGCGGGGGCGTTGAAGAAGGGTGCGGTGAACTGTTCATCCTTGCGCCATGGGATTCCGCCGCCGGCCTCCGGCATCCAGGAGTCGGTCAGCTGCTGGGTCAGGGTGCCCAGCGCGCGGCGCCGGTCGAGGCCGGTGACCAGGCAAGCCCGCTGAATCGCCAATGCCAGCCAGGCCATGTCGTCGTAGTAGGCGTTGGTCCAGCGGAACACGTTGCGCAGCCGATGGGTGCGGATCTGTCGCTTGATCCGAATCGCCCGTTCGGGCTGCGGGTCACGCAACTGGGCGTCGACCAGGCAGTCCAGTAGGTGTGCCTGCCACCAGTAGTGCCAGTGCGGGGCGCGCCGAATCGGTGGCCAGGCCACTACCCCGAGCTGGGTGCCGGGCAGATGCCAGAGCGACTTGAGGTGTCTCGTGGTGACGGCAGCTTCGGCGCTCTCGGCCCGATTTGCCCAGAGGAGATCCATGGCCCTAGATCTTGCCGCATAAACCGAGGGGGCATCTTTCCCCCCGATCGGCGATCCGCGGGAAAGATGCCCGCCGCTGCGAATTTCAGCGGTCAGAAAGGCAGCTCGACGCCGGCCCCATCCGTGAGCTGGCCAATGATGTCCAGAATCCACTGGACCCCCGGCGCACCCTCAAGGATGGGCGCCCGGGGCCGCGGCGCCTGGCTCGGTTCACCAGGCGCGGCTGAGGTCTCCGTGTTTGGCGATCCAGGCGTGCATCACGATCCCGGCGGCCACCCCGACATTGATGCTGCGGGTTGAACCGAACTGGGCGATGGACACCGTCAGGTGCGCGCCGGCACGGGCTTCGTCGCTGATACCGAGACCTTCGCTGCCGAACACCAGCAGGCAGTCGACGGGCAGCGCGGTCTGCTCCAGACGCACCGCCCCGGCGACGTTGTCTACCGCGACGACGGTAAGTCCCTGCTGGGCGGCGAAATCCAGGAGATCAGCGGCAGTTTCGTGATGCAGCAGTCGCTGATAGCGGTCGGTGACCATGGCGCCGCGCCGATTCCACCGGCGCCGGCCAACGAAGTGCACGGTGTGCACGGCGAACGCGTTGGCGGTGCGCACCACCGAGCCGATGTTGGCATCGTGCCCGAAGTTCTCGATCGCGATGTGCAGCCGGTGTCGCCGGTGGTCGATGTCGGCGACGATCGCCTCGCGGGTCCAGTAGCGGTAGGCATCGACGACGTTGCGACGGTCGCCCTCGCGCAGCAACTCCGGGTCGTAACGGGAGTCGCCGGGCAGTGGTCCCTGCCAGGGTCCGACGCCGTTGGCCGGCGAGAACCACTCGGTGGGGCCCGGCGGTTCAGCGAGGCTCGACGGAGGAGAGCCGAAGCTGGGACCGCCGCACGAATCGGGATGGTCCGACGAGTCGGTCACGAGGTGGTCCACACGGCGGCGTGCGTGCCCACCACCGACACCGAGGGGTACAGCAGCGCGGCGCTGATCTCCCCGTGCATACACAGCGAGGTCGGCACGTGCACCGAGTTCAGCGACGACTCCGGCAGGATCAACACCGACGACCCGGCCGCGACACAGTCCACACCCAACCCGGGCATCGGCGTCGATGGTCCGGCGATCAACATCAGCGGTCCGCCACGGGTTTTCGCGTCGTCGCGGTACTGCGTGGCGACCGCATCGACCGACAGGTTGAGCATCATATAGCCGGCGCCGGTGAACGCTTTTGGGTCTCCGAGAGCGGCCGGCGCCAGCGGCAGGCCGTCGGCCCGGTAGGCCGCCACGCCCTGGGTGGTGAGCTGCAGGCCGGTGTCGCCCGGATTGACCGGCGCCAGCCCCACCGGGAACGCCGCGGCGTAGGCCACCGTGGTGTCTTTGATCCGGTCGGCGGGCGAGTAGACATACATCCCGCGCACCGCGCTGCGCTCCTTGATCGGACCCACGCAGACGGTCCCGTTCAACCGGTCGGGTTCCTTGGCCGACAGCGGCGCCGGCACCAGTTCCCCCAACGCCTTGCAGCTGCCCAGTCCGGTGGCCTCGATCGGGTGTGCGGGGGTCCCGTACACCCCGAACCGCAGGTCGCCGGCGGCGGCGTGCGGGGTTGGGGTGTTCGGGGCATCGGCGACCTGGGCCTTGACGTCGACCAGGGCGTAATCGACTTCCCACCGCAGGTTGGACAGGGTCATCTCCCAGCCCAGAACGGTGAGAGCCGAACCGATCCGGGCGCCCTGGGCGCCGTAGGGGCCGGCCGCGCCGGAACCCGAGCAGGCCGCGGCACCGGCGACGGCCACCGCTGATATCAGCGCGATCAGACTCCGCACGGCCGTCCTCGGGGAGTTCAGTTCAGGCCCAGCTCGGCCAGGCCGAGGACACTGCGGTACGGCACGCCCTCGTCCTCGATGGCCTCGGCCGCGCCGGTGGCACGGTCGACCACGGTGGCCACTCCGACTACCTGCCCACCCGCTTCATGCACGGCGCGCACCGCGGTCAGCGCCGAGCCGCCGGTGGTGCTGGTGTCCTCCACCACCAGAACCGGTTGGCCGGCCACGTCGAACCCTTCGATAAGGCGTTGCATGCCATGGGCTTTCACCGACTTGCGCACGACGAATGCATCGATCGGGCGGCCCGGAGCGTGCATGACGGCGGTCGCCACCGGGTCCGCGCCCAGCGTCAGGCCACCCACGGCGACGTAGTCCCAATCATCGGTGAGTTGGCGGACCAACCGCCCGATCAGGGCGCCGGCGCGATGGTGCAGGGTGGAACGGCGAAGGTCGACGTAGTAGTCGGCCTCGGCCCCGGAGGACAGCGTCACGCGGCCGTGCACCACCGAAAGCTGGCGCACCAGCATGGCGAGCTCATCGCGTTCGTCGTTGTTAAGTGCGGCCACGGCCTCTCCCAAAGGTGTTGGTCAGCGTCCGCGACAACCCACGCGGAATCAGCCTGCTGACGCCTGTTAATGCCTTGTACTGCAGGCCCGGGACGCTGACCACATCCCCGCGGGCGATGTCGGCCAGGCTCGCGGCGACGACATCGTCGACCTCCATCCACAGAAAGGACGGCAACGTGGCCATGTCGATGCCGGCGCGCTCGTGGAACTCGGTGTGGACGTATCCCGGGCAGACCACATGGATGCCGACGCCGGTGCCGTGCAGGCCACCGGCCAGTCCTTCGGTGAACGACACCACCCAGGCCTTGGACGCCGAGTAGGTCGAGCCGCGCCCGGACAGCAGCCCGGCGACGCTGGCGATGTTGACGACGGTGCCGGCGCCCGCCTCGATCATCGCGGGTAACGCGGCGCGGGTCAGTTGCATCACCGCGGTGACGTTGACGTCCAGTTGGGACTGCAGCAGGGCGGGGTCGGCGGTCCAGAACTCCCCGGACGTACCGAACCCGGCGTTGTTGACCAGCACCCGCACCCCGGCACGCAGGCGTTCGGCGACCTTGGCGCGGCCGGCGGCGTCGGCCAGGTCCGCGGGCAGCACCTCGACGGCACCACCGTGGCTGCCCCGCAGTTCGGTTGCCAGCGCCTCCAGGCGCTCCACGTCACGAGAGACCAGGACCAGGTCATAGCCATCGGCGGCGTAGCGCCGGGCATAGCCGGCGCCCAACCCGGAGGTAGGCCCAGTGACCACGGCGACGGGGCGAGACATGGCCGACAGGCTAACGAGGCTGTCAGCGCTGCTAGTGCGGGGTCTGCCGACCGTGGCGGCCGCCGGGGGCGTGCAGCACGTCCGAGGATCTCTCCCGACTCGTCCGGCGGCGCGGCAGCGGTTCGGCAGCCGCCGAGGCGTTGCCCGGTGCCCGCGCGGCCGCTCGCGGCGCCGACGGAAGCTGCTCGGCCTCGCTCTCGTCCGACGCCTCCGCGGCCCCCGACGAGCCCAGCGGACGGCTGGGTTGCCCGTTGCGGCGGCCCGTGGTGGCGGCCGCGGCTTCGGCCGGCTGGCGCCGCGGCGTCGGCGGCAGTACCCGCAGCAGGTCGTTGAATTGGCGGACGCTGCGCAGGCCCTCGTCCCACTGGGCGCGGGTGCTGGTGATGGGCATGCTCACCAGGGTCCAGTTCGCCTCGTTCCACATGATCTCGGCGCAGTCCGGGGCGGTGTGGGCGAACGTGACCATCCGCCGGTCGCAGGCTCGACGTGCCGCATCGAGGTTGGTGGAGTACACCATCCGCGGGCCGATCGCCCCGAGCAGCCAGATGTCGTTCTCCCGCGGCTCCTTGAGCCCCTTGAGTCGCACATCGACGACGACGTTGGTGCTGACCTTGCGGTGCAGGGCGATCACCGTCGCCACTTCGTCCAGATCAAAGATGTAGACGGCCTCGCCGCGGATCTGGCCGAGCACGACGTTGCGCACCGGTGCCTCGCCCACCGTCGACATCACCCCGCGCTTCCACCGGTGCAGGATGTCGGCGGATTCCGGTTCGAAGTCGAAGCCGTGCGAGCGAGCCCAAGACTTACGACGGCGGCTACGACCGCGCCGCTGGTCGATGTCCACGTACAGCAATACCGCCGCGCCGACGAAACACAGCGCGGACAGCGTGAACCAAAGCGGGACCATTGCGCCTAGCGTATCTGTTCTCGGGCGGGATCGACGAACGTCCTCAGGTCACAACCCTGCATCACCGCGGCACTACGGCGTCACGACATTGTTCGGAACGATGTGCATGGACCCGTCGCCGGCCGTCGAGACGTAGACCTGGTTCTGCGCGAACAGCCAGTTGCCGGTGTTCATCGAGCTGCCGGACACGATTATTGGACTGTTGGAAGAGTTCGAATTCACCGTGTAGTCGTACAGCAGCGAACCGCCGTTGGTGGGGTCGCCCGAGTACACGCTGACCTGCTGGCCGGCGGCCAGGGCCTCTCCCGCGCTGCCGTTGGTCAGGCTCACGGGAATCGTCCCGTAGACCCCACCGGAATCCATCACCGAGCTCACCTCGGTGGCCGTTTTGCCGCCATCGAACGACACGTACAGCGTGGAGTTCGGCGAGCCGGAGACCGTGACTCCGCCGGTCAGCGGGTCGGCGCCGAACGTCAGGGTGCCGTCCTTCTGATCGATCAGTACGCCGTCGCCGAGAGCACCCGGCAGCGCGGTGGTCGGGATGCTGTCAGGTGACGGCCCGACCGCGTTCGCCCCGATGCCCAGGACGCCGTCGGCGTTATTGCCGAGGTAGGAGCCGATGCTCCACCCGTCGAACAGGTGGCTGAGGCTGACCGGGAACGAGAACAAGACGGCGTCGACGTCCGTCGTGCCGCTGGTGATGGTGTTACCGGCGGCGTCGGTGAACGTGACCGTGGTAGGCAGTTCCGCATACACGTAGTCCACCGAATTGCCGAACTGACCGATGTTGAATCCGGTGGGCAGGCCGGTGATCCCGAAGGGGTTGATGTCCCAGATCGGCATGACCAGGCCGGACGAGCCGGTGTCGACCAGCACCGATGACTCCGGGCCGCCACCCACCGAGATGTTCACCACCGGCTCGGTGCCGCCGTTGACCTGCAGCGGAACGGTGAAAGTGTCCGGGGTGGTGGTGTCCGAGCTGGACGCGGCAGCACTGCCGGCCACGCTCGCGTCGGCGGCCCCGCCGAAGATCCACTGCTCCAGATCGTTGATCGGGGTGTAGACGAGGCTCTGGTACCAGCCGTCGAACATGGTGTCCAACGAGGCCAGGGCCACACCCGGGTCAGTGTCGGCGGCGATGCCGGGATCGACCATGCTGAGCACATCGATGATCGGCTGGAACAGATCGTCGATGTCAGCGTGAGCCGCCGGCGCAGCAGTTCCCAGCGCGAGAAACGCCCCGGTCGCCGCCGTGGCACCGATCGTGCGTTGACGAACCGTCATAACCGCAACCTCCACTGAATCACGCCACGGACCTTCGCCGAGTCGTAACAGTATTGGTTAGGTAACCAACGCAATGACCTAGAGCAGTCGTGGATTTACCCAAGAAACGGCAGAGAATCGCCCGAGCGTTCGGCGATTTCTAGGCCCCTACCTCATCACGGTTCGATGGGGGTGCCACCGATGATGGTCCGCCCACCGGCCACGGAATAGTCGATGTAGACCGGCTGATGGCCGAACAGCCAGTTGCCGGTGTTCATGCTGGTGCCGCTGGTCACTGTCGGGCTGCGCACCTCGCCCGGCTGGGAGCCCACCGTGTAGGAGTACAGCAGCGTCGTGCCGTCCTTGGCGTAGACCGAGATCTCTGTCCCCTCAGGAAGCTTTCCATCGGCGGTCGGGGTGACGCCTCCTAGCACCGAGGTCGGCATGGTGCCATACACCCCGCCGGAGTCGATCACCCCGCGGACATTGGTCAGCGGCCCGTCATTGAGCTGTACCTTCAGGTCGGCCCAGGGCGCCCCGGGAATCACGGTGCCGCCCTGGTACGGGTTGTCCCCGAAGATCAGCTGCTTGTGGGCCTGGTCGATCAGCACGCCGTTGCCGAGATCGCCCGGGAGATCCCGGGTCGGAATGTGGTCGGGAGTGGGTCCGAGCGCATTGGGCCCGATGCCCAAGATCCCGGTAGCGGAGCCGGCCAGGTAGCTCTCAATGGACCAGCCGTCGAGGATGTGGTTGAAGTTCGCCGGGAACGCGAACAGCACCGCATCGACCGTGGTGTCTGCGGTGACCGTGTCGCCGTTCGCGGCGGTAAATGTCACCGTGGTGGGCAACTCCAGATAGAAGTAGTTCAACGCGCCGCCGAATTGGCCAATATTGAAACCGGTGGGCAGGCCGGTGATGCCGAACGGGTTGATGTTCCAGATCGGCATGACCAGACCAGCGGCACCGGTGTCGACCAGCACCTCGGTCTGCCCGCCGCCACCCACCGAGACATTGATCACCGGTTGGGTGTTGAGATTGACATTCATCGGCACGGTGAAGTGGTCGGGAAGATTGGTGCTGTCCGGGCCGTACGCGGCGGCACTGCCGGGCAGACTGTCACCGAATGCCCACGGCGCGATGCTGTGGAGCGGGGTGTAGATGAGGTCCTGGTACCAGCCGTTGAACAGGGTGTCCAACGAAGCCAGCGCAGAACCTGGGTCGGTGTCGGCGGCGATGCCCGGGTCGACCCAACTGATCGCATCGACGAGGGGCTGGAACAGGTCGTCCCAGTCAGCCTGAGCCGCCGGGGCCGGCGCGCCCAACGCCAGGACCGCCCCCACGGCACCGACGGCACCCACCAGGCGATGGCGACGAGCTGACATGGCTACCCCTCCGAATGAACAACGGTGTAGGAAAACACCGGAATTTCTCAGTAAAGGCCAGGCTAACCGATCAGCTTCAACACCGCATCCGCAAAGGAGCTTGACGGCCGCCAAGCGCCCCCCCGGTTCGTTCCGGGGGGTGCGGGCGGGGGGGGGATGTCAGCCCCGGGGCCCAGCTAGCCCGTC
>CAXYUC010000158.1:0-9727 GCA_964292075.1 uncultured Mycolicibacter sp.
CGGGCCGCGACGAGGAGCGGGAGGGCAGCGGCCAGCCCGAGGAAGGTCAGCCCGACGCGGTCGACCCCCCGCGCCCCGACGAGGAGGTAGACGTCCCCCTGCTCGCGCGCGGGGAGGAGGCCCCCCGGGGGGGGGCGCCGGCCTGGGGGGCCCGCCCCCCGACCACGCCGAGCACTCCGGCGGCGACGCGACGCCCCGCGTCGCGCAGCCACATCCGAAACAGCGTGGCCACCTGGTCGTTTCGTGACCGCCCGGCGCGCAGCCGCCCGCCCAGGTCTGCACCCACCCGGTCGATCAGGCCGCGTTCCAGCGCGCCGTGCACGTCCTCGTCGGTGACCAGCGGCCCGAAGCTGCCGTCGGCGACGTCTTCGCCGAGGCTGTCCAGGCCGGCCAGCAGGCCGTCACGCTGCTCGGTGGTGAGCAGCCCGGCGCCGTACAGCACCTTCGCGTGTGCCTTGGACGCGGCCACGTCGTAGGGGGCCAGCACCCAGTCGAAGTGGGTGGATTTGCTCAGCGCCGCCAGCGCGTCGGACGGCCCTTCGGCGAACCGCCCGCCCCACAGTGATCCCTCGTTGGTGCTCACCGCCTAACCCTCCTCGCCGAGTGTGAATCTCACGTCGGCGCGCCGGCGTGTCGCGTCGTGAGATTCACACTCGCGGGGAAGAAGGAGGGTGCTCACGAGCCCAAGTCCCGGCGGGCGGAGATCTTGGAGCTCAACCCGTGGATCTGGACGAAGCCGCGCGCCGCGGTCTGGTCGAAGGTGTCGCCCTCGTCGTAGGTGGCCAGGTTGAAGTCATACAGCGACTCTGCGCTGCGTCGGCCGTTGATGATGATGCTGCCGCCGTGCAGCACCAGCCGGATGTCGCCGGAGACGTGCTGCTGGGTGTCCTCGACGAACACCTCCAGGGACCGCTTGAGCGGGCTGAACCACAGGCCGTCGTAGGTGAGTTCGCCCCACTTGCGGTCCACACCGCGCTTGTAGCGGCCCAGTTCGCGTTCCAGGGTGACGTGCTCGAGCTCGGTGTGCGCGGTGATCAGCACCATCGCGCCGGGTGCCTCGTAGATCTCGCGGCTCTTGATGCCCACCAGCCGGTCCTCGACCACGTCCAGCCGTCCCACGCCCTGCGCACCGGCACGGGTGTTGAGCTCCTGGATGATCGCCAGCACGCTGAGCGGGCGGCCGTCGATGGCCACCGGGCGGCCCTTGTCGAAGCTGATGATCAGCTCGTCGGGGGCGTTGAAGTTGACCGTTGGGTCCTCGGTGTAGTCGTAGACGTCCTTGGTCGGGGCGTTCCACAGGTCTTCTAAGAATCCGGTCTCCACCGCACGGCCCCACACGTTCTGGTCGACGGAGAACGGTGAGCGCTTGGTGACGTTGATCGGGATGTCGTTCTGCTCGGCGAACGCGATGGCCTTCTCCCGGGTCCAGGCGTAGTCGCGGACCGGGGCGATGACGTTCAGTTCGGGGGCCAGCGAGGCGAAGCCGACCTCGAAGCGGACCTGGTCGTTGCCCTTGCCGGTGCAGCCGTGGGCGACGATGGTGCCGCCGTGGCTACGCGCGGCCTCCACCAGGTGCTTGACGATCAGCGGCCGGCTGATGGCCGAGACCAGCGGGTAGCGGTCCATGTAGAGCGCGTTGGCCTTGATGGTCGGCAGGCAGTACTCGTCGGCGAACTCGTTGCGGGCGTCGACCACCACGGCTTCCACCGCACCGCAGTCCAGGGCCCGCTGGCGCACCACCTCCATGTCCTCGCCGCCCTGGCCGAGGTCGATGGCGACGGCGACGACTTCGCGGCCGGTCTCCTTGCCGATCCAGCTGATCGCCACCGAAGTGTCCAGGCCGCCGGAATACGCCAGGATGACGCGTTCGGACATCGAGTTCTCCTTGCTTTGTGCTTTGTGCTTTTGGGTTTTATTGCAGGTCGTTGAGGGTGGCGGCGAGTTCGGCGCCGGTCATCGGCTCGCGGGCCGCCACGAAGATGGTGTCATCCCCGGCGATGGTGCCGACGACGTACGGTAGCGCGGCCCGATCGATGGCACTGGCCAGGTAGTCCGCGGCGCCGGGCGGGGTGCGCAGCACGGCGAGATTTCCGGTGGCGTCGGTGGACACCAGCAGCTCCCCCAGCAGCCGGCACAGCCGGTCGGTGCCGCCGGACAGCCGCAGCGGGTTGCCGTCTTCGGGAATGACGTATCCCCCGACTCCGCCATCGGGGCCCCGCAGTTTCACCGCGCCCAGCTCTTCGAGGTCCCGCGACAGGGTGGCCTGGGTGACCTCGATGCCGTCGGCGGCCAGGATGGTGGCCAGCTCGGTCTGGCTGCGCACCGAGGCAGCGGACAGCACCTCGACGATGCGGGCCTGGCGGCCCACTCGGGTGACGGTGCTGTCGGCGCGGCTCATCGTGACCGTTCCAGCAACCACACCAACAGCGCTTTCTGCGCGTGCAGGCGGTTCTCGGCTTCGTCCCACACCGCGCTGCGGGGCCCGTCGATCACCGCGTCGGTGATCTCGTCCCCGCGGTGCGCCGGAAGGCAGTGCAGCACCGTGACGTCCGAGTCGGCCAGGCCGACGAGTTCGTCATTGATCTGGAAGGGCCGAAACGGCGCCACCCGGTCCAGCCCGTCGTCCTCCTGGCCCATCGAGGTCCAGGTGTCGGTGACCAATACGTCGGCGCCGGCGGCGGCCTTGGCCGCATCGGCGGTGAGCGTGACCGAGGCGCCGGTGTCGGCGGCGCGCGCCTGCGCGGCGGCGACCACGGCGGGGTCGGGGGTGAAGCCCTCCGGGGCGGCGACGGTGACGTGCACGCCGGCGGTGACGCCGCCGAGCATCAGCGAGTGCGCCATGTTGTTGGCGCCGTCGCCGAGGTAGGTCAGCTTGAGCCCCTTGAGGGCGCCTTTGCGTTCGGCGATGGTCTGCAGGTCGGCCAGCACCTGACAGGGGTGGAACTCATCGGAGAGCGCATTGACGATCGGCACGCCTGCCGTGCTGGCCATCGCGGTCAGCCGGTCCTGGGCGAAAGTGCGCCACCCGATCGCGGCGCCGTAGCGCGCCAGCCCCCGTCCGGTGTCTCCCAAGGTCCCGTCGCGGCCCAGCGGGGTGGACCGGCCGTCGACGACGACGGCATGCCCGCCGAGCTGGGCGATGCCGACCTCGAAGGAAAACCGGGTGCGGGTGGAGTTCTTGTCGAAGATCACCGCGACCCCGCGGGGGCCTTCCAGCGGCCGGCGACTGAACGGCTCGGCCTTCAGCTCCGCTGCCAGGGACAGGATCTGGGCCTGCTCGGCCGGAGTGACGTCGTCGTCGCGCAGGAAGTGCCTAGGCATTCGGGGCCTCCTGCGCGGTGTCGAGAATGCCCGGCAGCGCCGTGATGAAGCTGCCGATCTGTTCCTCGGTGACGATCAGCGGCGGCGCCAACCGGACCACGCCCGCCGCGGGTGCGTTGACCAGGAAGCCGGCGTCGCGGGCGGCCAGTTCGACGGCCTTGGCTTTCGGCTCGGTGAGCACCACGCCCTGCAGCAGGCCCTTGCCGCGGACGTGGTCGACCAGTGGGTGGCCCAGCTCCTCGATGCCGTGGCTCAGCGTCTTGCCGAGCGTGGCGGCCCGGGCGATCAGGTCACCGTCGGCCAGCGCCCGCAGCACCGCCAGCGCGGCCGCGGTACAGACCGGGTTGCCGCCGAAGGTGCTGCCGTGCAAGCCCGGCGTCAACAGGTCACCGGCCGCACCGACCGCCAGGCAAGCGCCGATCGGCAGCCCACCGCCCAGGCCCTTGGCCAGCGTGATGATGTCCGGGGTGATGCCGTCGTGCTGGTGGGCGTAGAAGGCGCCGGTGCGCCCGATCCCGGTCTGGACTTCGTCGAGCACCAGCAGGGCACCGTGGGCGGCGGTGATGCCGCGGGCCTCGGCCAGGTAGCCGGCGGGCGGGGTGACGACGCCGCCCTCCCCCATGATCGGTTCCAGGAAGACCGCTGCGGTGTCCGAATCAACGGCGGCGGCAAGTGCTTTGGTGTCCCCGTAGGGCACGTGGGTGACGTCGCCCGGCAGTGGCTCGAACGGCGCCTGCTTGTCGGGCTGTCCGGTCAGCGCCAACGACCCCATGGTCCGGCCGTGGAACGCCCCTTGGGCGGCAACGATCCTGGTCTTGCCGGTGAGCCGGGTCATCTTGAAGGCCACTTCGTTGGCCTCGGTCCCGGAGTTGCAGAAAAAGACCCGCGCCGGCACGCCGAGATGGTCGACCAGACCCTCGGCCAGGGCGATGCCCGGCTCGGTCGCGTACAGGTTGGAGGTGTGGCCCAACGTGTTCAGCTGGGTGGTGACGGCCTCGATCACCGCCGGGTGCCGATGGCCGAGCACGTTGACCGCGATGCCGCCGAGCAGATCGACGTAGCTCTTGCCGGTCTCGTCGGTGACCACCGCGCCCTCGCCGCTGACCAGTGCCAGCGGCGGGGTGCCGTAGTTGTTCATCATCACCGCGGACCACCGGTCCTGCAGGCTCATGGGTTCACCACCTTGGTTCCGGTGCCGGCATGGGTGAAAAGCTCGACCAGCACGCAGTGTTCGACGCGGCCGTCGATGATGTGGGCGCTGGGCACCCCACCTCGGACGGCCCGCAGGCAGGCTTCGACTTTGGGGATCATGCCGGACTCCAGTTTTGGCAGTAGCTGCGCCAGTGTCGCGGTGTCGATCTCGCTGACCAGCGAATCGGTGTTCGGCCAGTCGGTATAAAGACCGTCGACGTCGGTGAGCATCAGCAGCTTCTCGGCCTGCAGCGCCTCGGCCAGGGCGGCCGCGGCGGTGTCGGCGTTGATGTTGTGCACCACCCCATCGGGGTCGGGCGCCAGGGTGGAGACCACCGGAATCCGGCCCGCGGCAATCAGGTCCAGCACCGCGGCGGTGTTGACCTGGTCGACGTCACCCACCAGGCCGATGTCGGTAGCGACCCCATCGACGGTGACACTGCGCCGGACCGCGGTGAACAGCGCGGCGTCCTCTCCGGTGATGCCGACCGCGTAGGGTCCGTGGGCGTTGATCAGCCCGACGAGTTCGCGGCCGACTTGGCCGAACAGCACCATGCGCGCCACGTCGAGCACTTCCGGTGTGGTGACCCGGAATCCGCCCTTGAAGTCGCCCTCGATGCCAAGCTTCTTGAGCATGGCGCTGATCTGCGGGCCGCCGCCGTGCACCACCACCGGGTGGATGCCGCAGTTGCGCAGGAAGGCCATGTCGGCGGCGAACGCATGCTTGAGGGTGTCGTCGGTCATGGCGTTGCCGCCGTATTTGACGACGACGATCGTGCCGTGCAGCTGCTTGAGCCAGGGCAGGGCCTCGGCCAGCACCTGGGCTTTGACGGTGGTGGTGAGTTCGGTCATGACGAGTACGCGGAATTCTCTTCGACGTAGGCGTGCGACAGATCGGTGGTGCGCACCATGGCCTGCCCGCTGCCCTGGTTGAGTTCCACGGTCACATTGATATCCGCCCCGGACAGGTCGACCTCCCGGGCGCCCGGCATCGGCATACCTTCGCTGAACACCGGGGAACCGTTGAACGACACCGTGATCCGGTCCGGGTTGATGGCGAACGGCACCATCCCCACCGCGGCCAGCACCCGCCCCCAGTTGGGGTCCGAGCCGAACAGCGCGGTCTTGACCAGGCTGTCGCGAGCTACGATCCGAGCTGCGATCAGTGCGTCGTCGTCGCCGCCGGCGCCGGTGACGGTGATCGTCACCCGTTTGGTGACGCCCTCGGCATCGGCCTGAAGCTGGGCGCACAGGTCGTCGCAGACGGCCAGCACCGCGGCGTCGAGATCGTCTTGGCTGGGGGTGATCTCACTGGCCCCCGACGACAGCAACAGCACCGTGTCGTTGGTGGAGCAGCTGCCGTCGATGTCGAGCCGGTCGAACGTCAACCCGGCGGCCCGGCGCAGTGCGAGGTCGAGCGCCTCGGCGCCGGCCTTGGCGTCGGTGGTCAGCACCACCAGCATGGTCGCCAGCGACGGCGCCAGCATGCCGGCACCCTTGGCCATACCGCCCACGGTCCAGTCGCCCTTGTGGTGCAGCGCAACCTGTTTGGGGACGGTGTCGGTGGTCATGATGGCGCGGGCGGCTTCGTCTCCGCCGACCAGGCCGCCGGCCATGGCCTGCACCACTTCGGTGACACCGGCCAGCAACTTGTCCATCGGCAGCCGGTCGCCGATCAGCCCGGTGGAACAGACCGCGACTTCGATCGCGCCGGTCTCGGTACCCCACTGCGACAGAGCGGCGGCGACCGCCTCGGCCGTGGTGTGGGTGTCTTGGAAGCCGCCCGGACCGGTACAGGCGTTGGCGCCGCCGGAGTTCAGGATCACCGCCCGCAACCGGCCGGCCTTGAGGACCTGCCGGCTCCACTGGACCGGCGCGGCCTTCACCTGGTTGCTGGTGAACACGCCGGCGGCCGCGTAGTCCGGTCCCTCGTTGAACACCAGCGCCAGGTCCGGCTTTCCGGAAACCTTGATGCCGGCGGCGATTCCGGCCGCCCGAAAGCCCTCGGGTGCGGTGACGCCCTGCTCACGCACCAGCCGAACGTTAGTCATGGCGCTACTCCTACGACGGAAAGTCCTTCGGTCTCCGGCCAGCCCAGCGCCAGGTTCATCGCCTGCACCGCGGCGCCGCCGGTGCCCTTGACCAGGTTGTCGATCGCGGCGATCGCGATGAACGTCGAGGCGTCCTCGTCGACCGCGACCGCCAGATGCGCGGCGTTGCTGCCGATCACCGATCCGGTCTTGGGCAGCTGCCCCTGCGGCAGCAGGTGCACGAACGGCTCGTCGTGGTAAGCCTTTTCGTAGACCGCCCGCAGTTCGGACAGCGACGCCGTGGTCTTGGCGGTGCAGGTGGCCAGGATGCCCCGGGAGGTCGGGATCAGCACCGGGACGAACGCGACGCTGACGTCGCGATGAGTCACCGCCCGTAGCCCCTGGCTGATCTCCGGGGTGTGCCGGTGGGCGCCGCCGATGTTGTAGGCCCGCGCCGATCCGATGACCTCCGAGCCCAGCAAGTCGACCTTGGCGGCCTTGCCGGCACCGGAGGTGCCGCTGACGGCGACCACGGTGACGTCGGGTTCGACCAGTCCGGCGGCGACGGCCGGGAACAGCGCCAGCAGCGCCGCGGTCGGATAGCAGCCCGGCACCGCGATCCGCCGGGCGTCCTTGAGTTTGTCGCGGCCGCCGGGCAGCTCCGGCAGGCCGTAGGGCCAGGTGCCGGCATGCGCCGAGCCGTAGAAGCGCTCCCAGTCGCCTCGATCGCCCAGCCGGAAGTCCGCACCGCAGTCCACCACCAGGGTGTCGTCGTCGAGCTGTTCGGCCAGTACCGCCGAATGTCCGTGCGGCAGGCCGAGAAACACCACGTCATGCCCGGCGAGCACGTCGACCTCGGTCGGCTCGAGCACTCGGTCGGCCAGCGGCACCAGATGCGGGTGTTGTTCGCCCAGGGTGCTGCCGGCGTTGCCGGCGGCGGTCAGCGCGCCGATGCCCAGCCGGCCGTCGGCGTAGGCGGGATGCCCGAGCAGCAGCCGCAGGATTTCCCCGCCGGCGTAGCCGCTGGCACCAGCCACCGCCACTTTGATCGCTTTGGTCACTCGGCGATTCTGCATGATTATGCGTTTATACGCAAACTAATTACGAGGGGGTTGGGGCACGAGCGTGCAAGCTGCACGGTAGTCGACGGTCAGGCCGCCCCGGCATCGCGGTCGGCCTCCAACAGGCGCAACCAGATCTCACTGATCGTGGGGAAGCACGGTACGGCGTGCCAGAGCCGACTGATGGGGACACGCCCAGCAACCGCGATAGTGGCCGAGTGCAGCAACTCGGCCACGCCCGGGCCGACGAAAGTGACGCCGAGCAGATACTGCTCGTCGGCGTCGACCACCATGCGCGCCCGCCCGCGGTAGCCGTCGGCGTGCAGCTTGGCCCCCATCACCGCGTCGCCGATCTCCACGTCCACCACCCGCGCCCGGCGCCCGGCCTGTTGCGCCTGCTCGGCGGTGAGTCCCACCGCGGCCGCCTCGGGGTCGGTGAAGAAGACCTGCGGCACCGCGTAGTGATCTGCGGTGGCAGCGTGCACGCCCCACGGCGCGGTGTCCAGCGCCGTCCCGGCCGCCCGGGCGCCGATCGCGGCACCGGCGATACGCGCCTGATATTTGCCCTCGTGAGTCAGCAGTGCACGGTGATTGGCGTCACCGCACGCATACAGCCACCCGTCGTCGACGGCCCGCACGCGGCAGGTGTCGTCGACCTCCAGCCAGTCGCCGGGGGTCAGGCCGACGGTTTCCAGGCCGATGTCCTCGGTGAGGGGCGCGCGGCCCGTCGCGAACAAGATCTCATCAACCTCCAGCTCACTGCCGTCGGTCAACTCCAGACGCACCGGACCGTCGGCCTCGGGTCGGTGCAACGTGGCAACCGACACACCCGTGCGCACCTCGACACCGGCGTCGGCCAGCCCGCGAGCGACGTACTCGCCCACGAACGGCTCCATCCGCGGCAACAACCCCGATCCGCGCACCAACAGCGTCACCGCCGAGCCCAAACCCTGCCAGGCGGTGGCCATTTCGACGCCCACTCCCCCGGCGCCGACGACGGCCAGCCGACCCGGCACCGAACTACTCTCTGTAGCTTCGCGATTGGTCCACGGACGCGCGTCGGCGATGCCGGGCAGATCCGGCAGGGCGGCGCGGGTTCCGGTGCAGACCACGACGGCATGCCGGGCGGTCAGCGTCAGCTCGCCACCGTCAGTGGCGACGACCACCCGGCGTGGCCCGTCCAGGCGGCCGTGGCCGCGTACCAGCGTCGCGCCGATCCCGTCGATCCAGTCCGCCTGCCCGGAGTCGTCCCAGTCCCCCACATAGTGATTGCGCCGCCCGAAGACCGCGGCCGCGTCGATCGGGGAACTCACGGCCTGGCGGGCGCCAGCCACCCGGCGGGCGTCGTCGAGGGCGAGCACCGGCCGTAGCAGGGCCTTGCTGGGCACGCAGGCCCAATAGGAACACTCGCCGCCGACCAGTTCACTTTCCACGACCGCCACGGTCAGCCCGGCGGCCCGGGCACGGTCGGCGGCGTTCTGCCCGACCGGTCCGGCCCCGAGGACGACGACATCGTAGGTTTCGGGTTCGTGCATCGAGCGACCCCCTCGAGGTTCCCGTTTGGTGGCAGGCGGCGCCTCTCAGCATGCCCCAGCACCGGGGTTGGCAATAGCCCGCGAACGTGCGGCGTTGTACGACGGGCCGCGGCGTGTCGTGTGCAAACGCGCATTCGCGCAGGTGGGAGGAGAGGTGGGAGGCGGACAGGCATTATGCATGTCTATGCGTTATTATGCAGATTAATTCAGGGCGTGCCGGGGCTGCCCGCCTTGCCAGGGTTGCCGGTGCCACCCGCGCCGGTGCCGCCGGCGCCGGCCCCGCCGGCGCCTCCGCCCGTGCCCGGGGCCTCACCGTTGCCGCCGTTGCCGCCGTCACCGCCGTCACCGCCCTTGCCGCCGTCGGTCGGGTTAGCGTTGCCGCCCTCGCCGCCGGTACCGCCGGAGCCGCCGTTGCTGTGGCCCCCGGTATCGTCGTCGCCGCCGTCACCGCCTCGGCCGCCGGTACCCCCGTTGACACCGGCGCCCGTGCTGTTGGCGCCGGTGCCGCCGGCGCCGCCCCTGCCGCCCTAGCCCCCGGAGGGGGGGGTGGGGGCGCGGGTCCGGATTGGGGTGCCGGGGCCAGCTGGGG
>CAXYUC010000159.1:0-9691 GCA_964292075.1 uncultured Mycolicibacter sp.
CCCCGGATTGGGGCAATCCCGAGGCCTGTGCCGGGCGACGAGTCGGGGGGGCGATCCCCAGACCGGTCCTGCCGATGGCGGATCGAGCCGCCAGGCCCTTGGCCGCGGCGGCCGGACCGGTCGGCAGCACCGCCACGTCGAAATCCAGCCCGTCGGCTTGGACAAAGGTCTGGTAACGCCAGTGCCCGCCCAGGGCCATCGCCGCGTTGCCGGCGGTGAACAGGCCCATCGTCGAGATCGACTGGGTGTCCGCTGCGGCGGGCGCCACGCGATGCACATTGGCCAGGTCCGCGTAGAACTGGATGCCGGCGAGAAAGTCGTCGTTGTCGAAGCTCAGGTGAGTCGGATTGACTCGCGGCACCGCCCACGGCACCCCGTTGTTCATGCCGAACAACGCGGCGGAATACGGCGGCGACCAGGTGTCGACGAAGCCCCACTGGGTGACTCGGCCATTCCCAGCACGTTGGGTCAGTGCGGAAGCGGTGTCGAGGAACTCGTCGAAAGTCCAGGGCGTGTCCCAGCGGCCCGGCGGTGGCGCCACACCGGCCTCAGCGAAGATCCTGGTGTTGTAGAACAAGAACGCACCCGACCACTGCTCCGGGAACGCGTACTGGCCGCCGTTGAAGCCGAACGTCCGGTAGAGCGCGGGGATGCTGTCGGCGCGCAACGCCGCCGCGAACTGCCGATCCCGCTCCAGCAGGGTGTTCAGGTCTGCCAGCACGCCGCGGTCGGCAAGCCCGGCGTAGTTGAACTCCCAGGCCATCAGCACATCCGGGCATTTCCCGCCGGCGCAGAACGTCGACATCTGCTGGGTCGGGTCGCCGCCGGCCAGAATCGTGCGCACCCGAATATCGGGGTGTTCGCGCTGGAACGCGTTGACGATCCGCATTCGGGCGTCGGCCTCTTCGGGGTTGGCCGCGAAGAAGAAGGTCAGTGCGTCGTCGTCGCTGCCGCAGGCCGACGCCGCGGGCAACAGCGCCGCGGCCCCGATCACTCCAGCGCCGCGCAGCACGCTTCGTCGCGTGAGCGATTGTGCACCGGAGGCCAGCACCCGCGAAACCGTCAGACTTCGATCGGCGGGTAGAGGCGTTCGAGGGTGTACTGACGATCTCGCCGGGCAGCCCAGGAGCTGGCAGCAAGTGACACCACCAGGATCCCGGCCAGTACGGCCACCGCCGTCCACAGCCGCTCGTCGACGCCGCCGACGGTCAGCTGGCGTAACCCGTTGACGGCGTAGGTCATCGGGTCGTAGGGATGCAATATCTGGAACGGTTTCGCCGTCGTCTCCACCGGATACACCCCGCCGGACGACACCAGCTGGAACATCAGGAAGGCCAGGGTGAATACCCGGCCGACAGCCACCCCGAGCACGGCGTTGAAGGCTTGGATCATCGCCAGGAATGACGCGGCGATCAAAGCCAGGAACGCGACCATACCTAAGGCGTGTCGAGCCTGAAGCCCCACCCCGAAGTGCACCACCGTGTACATGAGCAAGACCTGGCACACCCCCAGCAGCAGGGCCGGCCAGTACGACGCGAGCACCACCCGCAGCGCGCCAAGGCCGTTGACTATGGCGCGAGTCTGCAATGGGGTCAACAACATCCACACGATCAACGAGCCGATGAACAGTGCCAGCGGCAGAAAGAACGGGGCGAACCCAGTGCCGAAGGTGGCGGCGTGATGGGTGAAGTCCATGTCCACCCCGACCGGGCTGGCCAGGATTGCCGACACCTCGACACGTTGTTGGTCGGTGATGGTCGAGGCCCGCTGGTCGGCCTCGCCCAGTCCCGACGCCAGCTGGGCGGCGCCGTCCTTGAGCTGATTGCTGCCGTTGGTCAGTTGGACCAGGCCGTCGCTGAGCTGGTTCGCCCCGGCTACCAGTGCGGTGGCGCCGTCGCGCAGCGCGACCACATCGGATCGGAGGCCGCCGTCGAGGGCGTGGGTCATGAACGTGCGCAGCCCGCTGCCCGGATTGGCCAGATCGTTCTCCAGCTGTTGGGTGTCGGTGCGCAGTTGGGCCAGGCCCTCGTCGGTGGCCGGGTCCAGTCCCTCGACATCGAGCAGTCGCTGGGCGCCGGCGAGGGTGTCACCGAGCCCGCGCACCGCCGGGTCGGGGTTGGCGCGCAAAGCGTCTACCACCTGGTTCACGATCCCGGCAGCTTGCTGGTAGTTGACGTTGAGTGACGCGATCCGGTCACTGACGGTCTTGAGGTTGCGGCCGAGGCTGGCGGCGGCCGCGCCGGCGGCATTCGGGCCGAAGCCCATGGTGGCGAGGTCATCGGTCACCTTGAGCAGCGGATCGGTGGCCTGTTGCACACCGTGGGACAGTTGGCGGATTCCGTCGGCGAGCGCCGCCGACCCATCACGGGCGGTACCCATATTGTCGGCCAACGTTTTTGAGCCGTCCGAGAGCTGGCTTGCTCCGTCTGCCGCCTTCTTGACCTCATCGGTTACCTGGGTCAGCGCGGTACCGATCACCTGTTGGCCGACCTTGGCGCTCACCTCGTTGAGCACCTCGCGGGCGGCGTTCTGCCCCATGACCGAGGCCAGGTAGTTGTTCGCGTCGTTGAACCGGAACTGGATCTGCGCTTTCTGCGGGTTCGGGCCCGCCGGGGACACCACCGCCGTGCTGAAGTCCGACGGCAGGGTGATCGAGAAGTAGTAAGTGCCGTCGGAAACCCCTTTAGTGGCTTGGCTTTCCGATACTTGGTGCAGATCGAGCTGCTTGGAGTCGACCAGCGCGCGGGTGACCTCGTCGCCGGCATGTAACTGTTCACCCGAGACCACGGCGCCGGTGTCCTCGTTGACCAGAGCGACCGGGATCTTGTCGATGGCGGCGAACGGATTCCAGAACGCCCACAGATACATTGCGCCGTACAGCAGCGGCAGCACGATGATGGTGATCAGGGCCAGGCGCGGCATGGTGCCGCGCGAGTAGCGTTTGAGGTCGGTTCCGAGCGACATTCCGGCGAGCATGGTCAGCGGTTCCCCTTCTCGTGTCGGCCGGGAACGAGTTCGGCGCGCTCCAGACGGTCGACGGTGATCTGTGCAGCGAGCCCGAAACCCTCGGGAATCGGGTTGGCCGACGAGGTGATCACGGTCTGCTGCTCCCCCAGAGCTACCAGCCGCGTCAGCAGGATGGCGCGATCGCGACTGTTCTTGATCTCGTCGATACTGCCGACCACCAGCAGCGGTGGACGTCCGGTGTTGGCCAGCGCGATGCGCAGCAACAACCCGGTCATTTCGTCGAGGTGCTCGACGTAGTCGTGCAGTTGGGGTACCGGCAGGTCGCCGAAGACCGGGCGGCAGATCGCGTCGCGCTCGGCGTCACCGGCGCGGCGGATCAACTGGTACCAGGGGGCATCCCAGCGGATCTGTTCAGTGATCAGGTCTGCGACGGTCACCGACTCGTAAATCGCATCGATTTGTTCGATTCCGGCCAGGGCAGCGCCGTCGAAGATGTCGCGGGCCTTGCTGCGCCCGAGCACGGTGAGGGTGCCCGACGACGGCTTCATCCGGCCCGCCAGGTTCATCATCAGGGCCGTGCGACCCGATCCGGGCGGGCCGACCAGCACGGTGGTGCCGCCGGCCGGGATGTCCAGATCGAGCGGTCCGAAGACGCGCCCCCACGGCCCGGTCATCGTGATGCCGCGCGCTGTTACCGCTACGGGCGGCTTTGCCTCTTCGGCCGTCGTTTCGTCTGACACCGGACGTCCCCCTTACACATCGGTTCGCGTGACCCATCAAAGCAGAACCGGGCTGGCGTGATCGGCCGTCACACGTTCTTGCGGCCGATCAGGTCCCGGGAGCTGCAGCATCATGGCACGCAGCCGGCTGGGGTCACCCGCGATGTCAATGGTGTGGATGCGCCCGTCGTCGCCGATACCGATGCGCAACAGGGCCAGCAGGCGACCTGCGGGCGCGATCGCGATGCCCGGTGTGCCGTCAATGAGCAGCACGGCACCGGCCCGTGCACGCCGGGTAAAGCGCCGCGTCTCGGTGGCGACATCGTCGGCGCCACGCATCTCGGTCGGCACGCCGGCAGGTACCAGCACGGAGTCGACCCGCCGCACGACGTCGGGCGCCAACAACTCCAGCAGGGTGGGGATGTCGCCGCCGCGAGAGGCGGCCAGGAACGCGTTCACGATCTCGAGATGTTCGGCGCGGCGTCGCGGTTGCTCGGCCGGACCGGCCTGCAGTCGGGCCCGGGCGCGGCTGGCCAGCTTCTTGGCGGCGTCCGGCGAGCGGTCCAGTACTGCGCCGATCTGCTCGAACGGCACGTCGAACACGTCGTGCAGGACGAAGGCGACGCGTTGCGCCGGCGATAACCGGTCCAGCACCACCAGCAGTGCCCGGCTGACCGCTTCGGAGCGCAGCACCTCCTCGTCGGCGGCCGGCACGGCCAAGGCCGGGCTGCTGTCCAACTCGGGTGAATCCGATAGTGCTTGTTCGCTACGACGCGCGCGTGCCCGCAGCTGGTCGATGGCCGCGCGTGCGGTGATGGTGGTGAGCCATCCGGGCAGATTGTCCACCGCGGCGAAGTCGGCACCGCTGGCCTTGATCCAGGCTGATTGGACGGCGTCGTCGGCGTCTGCCGTCGAGCCGAGCAGATGAAACGCCACCGAATGCAGATGCCGGCGGTTGTCCTCGAACCGTTGGGCCAAAAAATCGGTGTTGCCCATGGGTCACCTTTCCCGTTCGGGAGTCGTCACAGGGATAGCGCCATATCCATCGACGACAGGAAGAGCAACATCATGAGCGTACAGACGATCTATCTGGTGACCGTCGCGGTAACCGCGGTCACCACCATCGCCATCGCGATACCCGACTTCATTCCGGCACAGTTCGTCCTGGCCAATTCCGCGCGGGTTGGCGTGCCGCGGTCCTGGTTGCCGCTGTTGGGTGGGCTGAAACTGGCCGGGGGCGCCGGCCTGCTCGTCGGTCTGGCCGGAGTCCCGCTGCTCGGCGTCGCCGCCGCGGCCGGGCTGGTCGCGTACTTCATCGGGGCGGTCGCGACCCACGTGCGGGCCGGGGTGCTGTCCAACATCGGATTCCCGGCCGCCTACCTGCTGCTGTCGACGGCGTCGCTGGCGATCCTGCTGGCCTGATCTATCCGAATTCGGTGGCCGGATCGGTGTGGCTGGCCGCACCGGCCCGTCGTGGCAGTTCGACGACAACGTTGGTGGCCTTCACTGAGGCGACGACCAGGCTGCCGGGCTGCAGCTGCAGTTCGTCGGCGGCCTCCCTGCTGACCAGCGACACCAACCGGAACGGGCCGGCCTGAACCTCGACCTGCGCCATCACCGTGTCGCGGGTGACCTTGGTGACCAGTCCGACCAGCCGGTTGCGTGCCGACTGGCCGACCACCGGATTGCGTGACACCGGTTCGACGGAAGCGCGCTCCTGGGCGAACCGTGCCAGCTCGGCACCGTCGACCATGCGGGGCCCGCTGCCCGTCGTCAGCGACAGGCGACCGGAGTCGATCCATCGGCGAACGGTGTCGTCACTGACCCCAAGGAGCTCGGCGACTTCAGCAATTCGAAAGCTCGGCACGTACGTGAGTTTATCGCCGCGGGCGCGCCGGATCAGCCTCCTGGGAAATACTGGATTGCCGTGATCGGCGCGCCACGGCCGACCACGCCGAAGAAGAGGACAGCGCGTCGATGTGCCGAGGTGGTCGACACCGCGACGGTGTTGCCGGCGGCCAACATCTTGGTCAGGCGCGCGCCGTCCAGCTGTGCACCGAGCTCAGTGAGGTCCACGGCGATGTCATCACCGTAAGTGACTGTGGCACTGGGTGATAGCAGGTCTCTGGCGGTGGCAGTGTTGCCCGCTGCGATGGCTTCCAGGAATGTTTGCACCGGCCTCTTGCCCTTGCTGCCCGGCCTGCGGAACCCGGCGACGAATCCGGCAGCGCCGGCCAGTCGCTGATTGCGCAGCAGCGATCGGGACAACCCGATCCCGGCGGGTAGCGAGGCGGCACCGTTGCCGAGGAATTGGCCCACCATGGCCGGCAGCTCCCAGTAGGCACGCAGGCGCTGCAGCTCCCAGCCACCGGCCGACCCGCGCAGGTCATAGCGCACGATCGCCGGAATGTGCATGATCACCGACGGTCCCATCGCGACCTCGAGCTGCAGATCCCGGACGACCGTCGTCCCGCGCACAATGTCCAGATCACGATGGAAGGTGATGTCGCGCGGGCCGATGAACGTGTCGTAGAACCGGCCGATCTGATCGGGGCCGACATGCGGGCGCGAACCCACCGGGTCCTCAACCCTGCCGTCGGCACTGAACAGCCCCGCCCAGCCGGCTCGATCGTGGGCGGCCGCCGCGGCCGGTGACTGCTCGACTACGGCCAGCAGCTCCGCGGCCTTGGCGTCGGTCATCAGATCGCCTCCATCACAGTGACACCGGCGCTGCGCATCGCCGCGAGCGCAGCAGCCGTCGATTCGGCGGACACGCCCGCGGTCAGGGGCGACAGCACGGCGCTGGAAAACCCTTTGCAGACAGCGTCTTTGGCGGTGGCATATACGCAGTGCTCGGTGGCGACACCGACCACGTCGACGTTGCGCACTTCGTGTTGATTCAGCCAGTCGCCCAGCGAGGTACCCTCCTCATCGACACCCTCGAAGCCGCTGTATCCCGCGCTGTAAGCGCCCTTTTTGAAGACCGTTTCGATCCGACTGGTGCCCAGCGCCGGATGAAGTTGCGCACCGGGACTTCCCGCGACGCAGTGCGGAGGCCAGGAATCCTGGTAGTCCGGGTGGTCCGAGAAGTGCTCGCCGGGGTCGATGTGCCAGTCCTGAGTGGCCACCACGTGCGCGTAGCGGGTCTTGGCGGCCGGGCTGTCCACGTAACGGCTGATCCCTTGTGCGACGGTGACAGCACCGGTCACCGGGATCGCTCCCCCATCGCAGAAATCGTTCTGCATATCGACGATGACCAGCGCCCGCATGCGTCCACAATATCGTCGGCGCCGCAGCGCTTCTCGCCCACACAGCGCCCAGGAGCTCAGGACCGCCACCAGCACCGCGACCTCGACTGCGGTGGTCCAAGCGGGGGGGTAGAGCACACCGGCCAGATAGTGGGCGATGAATCCGTCCGGCGGCAGCGGGGCCATTCCGGCGGCGGCGCGCGCCCGGCGTTCCAGCCAGGTCAGCGGACAGTCCAAGTGCGCTATGACGATCAGCACCGCCCAGCATGTCGCCGCGCCGTGCAGCCAGAGGGTGCGTGGCCACCGCGCGGCGAGAAAGCCGCCGACCACGACGTAGCCGACGAATGCAAGGTGCGATGCGACGATGAGCGCCACCGCGATCTGGTACATCAGTGCGCCGTTTCGCCCTCCGCAGAAACCACGTCCGCCCCTGTTCGTCACGGTACATTGGCGAACATCCAACGTGGTCAGGAGCGAATCTGATGACAACCGGCAATTTCGGCCCGAACGGACCTGGATATGGCCCCGGATACGGTCAGCCCGGCGGCTACCCGCCGCCGCAGGGCTGGGGGCCGCAGCCCGGATGGGGACAGCAACCGGGTGGGCTGGGCAGGCGCTTTTGGGCCCGCGTCATCGACGGCGTGCTGGTCGGCATCGTGGCGTTCTTCCTGTCGGTGTTCCTGTTCTCCGACGATTACCCGTTCCTGGTGACCGGCCTGTTCTCCGGGGCGTTGACCTTCGGCTACTTCGTGCTGTTCGAGGTGACCCAGGGGGCCACCCCGGGCAAGCGGCTACTGGGCCTGTCGGTGCACGGGCCAGACGAGGTGTCGAAGCCGACGGCGTCGCAGTCGGCCATCCGTAATTCGTTCACTCTGCTGGCCGTGGTCCCCTACCTCGGTGCGCTGCTGGCCTTCGTGGCCTACGTCGTGATCGCCGTGACGATCAGCGGCAGCCCGACCAAGCAGGGCAAGCACGACGAGCTGGCCGGCGGCACCCGGGTGACCCGGGCCTGATTCCCACTCGCGTCCCCCTCGCGAGCAGACGCAAAGTCGCCCTGTTTGGGCACTTTTTGGGCGACTTTGCGTCTGCTCGCGGAGGTTAGCGGGCCCTCGCGGAAGTCAGTGCGCTAGCGAAAAGCCCTGCCAGGCCTTGCGTCGCTCGGGGGCCGGGTCGTACTCCAGGCGGGTCTTGCGGTCGAGCACCATGACGGCGCGCTCGTCGGCGGTGTAGGCCGGCCAGTTGTCGCCCGGCACCCCTGCGCGGCTGAACGCGCCCCAACGGCGCTGCACCTGCTTGCTGACCTGCAACGCCGTCCGGCGGTCCGCGCCGGCGGTGAGCAGCCGCCCAAATCCGCCAGTGCGGTACACGTCGAACACCGCGAACAATTCGGTGGCATGCGTGGCACCCATGCCCGACCAACGCAGCATCCGCGGCGCGTAGTCGTAGCGGTAGACGTAGGTGGGTGCATGAGGCCCGTGGGCTTCGGCGATCTGCCACACCGCGGCGTTGAAGGCGAAATCACCGCCGAGCCGGATGCAGGCCGCCCGCTTCGGATAGTCCGGATAGGCGGCGATGATGCGATCACGCACCCCCGCATCGACGCCGGCCAGTACCGCCTCGACCATCGGTTCGTCGACCGGCAGCATCCGCAAGAATCGGGTGAACAGCCGCCCCTCATCGGCGTTGCTGCCCACAATCAGCGGAACCCGGTGGGCTGATCCCTGCCGCATCGCCTCGACCGGGTCCACCGGCAGCACGTCGTCGCCGCAGACCGGGCCGATGGGGAACGCGCCCAGCATGTCCCGGTTGCCGTCGGCGATCAATCGGTCCTGGGCGGTCAGCAGCTCCGACGGCGTCACGCGCAGCAGCGTCTGGGCGCCGTCGGACGGGCGTACCCCGAGCAGTGCGGCGAATCGCTCGGCGAAGGCGGCAGCAATGTCGGTGTTACGGACCAACCCCGCGGCCGGACTTTCGGCGATCGCACGGGCGAACAGGCCTTGTGCGGCGGGAACCGCCAACAGGGTGGCTACCGCGTGAGCGCCCGCGCTTTCCCCGAAGATGGTGACGTTGTCGGGGTCGCCGCCGAATGCCGCGATGTTCTCCTGGACCCAGCGCAGGGCGAGTACCAGGTCGCGCAGGTACAGGTTGCTGTCCAGGGTGACTTCGGAAGTCGACAGCGAGGACAGGTCCAGACACCCCAGCGCGCCCAGCCGGTAGTTGACCGACACATACACACAGCCGCGTCGGGCCAGTGCCGCGCCGTCATAGATGGGGGTGGCCGAACTGCCCATGATGTAGCCGCCGCCATGGATGAACACCATGACCGGCAGCGGGCCCTCCGCGGTGTCGTCCGGGGCCACCACGTTGAGCGTCAGGCAGTCTTCGCTGGTCGGCTGGAACCGGCCGGGGCCCAGGACGGTGTACAACCGCTCCTGCGGCGCGCAATTGGTGTATCCGTGGCAATGCCGCACCCCTGACCACGGCTCCGCCGGCTGGGGCGCCCGGAACCGCAGCGGACCGACCGGCGGGCGGGCATAGGGAATTGACCGCCATCTGCGCACCCCGTCGCGGACGAAACCCTCCACAACGCCGGTGGCGATGCGGGCCTGCACAGGGTGGTTATGCATGAGGCGAACGGTAGCGAAGTCGCCGGCGGTTAGCGAGGCTCGACGCAGGAGAGCCGAAGCTGGACCGCCGCATCAGACCCGGCGGTTAGCTGGCTGTAGGTCGAGTCAAGTGGGTGTGTGGCCGTGATCG
>CAXYUC010000160.1:0-9664 GCA_964292075.1 uncultured Mycolicibacter sp.
GCCCACCCCGCAGGGCAAGCCAACTCAGATGTCACCTATTCATGCAGCAGACCCATGTTGCGTCCGTCGCCATAGTTTTTGGTGATCGTCCCGGTGGCTTTGATCGCCATCACTGAGACCCGATTTCCCTTGGTATCGAAGGGAACGTCGTGCTTGCGGGTGAAGGCGGCTTTGATGGCTATCCGCTCACCCGTTTTCATCGCTTTGACCACGTCGACGTATCGATTCGGATTGTCGTTGACCCAGCGACCCTCTTCGAGGAACCTGCTGGTTTGGTCACCGATTTTGCCGTCGCGGCCTTCGGGGTCGTTGAAATAAGCACCGACGAACCAGAATGACGGCAGCCGTTCGACGTCGACCACCGGCGAAGTGCTGGTGCGCTTCTTCGGCACGTAGGCAAGGAAGGCCGGGATGTCCCACAGGTCAGCCTCGGTGATGTTGGCGGGATGATCCGCGAGCAGTTGTCTGCCGAGGTCGGTGATCCGCGAATAGCCGTTACGGACCTTGCCCACCGCGGTAGCCCGGGTTAGAAATGACAACGCCCATCCCACCCGGTTGTCGGCCTGTCCACCCCCAGAGTTCAACGTCACCGCCCGTTGCGCGTCCGAGAGCCCGACATGGTCAATGACCGCTCTCTTGAGATCGCGGGTCTTCCAGGTCTGCCCGTCGCTGAGCACCTCAAGGACCGGTCGCATGAACATCGGCCATGGCGGAACCTGAATTGTGTTAGGGGAGTCGGATACCGTCATTGTCCAGACGTTACGGGGTTGACCGCCTTCGGGCTCGGCTCTTCAGTTGCGTTATGACCGATTGTGCGTTCGCGATGAGCACGGTATGGGCGGTCGGATTGATTCCGGCGTTCGCCACCCTGTTGGCGCACGCCGACGACTTTGGTTTGCTGGATCTTGTTGACCCAGCCGCCTGGACCCATGAGTGGAGCGGTGTTGATTGGGGGTCGTTCTCTAGTCCGCCTGAGTGGGATTCCCTCTTCCCGCAATTCGGGGAGGCCGGGCCGGTGATGCCCGCTGGCGCACGACCTCACGGCAGTTCAGTACGCCGATCGGCGATTTGTCGGCTTGATCCCGTGGTGCAGTTCGGCGACGTCGGGGTGGGCCCGGGTACGCGATTTCCAGGCGTTCTCGCCGTAGGTGTCGAAGATGGGGTTGTCCGGATCTGCCTCGATGCCCCGGGCCAGGACGGCCAGCTCAGCGGGCAGGGTGATACGCGGAACGGTGGCATCCAGTGCCGGGTTGAGGAAGTACGGAATGGATATCCGGTCGGTGCCGGGTTGGGGTGAGCGGACCCGGTGACGGGTGGCCCGCAGGTAGCCGCCGGTCGCGACTTCGAGCAGTTCGCCGATATTGACGATGAACGCACCGGCCATCGGGGGAACATCGACCCATTCACCGGGCGAGATTTCCACTTGCAGCCCTTCGGAATCCGGCTCGACGAGCAGCAGGGTCAAGACGCCCGAATCCTTGTGGGCACCAACACCTTGGCCGGCATCGGAACTCGCCGGATAGCGAACCACCTTGATCAGCGTCGCCGGCGACGCGGCGAAGGCGTTGTCGAACAGGTCTTCGGCGGCTCCCAACGACGCCGCCCAGTGCCGGAGCAGTTGCAGCCCCAGCGACGACAGCGACCGGTCCCACGCTTCGAATGCCGAGCGGAACGATGCGGGCCGCACGGGCCACAGGTTCGGACCCTGCAGGTGCCAGTAACCCTGCGCGCCGGGTAGCGCGGGACGTTCAGGGCCGATATCGATCTGCTCGCGCCAGTCGACGCGCCCGTTCGTCAGCTCGCCGCCCAGGCGTGAATAGCCCCGGAACTGCGGGCTTTTCAACTGGCTGATCTGGTTCTTCTCCGCCTCGGGCAGGTCGAAGAACTGTCGGGCCAGCTCGAGGATCTCGGTGATCTGCTCGCCGGCTATTCCGTGGCCGGTGAGGTAGAAGAAGCCGCAGGTGTGCGTGGCCTCCCGCAAGGCCAGACGAAACGCCGCCGTGTCGGTCTCGGCGTCGGACAGGTCAAGCACCGGCAGCATCTACAGATCGCCGGAGAAATCAGCGGTCAGCCAGCGGTCGGGCCGGATGGTGAACAGCACACTGGATGCGCCGTCCATATTGGCGGCGAAGGCCCGGCCGCCCTCGTCACCCAGGTAGCGAATCGCGATGGCCTCGCGCTGCGGCGGCGGGGCCGGGGTGGCCGCACCGACCACGGTGCCTTCGACAACCACGTACTGGTAGGGCAGCTCTTCGCGCTGCACCACCAGCGTCACCACACCGGCCTGCTCGATCAGCTTGGCCTTGCGCCGGCCGGCGCCGGTGTTGACCAGGATGTCGCCGCCGGGGGTGTAGTCGTACCAGATCGGGACACTGGCCGGGGGGCGGCCATCGGTGGCGGCGACGGACAACACCGCGATGTGCTTGTCGGCGAGAAACTGCTGACGCTCGGTCTCTGTGAAGGCTTTAGGCATATCGGCTCGAACAGCGGTGGACGCTTCGCTATTCCACCTACACTCCGGCGAAACCTGCCGAGAAGGAGCCCGGAATGCCCGCAGCGGATCTCGTCGTCACCGGCACGATACTCACGGTCAACGACGCGCAACCGACTGCCGAGGCACTGGCTGTCAAAGATGGACGCATCGTCGCGGTCGGGGACCGCACGGACATCGATACGCTCGTCGGCCCCGAAACCCAGGTGTTCGACATCGGCGACGGCTGCGTGTTGCCCGGCTTCGTCGAAGCCCACGGGCATCCGCTGATGGAGTCGGTTGTGCTGTCGGATCGGATGCTCGACATCCGGCCGGTCACCCTGACCGACGCCGACGCCGTGGTGGAGCTGGTCCGCAACGAGGTCGCCGCCCGCGGCGCTGAGGGGGCGTACGCGGTCGGCTGGGACCAGTTATTGCAGCCGGGCCTGCCCGAACCCACCGTGGCCTGGCTGGACGGCGTCGCCCCCGACAGCCCGCTGGTGATCGTGCACAACTCGGGTCACAAGGCGTACTTCAACAGCGTCGCCGCCAGGCAGGCCGGGCTGAGTCGCGACGCCCCCGACCCGAACGGTGCGAAATACGGCCGTGATGCCGCCGGCGAATTGGATGGCACCGCGGAGGAGACCGCCGCGCTGATTCCGTTGCTGGGCAAGGCGATGCTGCCCGGCGACTCCCCGGCGATGTTGCGTGCCGAATGCGCGCGGCTCAACCGGGCCGGGCTGACCACCTGTTCGGAGATGGCGTTCTCGCCGTACTTCCGGCCGCTGGTGCAACAGATGCACGACGAACTGACGGTGCGACTGCGCACCTACGAGATCTCCAACCCGGCGTTGCACACCGATGCGTCGCCGGGGGACGGCGACGACATGCTGCGCCAGGTCGGCATCAAGATCTGGGTGGACGGTTCACCGTGGATCGGCAACATCGACCTGTCGTTCCCGTATCTGGACACCGACGCCACCCGCGCCATCGGCGTCGAACCCGGATCCTGCGGGCACGCCAACTACACCGGCGAACAGCTGACCCGCATCGTCGAGGCGTACTTCCCGCGCGGCTGGCAGATGGCGTGCCATGTGCACGGCGACAACGGGGTCGACACCATCCTCGACGTCTACGAGGACGTGCTGCGTCGACACCCGCGCCCCGATCACCGGTTGCGGCTCGAACACGTCGGCGCTATCCGCCCGGAGCAGTTGCGCCGGGCCGCGGCACTGGGCGTCACCTGCAGCCTGTTCGTCGACCAGCTGCACTACTGGGGTGATGTCCTGGTCGACGGGCTGTTCGGGGAGGAACACGGCGCGCGATGGATGCCGGCGGCCTCGGCCGTCGCGGCGGGCATGCGCATCTCGCTGCACAACGACCCGCCGGTCACTCCCGAGGAGCCGTTGCGCAATATCAGCGTCGCCGCCACTCGGCGCGCGCCCAGCGGGCGGATCTTGGCGCCCGAGGAGCGGCTCACCGTCGAGCAGGCGATCCGGGCGCAAACTCTCGATGCCGCCTGGCAGCTGTTCGCCGACGACGTGATCGGCTCCCTTGAGGTGGGAAAGTATGCCGACCTGGTGGTGCTCGCCGCGGATCCCCGCGCCGTCGCCCCGGACGCGATCGCCGATCTTGACGTACGCGCCACGTTCCTGGCCGGGCGCCAGGTGTACTGAAACGAGCGGCCATCCGGCTATTTAACGGAGATATAGGGGCCTAAAGACCTCTGGCAGGTCAAGGCTGGTAAGGCTAACCTTCGTTGCATGAGCCTGCCGATGCCCGACCGGAAAACCGCTGATCTGCCCGGCCACTGGCTGTTCGCCCGGCTGGGCAAACGCGTGCTGCGGCCCGGCGGGCTTGAACTGACCCACCGAATGCTGGCCGATGCGCAGCTGGCCGGCGCCGACGTCGTGGAACTCGCCCCCGGCCTGGGCCGCACCGCGAAGGAGATCCTGGACCTGCGGCCCGGCACCTACACCGGCGTCGAGGCCGACGAGAACGCCGCAGGGGTGGTCCGCTCGGTAGTGGGCGACAAGGGGAAGGTGGTCACCGGCGAGGCCTCCGAGACCGGCCTGGACGCCGACAGCGCGGACGTCGTCGTCGGCGAAGCGATGCTGACCATGCAGACCAACGCCCACAAGGCCGACATCATCGGGGAGGCCTTCCGGGTGCTGCGACCGGGCGGCCGCTACGCCATTCACGAGATGGTCCTGCAGCCCGCCGACGTGCCCGAGGCCGTCAAGGATGAGGTCCGCGCCGCGCTGGCCCGCTCCATCAAGGTCAATGCCCGGCCGCTGACCGCCGCGGAGTGGACCGAGTTGCTCACCGAGGCCGGTTTCACCGTGGAGAAGATCGCCTACGCGCCGATGGCCCTGCTGGAGCCGCGCCGGTTGATCGCCGACGAGGGCCTGTTCGGGGCGCTGCGGTTCGTGGTCAACGTGCTGCGCGACTCCGACGCGCGAGCCCGGGTGCTCAATATGCGCGCGACGTTCCGTCGCCACCGCAACAACATGGCCGCTATCGAGGTGATTGCTGCCAAGCCCGCCTGACCGGCTTGCCATGATGGTCAGGTGACAACCCGCGACCGCGACGATTCGGGCCGTCCGCGCAACGCCCGCCCGCGTGATCGGCTGGGCCGCCCGCTGCCCCGCGGCAGCCAGGGTGGGGTCGAAGGTGTTCCCGACGACCTCGACCTGCCACCGGCCCAGATGCTCGCCTATGCGCAGCTGTTGCTGGACGACGGGCTGGCCTTCAACGCCCACGAGGTGCTGGAAGCCGCCTGGAAGCACCGGCCCGCCCCCGAGCGCGAACTGTGGCAGGGCTTGGCGCAGCTGGCCGTCGGCGTCACCCACGTCCAGCGTGGCAATGTCGCCGGCGCGGTCAGCCTATTGCGCCGCGGCGCCGAACATCTGGCGACGGTGCGGCCCCCGGCCCCGTTCGGGATCGATCTGGCCGGATTGCTGCGCTTCGCCGCACATTTGGCCGACGACCTGGCCGCCGGCGTCGAGATCGCCCCGCAGCGGCTGCATCCGCGGCTGGTCGCGTGAGCGCCCCGATTCGCTGGACGCTTGCCGACGGCCGCGACCTCCTGTTCTTCGCCTTGCCCGGACACGTCCCGGCCCCGGTGGCCGATCGCCGGCCGCTGTCCCCCCGTGACCCCGAGCCGTCGCAGTTGCGCTTCGACCGCAGCACCGGCCAGTGGGTGATCATCGCCGCGCAGCGCCAGGACCGCACCTACAAGCCCCCCTCCGAGGCCTGCCCACTGTGCCCGGGACCGAGCGGTGAGACCAGCGAGGTGCCGGCGGCCGACTACGACGTCGTGGTCTTCGAGAACCGGTTCCCCAGCCTGGCGGGATTTCGGCGCGATAATGACCGCTCAGCGGGAGAAACCGCGCCGGAACCGTTCGTTTCCGCACCGGGCAACGGCCGTTGCGAGGTGATCTGCTTCTCGGCCGATCACACCGGTTCGTTCGCCGACCTGCCGGCGCCGCATGCCCGGCTGGTGGTGCAGGCGTGGCGGCACCGCACCGCCGATCTGTTGGCTCGTCCGGGTGTCGAGCAGGTGTTCTGCTTCGAAAACCGCGGGGAGGAGATCGGGGTGACGCTGGCTCACCCGCACGGCCAGATCTACGGCTACCCCTATCTGACCCCGCGCACCGCCGCGATGCTGGCTCAAGCGCGTGAGCATCGAGTTGCGCACGGCACCAATCTGTTTGCCGATCTGCTGGCGGCCGAGCGTGCCGAGGGCGCTCGGCTGGTGGCGCAGACCGAACACTTCACCGCGTTCGTGCCGTTCGCCGCACGCTGGCCGGTGGAGGTGCACCTGTACCCGAATCGGCGGGTGCACAACCTGACCGACCTGACCGACGACGAGCTCGACGACTTCGCGGCCGTCTACCGAAACCTGTTGGGCCGCTTCGACCGTATCTACGATGCCCCGCTGCCCTATATGGCCGCACTGCACCAGTACCGCAGCGACGGCGCGCAGGCCGACGGCTATTTTCACGTCGAGCTGATGTCGATCAGGCGCAGCGCCACCAAACTGAAGTATCTGGCGGCCCCGGAGTCGGCGATGGACGCGTTCATCGCCGATGTCACCCCGGAGTCCGTGGCGGCTAGGCTGCGTGAGCTGTGATCACCTACTCCGCGCCGGGCCGGGTCAACTTGATCGGCGAACACACCGACTACAACGGCGGTTTCGCGCTGCCCATCGCGTTACCGCAGCGCACCAGCGTCACCTTCACCCCGGCCGAGACCGACACGCTCACCGTACTCAGCGACCGCGCCGACGCACCGGTGAGCATCCCGCTGAACACCACGCCCGGGCAGATCACCGGCTGGGGCGCGTACGCCGCCGGGGTGCTCTGGGCGCTGCGCGACAGCGGATTTGCGGTCCCCGGCGGCACCATGGATATCCGCAGCGACGTACCGATCGGCTCGGGCCTGTCGTCGTCGGCGGCCCTGGAATGCGCGGTGCTCGGCGCCTTGGCGTCGGCAGCCGGTCTGAACATTGATCGGATTGAGCAGGCCCGGATCGGCCAGCGCGCCGAAAACGACTATGTCGGAGCGCCAACGGGTTTGCTCGATCAGCTGTCGTCCCTGTTCGGGGAGGTGTCCAGCGCGCTGCTGATCGACTTTCGGGACATTGCCGTGCACCCGGTGCCGTTCGACCCGGACGCTTCCGGGGTGACCCTGCTGCTGCTCGACTCCGGTCAGCGGCACGGCCACGTCGGCGGTGAATACGCCGCCCGGCGTGCCTCGTGTGAGCGGGCCGCCGCCGCATTGGGGGCGGCATCGCTGCGGGAGGTCCAGCACCGCGGTCTCCAGGCGCTGGATGCGCTCACCGACCCGGTCGATGCCCGGCGAGCGCGGCACGTGCTGACCGAGAACGAGCGAGTATTGGATTTCGTGGCGGCGTGTGCCGAGCTGGACTTCACTGCTGCCGGAGCATTATTCAACGCGTCGCACGCTTCGATGCGCGACGATTTCGAGATCACCACCGAGCACATCGACCTGATCGCCGACAGTGCGGTGGCCGCCGGCGCGCTCGGCGCCCGGATGACCGGCGGCGGGTTCGGGGGCTGTGTGATCGCGCTGGTGCCCGCCCAGCTCACGTTGAAGGTGGGCGACGCGGTGCGCGCCACGGTCACCGACGCCGGATACACCGAACCGGAGGTGAGCCGGGTGTATGCAGCGGCGGGGGCAGGGTAAGCCGAAGGTGTATGATTGGTGTATGTCACGCACCAACATCGATCTCGATGACGAGCTCACCGCCGAGGTGATGCGCCGCTTCGGTGTCACGACAAAGAAGGCTGCCGTGGATCTGGCTCTGCGGCGCCTCGTCGGTGCGCCGTTGAGCCGCGAGTTCCTCTTGAGCCTCGAAGGCGTCGGTTGGGCGGGTGACCTCGATGCGATGCGCGATGAACAACCCGGCGAATTCGGATGATCCTGGTCGACACGTCGGTATGGATCGAATACTTCCGGGCAACCGGGTCGGCAGCGGCACGTGAAGTACGGCGCCTACTCTCCGACGAACCCGATCAGGTGGTGACCTGCGAGCCGGTCGCGATGGAGATCTTGGCCGGGGCGAGCAACGACGACGCCTACCGAAAACTTGAGCGGCTGGTAAACGGTCTGCCGTCGTTGACGGTCGAGACGGCGACCGACTTTCGTTCGGCCGCTGACATTTATCGCGCGGCCCGACGCACGGGTCAGACGATTCGCAGTATCAACGACTGCCTGATTGCTGCGGTTGCGTTGCGCCATCGTGCCCAGGTTGCGCACCGGGACGCCGACTTCGACGTCATTGCGGGGATAACCGGTCTGATGACCACATCGCTGCGCTGACCGGGATCACATCGCGTATTCGGGGAGCTCGAAATCGTCGCGCACGGCGCCGGTGAACAAGTTTGTCAGCCCCGGCTACCCCTGCACCGCTGATCGCGATCCGCATCGGCTCAGATCATTTCGTTCTCGGTCAGCCATCGCATGACCGGCCAGCCGATGAACACCGGCAGC
Organism: uncultured Mycolicibacter sp.; assembly: GCA_964292075.1. GTDB lineage: Bacteria > Actinomycetota > Actinomycetes > Mycobacteriales > Mycobacteriaceae > Mycobacterium. The sequence goes on from CAXYUC010000160.1 coordinate 8,489, forward strand.
CAGCAGGTCAGTACCCGGTAGAGCAGCACCGACGGGACCGCCAGCGCGGCGGGCACACCGAAGGCGGCCAGCCCACCGATCAGGGCGGGCTCCCCGGCACCCACCCCGCCGGGCGGCGGCGCCGCGGGGGCCGGGGTGCCGCCGACCATCGTCACCACCGTGACCGTGACGAACGACGTGTTGCCCCCAAAAGCCTCCACGCTGGCCCACAGTGCCAGCGCCGCACCCAACGTGGTGCCGGCCGCGCCCAACACGATCAACGCCAGCCGCTTGGGCTCGCGGGCCAGTTCCACCAGGTCCCCGGTAACTTCCTTGAGTCGTGGCCGCAGTGCCGTGGTCAGCCACCGGCGCAGGTTGGGCACCAGCAGCACGATGCCGGCCAAGCCGAGCGCCACACCGGCGATCAGGTACAGCATGGTCGCGCCGGGAACGAAGTGGGACAGGTCCGTTGAGGCACCCGCAGCGGTGGTGAAGATGACCAGCAGGATCACGTGCACGATCACCTGCACCGACTGCTGTAGTGCGACCGCCGCGGTCGCGCGCAAGGTGCTCAGGCCGCCCTTCTGCAGGAAGCGGGTGCTCAGCGCCAAACCGCCGACTCCGGCCGGGGTGGTGGTGGCCGCAAAGGTGTTGGCCACCTGCATGATCGCCAGATTGCGAAAGCTGACCAAGCCGTTGGCGCATGCCCACAGCGCGCCCGCCGCGCCGACATAGGTCAGCGACGAGACGATCAGCCCGACCAACGCCCACCACCAGTTCGCTTGCCGCAGTTGGGAGAAAAAGGTGGGCACCTGGCTGATGAAGGGATAGGCCACATACACCAGGGCAACGAGCAGGATCAGCTGAATCAGCTGGCTGCGGGTGAACCGGGTGATGGTCTTGGTCTGGATCTGATCGGTGCCGGTCTGACGTTTGACCTCCTCGCGGGCGGCGGAGATCACCGCGCCGACATCAGGGACCGCCTTGCGAAGTCGTGCCGGCACCGCCGATTTGGTGAGGCGGCGCGAGGCGGCCAACACCGCTTACAACGACACCCGATTGTATGCGCCGGCCGGCAACAACGCGATGGAGTACTACCTCGCGCTGCGCGACAAGCAGCCGAACGACGCCGCGGTGTCGAGCGCGCTCACCGACCTGATGCCCTACGCGGTGATCGCCACCGAGCAGAGCATCGCC
>CAXYUC010000161.1:0-9559 GCA_964292075.1 uncultured Mycolicibacter sp.
CTCACATCCATCATCGTCCGATGAACACCACACCCCGGCACAATCCGAAGAGCCGCTATTCCGATGTCCTGAGACATCACAAAAGTGCGCCCGAAGGGATTCGAACCCCCAACCTTCTGATCCGTAGTCAGATGCTCTATCCGTTGAGCTACGGGCGCGTGTCTTCAGTTGTCGGTCGAGCAAGCCCGGCCGTTGCGGAGGCGAGAGGATTTGAACCTCCGGTCCCCCGTAAAGGGGACAACTCATTAGCAGTGAGTCCCATTCGGCCGCTCTGGCACGCCTCCCGAACTCGTTGAGGGTACCGGATCACTCCCCCAGTTCTGAAACCGCGGGGTCGAGGCCCACAACCGCCCACATATGCTGTGGTCCGTGACCGCCAGACTGCGCCCGGAGATCGCCGCGCTGCCGGCCTACGTCGAGGGTAAGACGGTCCCCGGATCGATCAAACTCGCCAGCAACGAGACGGTGTTCCCCCCGTTGCCCAGCGTGGCCAAAGCCGTCGAAGCCGCCCTGGCCACCACCAACCGCTACCCGGACAACGGCTACGCCGCGCTGCGCGCGCGACTGGCCGAGCATGTCGGGTTCGGCCCGGAGCACGTGGCGGCCGGTTGCGGATCGGTCAGCCTGTGCCAGCAGCTGATCCAGATCAGTGCCGGTGCCGGCGACGAGGTGGTGTTCGGCTGGCGCAGCTTCGAGATCTATCCACTACAGGTACGCACCGCCGGCGCCGTTCCGGTGCAGGTGCCGCTGCGCGAGCAGACCTACGACCTGGACGCGATGCTGGCCGCGATCACCGAGCGCACCCGGCTGATCTTCGTCTGCAACCCGAACAACCCGACCTCCACCGTCGTCGAGCCCGACGCGCTGGAGCGGTTCGTCGCTGCGGTGCCACCGCACATCCTGATCGCCATCGACGAGGCGTATGTGGAGTACATCCGCGACGGCCTGCTGCCCGACAGCCTGGGCCTGGTCCGGCGCCACCGGAATGTGGTTGTGCTGCGCACGTTTTCGAAGGCCTACGGGCTGGCCGGCCTGCGACTGGGTTACGCGGTCGGCGATCCGGAGATCATCACCGCATTGGGCAAGGTCTACGTGCCGTTCACGGTGTCCAGCGTGGCGCAGGTCGCCGGGATCGCCTCGCTGGACGCCGCCGAGGAGCTGATGGCCCGCACCGACGCGGTGGTCGCCGAGCGGGCCCGGGTTAGCGCCGCGCTGCGTGAAGCCGGGTTCGAGCTGCCGGATTCGCAGTCCAACTTCGTGTGGCTGCCGCTGGCCGAGCGCACCGCCGACTTCGTGGCCGCTGCCGCGGCCGACCGCATCGTGGTCCGCCCCTACGGCCAGGACGGAGTCCGGGTGACCATCGGCGCGCCGGAGGAGAACGACGCGCTGTTACGGTTCGCTCAGACGTACCGCTGAGGAGGAACTGACATGCACGCGACCGCGACTGCCACCGTCGCCGCATCCGCGGCTCAGGTGTGGACGGTGCTCACCGACTACGAGGGCATGTCCGGCTGGGCCCCCGGACTGAAGATCACCGTGATCCAGCCCGGAACGCCCGAGCCCAACGGTGTCGGCGCTCAGCGTCGCATCCAGGCGGTGCCCGGCATGGCGCCGCTGGTGGAGGAGATCATCGCGTTCGAACCGGATCAGCGACTGAGCTATCGGGGCGTCTCGGGCATCCCCTTCCGCAACTACGTCGGCAATGTGGCCCTGCGGTCGACGGGCTCCGGCACGGAGATCAGCTACACCGTCAGCGCCGACAACCGCCTGCCCGGGGTCGCCGCGGTGCTGGCGCACGGACTGCTGTTCGGCCTCAAGCGGGCAGTGAACAAGGCCGCCTGAAACGATGGCCACCGTGAATGACGAGCTGGCCCGCGGCACGTCCAACGCGCCCAAGGGGCGCTCGGGACAGATCCCCGACGCCGAGATCGACGAGTTCTGGGCGACGCTGCCGCCGGCCACCGTCGAGCAGATGATCGGCGAGTGGCGCGGCGGGGAGTTCGTCACCGGCCACAAGATGAACGGACTGTTGGAGAAGGCCCGCTGGTTCGGCAAGAGCTTCAACTCGATCACCGACGTGCAGCCGCTGGTGTGCCTGGACGAGGACGGCAACAAGTTCTCCAACGTCAAGCTCGGCAAGGGCGAGGCGAGCCTGTGGGCCGAGGAGTTCCGCGGCGAGGTGGTGGCGACCATGGTCTACGACGGTCAGCCCACCCACGACCACTTCAAGCGCGTCGATGACAACACCGTGCTGGGCATCATGAACGGCAAGGGCGTGCTAGATGACGGCCGGTACTTCTACTTCTACTTGGAGCGGATCTAACCGCTGTCGGTGTCAGTGCAGCACGAGGTCGCGTTCGTGCTCGTCGGCGGCCTGGGCACGGCCCCGGGGGCTCAGCAGCGACACGACGACGGTGACCGCGAGCACCCCCACGATCACGACGAGCGACTGCCCGGTGCCGATCTCGACGAAATCGACCGGTTCACCGCCGTTGATGAACGGCACAGTGTTTTCGTGCAGGCCGTGCAGAATCAGCTTCGCACCGATGAACGCCAGGATCACGAACAGACCGGTCGAGAGGTAGACGAGCCGGTCGAGCAGGCCGTCGACCAGGAAGTAGAGCTGCCGCAGACCCAGTAGGGCGAACGCGGTCGCGGTGAACACCGTGTAGGTGTCGCGGGTGAGGCCGAAGATCGCCGGCAGCGAGTCAAGCGCGAAGATCAGGTCGGTGCCGGCGATGGCCGTCATCACCAACAGCAGCGGGGCGCGAATGACCTTCCTGGCCAGTCGGATGACGGCATTGTCGGCGGCCGCAGTCTCTTCGCCGTTCGCCGAGCGCAGCATGCCGGCGGCCGTCAACAACAGGATCAGGCCCAGTATGTAGAACGCCCAGGAAAAGGTGTTGATCAGCGCCACCCCGAGAAAGATGAACCCGGTCCGGGCGATCAACGCCAGCACGATCCCGAACAGCAACACCTTCTGCTGATCGACCGGGGGCACCCGGAAGCTGACCATGATGACCAAAAAGACGAAGAGATTGTCGACCGAGAGCGCCTTCTCGGTGAGGTAGCCGGCGAAGTATTCCGAACCGGCGTCCACCCCACCGAAGACGACCATGCCGACCCCGAAGAGCACGGCGACCCCGATGTAGCCGGCGGACCAGATCGCCGATTCCTTCAGCGTCGGAACATGCGCCTTGCGGACATGCACGAAGAAGTCGAACGCCAGCAACCCCACCAGGCCGACGATCGTCAGTGCCCATACCCAACCGGCAACGTCCATGCGTTTTCCACGCTAGGCGGCCAGAACAACGCTGGATTGACCAGCAGGTTGCCAGGCTATGACCGTCCGGTAAAGGCGATCAGCGCCCGCCCCCGCACCGCGCACGCGGAGGCCAGGGTCCCACGCTACGGTCTGGAGTATGGCCGAGACCTATGAATCCGTCACCGTCGAAATCAAAGACCACGTCGCCCAGGTCACCCTGATCGGGCCGGGCAAGGGCAATGCGATGGGCCCGGCGTTCTGGGCGGAGCTCCCGGACGTCTTCGCCGAGCTGGACGCCGACCGCGACGTGCGGGCGATCGTGCTGACCGGCTCCGGCAAGAACTTCAGCTACGGGCTGGATGTAGCCGCGATGGGCGGCACCCTGGCCCCGGTGCTGGCCGAGGGGGCGCAGGCCCGCCCCCGCGCGGAGTTTCACGCCGAGATCCTGCGGATGCAGAAGGCCACCAACGCCGTCGCCGACTGCCGCACCCCGACGATCGCGGCGATCCACGGCTGGTGCATCGGCGGCGGGGTGGACCTGATCGCCGCAGTGGACATCCGCTACGCGTCGGCCGATGCCAAGTTCAGCGTGCGCGAGGTCAAATTGGCCATCGTCGCCGACATGGGCAGCCTGGCCCGGCTTCCGCTGATCCTGTCCGACGGGCACCTGCGGGAGCTGGCGCTGACCGGCAAGGACATCGACGCCGCGCGCGCGGAGAAGATCAGCCTGGTCAATGAGGTCTTCGCCGACGCGCAGGCCTGCCTGGCCGCCGCGCACGCCACCGCGGCCGAGATTGCCGCCAACCCGCCGCTGACCGTCGAAGGCGTCAAGGACGTGCTCGATCAGCAGCGCATCGACCGGGTGTCGGCCAGCCTGCGCTACGTCGCGGCATGGAACTCGGCGTTCTTGGCGTCGAAGGACCTGATGGAGGGCATCGGGGCGATGATGGCCAAGCGCAAGCCCGAGTTCACCGGCGAGTGATGGCCTGGATCCTGCTGTTCGGGGCGATCGGTTTCGAGGTCGCCGGGACGCTGTCGATGCGCGCCTCCGACGGCTTCGCCCGCTGGCAGTGGGTGATCCCGGTGGCCATCGGCTATGTGGTGTCCTTCGTGTTGCTGGCCCTGGTACTCAAGCGCGGCATTCCGGTCGGGGTGGCCTACGGGGTGTGGTCGGGTGTCGGGGTGGCGTTGACCGCGGTGCTGGCCCGGTTCTTGTTCGACGATCCGTTCACACCGGTGATGGCCGGTGGCGTGGTGCTGATCGGCGCCGGGGTCTATCTGATGGAGATGGGCGCGCACGCGTGAGCGACGACGTTCCGCACCGCCAACCGGCCCTGGCCGACATCATCGCCACCCTGGACGTCGACCGCGTCGATGCCGAGCACTTCGTCGCCACCCAGCTCGACAACCCGATCCACCATATTGTCGGCGGGCATATCGCCGGCCAGGCGCTGATCGCCGCCAGCCGCACCGCGCCGGGCCGGGTGCCGCACAGCGTGCACGTCTACTACCTGCGGGCCGGGGACGCCCGCCGCCCGGTCGACCTGCACGTGGAGGTGGCCCGCGACGGCGGCACGCTGTCGACGCGACAGGTCACCGCCCGCCAGGACGGCCAGATCCTGCTGGAAGTGCTGTCGTCGTTCACCACCACCGTCGACGCACCCGAATACCAGCAGCCGAAACCGGATGTGCCCGAACCGGATTCGCTGCCGTCGTCGCAGGATCTGTTGGCCGCCTATGCCGACGAACTGGGTGGCTACTGGGTCCAGCCGCACCCCTTCGACCTGCGTTACGTGGACCCGCCGCCGCGGATCGCCATGGAGCGTGGCGACCCGTCGCCGCGGTTGCGGTTGTGGTGGAAACCCGTCGAGGCGGTGCCCGCTGATCCCGCGATGCACAGTGCTCTGCTGACCTACCTGTCCGGCACCACCATGGTGGAGGCGGCGCTGGCCATGCGGCGGACCAACCAGGCCAGCACCTTCAATGCGCTGATCGATCACGCACTGTGGTTTCAGCGGCCCGTGGACCTCTCGGACTGGGTGCTATCGGATCAATTCACGCCCAGCGGCATCGCCGGGCGTGGCCTGACGACCTCGACGATGTACAACCGGGCGGGGCAGTTGGTCTGCGTGGCGACCCAGGAACTGTATTTCGGCCGGGGCGGAGCTCGGCGGCACTGACAAGCCGCCCACGTAACCTGGCGGGCATGACACCTGACGGCACCGTCCGTATCCCCGCCGACCTCGACGCCGTCACCGCGATCGGCGACGAGGATCATTCCGGTATCGACCCGGCGGCCGTGGAGCGGATCTGGCAGGCCGCCCGGCACTGGTATTCCGGTGGCCTGCACCCCGCGATCCAGTTGTGTCTGCGCCACAACGGTCGCGTGGTGCTCAACCGGGCCATCGGGCACGGCTGGGGCAACGGTCCTTCCGACCCGGATGATGCCGAGCTGATCCCGGTGAGCATCGACACCCCGTACTGCGTGTACTCGACCGCCAAGGCCATCACCAGCACCGTGATGCACATGCTGGCCGAACGCGGCGCCTTCTCCCTAGATGATCGCGTCAGCGACTACCTGCCCGACTATGGCCGACACGGTAAGCAGCGCACCACCATTCGTCACGTGATGACACACAGCGCCGGGGTGCCGTTCGCCACCGGCCCCAAGCCCGACCTCAACCGTGCCGACGATCCCGAGTACGCCCAAGCGCAGCTGGCCAACCTGCGGCCGGTGTATCCGCCCGGGCTGATGCACATGTACCACGCCCTGACCTGGGGGCCGCTGACCCGGGAGATCGTGCGGGCGGCCACCGGCAAGGACATCCGGGACGTGCTGGCCACCGAGATCCTCGACCCGCTGGGTTTCCGGTGGACCAACTATGGCGTTGCCCCGCAAGACATTCCGCTGGTGGCGCCCAGCCATGCCACCGGCGTCCAGCCGACCGGCGCGGCGGTCGCGGTGTTCCGCAAAGCCATCGGCGGGTCGGTGCACGAGATCATTCCGATGACCAACAGCCCGTTCTTCCTGACCACGGTGGTGCCGTCCTCGAACACCATCTCCACCGCATTCGAGCTGTCCCGATTCGCCGAGATCTGGCGTCGCGAGGGGGAACTCGACGGGGTGCGGGTGCTTTCGCCGGAGACCCTGCGCGGGGCGACGGCGCAGTGCCGCCGGTTGCGGCCCGATGTGGCCACCGGGCTGGCGCCGCTGCGTTGGGGCACCGGCTACATGCTGGGGTCCAAGCGGTTCGGGCCGTTCGGCCGCGGCGCGCCGGCCGCGTTCGGGCATCTTGGCCTGGTCAACTGCGCCATCTGGACCGACCCGGAGCGCGGACTGTCGGCCGGGTTGATCTCCAGCGGCAAGCCCGGCCAGGACCCGGAGGCCAAGCGCTACACCGCGCTGATGAATACCATCGCCGCGGAGATGCCACGGTTCTAACCTCAGGCGCCACAAGCGTCACCGCGCTGGACCATGTGGGCTAGTGCCCGCCCCTGAGCGACAAATTGCATTATGTCAATCGGGCTGAGCTCTTGCGGCGGCACTCCACCTTGATAACTCTGCGGCTATGGCGGAGAAGTAGGGCGCGCCTTGAGCGCAGAGCCATCAAGGCGGGTTGCGCCAATTTCGCACGCTGCTAGCAAAATAGATTGCTAGCATTGCTAGCAGCGAGGTGGTGGTATTTATGGCAGCGATCAGCGTGCGCGACCTGGACGAACGTGTGGCGGCTCGACTGAAGATGCGGGCTGCTCAGCACGGCCGCTCCATGGAAGCCGAGGTCCGGGCGATCCTCACCCACGCCGTCGCCGAGTCGGAGCATGACCGACCGAATCTTGCACAAGCAATCCGGGAGCGATTTGGGGCGATCGGTGGTGTCGACCTGGAAATCCCGCCCCACGCGGAGATGCCGCGGGTGACCGAGTTCCCGGAATAGACGTGATCATCATCGACACCAACGTCGTTGCGGAGTTGATGCGCAGCGAACCGCACGACAAGGTCGTCGCGTGGTCGAACACAATCGGACAAGTGCACACGACGGCGGTTACCCTCGCTGAAATCGAATACGGTATCGCCCGGCTCCCGAACGGGCGCCGCAAAGACCAATTGACCGCCGCCGCGGCGAGAGTGTTCATCGATTTCGACGACGTGGTCATGCCCTTCGACGCACCCGCCGCCCGTAGCTACGCCGGGATAGTGATCGCCCGGGAAACCGTCGGCCGCCCTATCTCTGTCGCCGATGCCCAAATCGCCGCGATCTGCGCATCTCGACAGGCAACGCTGGCCACCCGCAACACCAGAGACTTCGATGCGACCGGCATCCGTCTAGTCAACCCATGGACCGATTGAGGCGCCAGAATATTTTTCGTCGACTCTACGTGTAAGGCGACAAAGTGCGAGTGAGCTGCGCCCTGGGCGCAGAGTGAACGAGTCGGCCTGAAACGCGACCGCGACCGCCGAGTCCCATGAGGGACCCGACGGCCGCGATACGCGATCTGTCGGCGTTAGCCGGGTGTGCCGGGGTTGCCGTTGGCGCCGTTGGCACCGCTGGTGCCGGGGTTAGCCCCCGGACCACCGGCCGCACCGCCGGTGCCACCGTTCCCGCCGCTGCCCTGGGTGCCGCCCGCGCCGCCGGGGGTACCGCCGTTGCCGCCGTTACCGCCCTTACCGCCAACCGGCCCGTTGCCGCCGTTACCGTTGGCGCCGTCGGTACCGCTGGTGCTGTGGCCACCGGCGCCACCGACACCACCGGTACCGCTGTTGCCGCCGTCGCCACCGGCACCGCCGGATAAGCCCACGCCGGCCTTGACGCCGCCATTGCCACCGGCCCCACCGGCGCCACCGGCACCAGCGGCGCCACCGACACCGCCCTTACCGCCAGCACCGGTGTTCGACGTACCGCCGGCGCCGCCCTTACCGCCGTTACCGCCGTTACCGCCGTCGGTTCCGTTGCCACCGGCCGTGGTAGCTCCAGTGGTTCCCGCGGTGCCCGCTTTGCCGGCCCCGCCGGCCCCGCCGGTACCGCCGTTGCCGCCGTTGCCGTCGTTGGCGCCGTTGGCGCCGTTGGCGCCGGAACCACCGGCACCGCCGAGGCCGCCGTTGCCGCCGCTCAGACCATTGCCATTGGCGTCGACGCCGCCGACACCACCACCCCCACCGAAGCCGCCGGCGCCACCGATACCGTCGGTGCCAGTGCTGGAGACGCCACCGGTGCCGCCCTTACCGCCGTTGCCGCCATCACCGCCAGAGGTTCCTGCGACTGTGCCGCCGCCAACCACACCGGCACCACCGGTACCGCCGGAGCCACCAGTACCACCGGCACCACCGGTGCCGGTGCCAGACGTGCCACCGGTACCACCGTTGCCGCCGTTACCGGCCGAGCCGCCGTTGACTCCGCTGCCGCCCGCGCCACCGATACCGCCGGCGCCGCCGTTGCCGTCCAGGGCGTCGGTGCCGACGGCCCCGTTAGAACCGCTGGTGCTGACACCGCCCTTACCACCGACGCCGCCAGTGCCGCCGGCGCCGCCCTTGCCGCCGTTACCGCCGTTAAAGCCGTTGCCGTTGGCGTCGACACCGCCCTTACCGCCGGTGCCACCGGTGCCGCCGGTGCCGCCGGTGCTGCCATTGCCGCCAGCCCCGCCGTTACCAGAGACCGCGCTGCCGCCAACACCGCCGTTACCGCCCTTACCGCCGTTTCCGGCGTCGTAGCCGTCGCCGCCGGCCGCGCGGGGGTGTGGGACACCCGTAGTCCCGGCAGTTGCGTTACCGCCATGGAGGCCGGCGTTGCCGCCATTGCCTCCGTTGCCGGTACCCGTCGCCGCGCCGCCGTCGCCGCCATCACCGGCCTTGCCGCCGATTGCGCCACCGCCGCCAGTGCCGCCACTACCACCGTTGCCGCCATTGACCGCCCCGGCCCCGGTGCCGCCATTGCCGCCGTTACCGCCGTTACCGCCGGGGCCCGGCGCGAAGTTACCGGCCGGGGCGCTGCCCGCGTCTCCGCCGGTGCCGCCGTTACCGGCGTGGCTGGCTCCGAATGGGTTGTTCGGGTTGGTGGCGCCGGCGCTGTCGCCACCGGCTCCACCTTTGCCGCCGTTACCCCCGGTCAGCTGCCCGGCGCCGCCGACCCCGGCGTTGCCACCAGGGCCACCGGATGCGGTGCCGTTACCACCGGCCCCGCCGGCGCCGCCGGTGCCGCCGCTGACGCCGCCGGACGAGAGACCAGCCGTCGCGGCTCCGCCGGTACCGCCGGTGCCGCCGTTGCCGCCCGATGTGGTCACGCCGGCACCGGACGCCCC
>CAXYUC010000162.1:0-9527 GCA_964292075.1 uncultured Mycolicibacter sp.
CCTCTCCCCCCGCCCCCCCCGCCAGCCCCCCGGGCCCGGCCGCCACCGACCACCCACCCCCCAGGGCCGCCGGCGCCACCGTCGGCGCCGCCGGAACCCATACCACCGATGCCGCCGTTGCCGAACATGCCGGCATCCCCACCGGCGCCACCGGCGCCACCGTCGACACCGATTGCGCCCGCACCGCCGTCACCGAACAACAAGCCGCCATCACCGCGATCACCAAAGATTCCCAGGCCGCCCAGCAACGAGGTGTTGGGCCCAGTGAAGTCGTCCAGGCCGTTGCCGATCAGATCCCGGCCGATCAACCATTCGGTGGGCAGGTTGATCACCCAGTTGACCATCCCGCCCAGGTCGCTGGTGATCCACAGCTGCCCCAGGTCGTGCACCCCGGTGTAGAAGTCGGTGTACCCCTGCCAGACCGATTCACCGAGCTGCCCCAGCGAACCGTCCCAAGCATCGGCGTCCGCCGAGCCCGGAGTAGACGCAAAGTCCTGGTTCGCCGCCGGCCCGAGCAGGTCGACGATCGGCGCCCACAGGTCCTCGAAGTCCGCATGCGCCGGTGCCACCGTCACCGGCGCCAGCCCGAACGCCAAGAATGCGGCAACAGCACTACCTGTTCCGACCAATCGGCGACGCTCTGGCGCCCGCCCGTCCTGTACGTGACGATTCTTGACGCTACGACGCCGCTGAACGGACACCCTGAAGCCTCCCTAGACGTTACCTAAGTCACGCTCACGATGAAATGTGAGCTTTCTTAGTTAAATCGAATAGTCGATTGCCGTCAAACGGAAGGGGGTGGCCGCAAACGTGCGCAGTAATACGCGCCTACCGGGCGAATGCGCACCGTTACGGAGGTGGGTACGCCTACGTGCCCCTCGTGTTTTGTGGACCGGTCGCAACCGGCGCCAGCTGAGCTATCTGGAATCAGCAGATCCACAGCTACCCGCAAGGGGTTCAGGCGGCCAGCACCGCATCCAGTGCGGAGTAGAACAACCCCAGCCCGTCATCGCTGGGCCCAGTCAGAGCCTCGATGGCGTGCTCGGGGTGCGGCATCAACCCGACCACCCGGCCGTTGGCCGAGCTCACCCCGGCAATATTGCGCAGCGAGCCGTTGATGTTGTCCAGGTAGCGGAACACCACCCGGCCTTCGCCCTCCAGCTCGTCGAGCACCGCTTCGGAGGCCACGTAGCGGCCCTCACCGGACTTCAACGGCACCAGCAGATCGGCGTCGGCGTCGAACCTCGAGGTCCAGGCCGTCGAGGTGGAGGCCACCCGCAGCCAGACGTCGCGGCAGACGAAGTGCAGGCCGATATTGCGGGTCAGCGCACCCGGCAGCAGCCCGGCCTCGCACAGCACCTGGAAGCCGTTGCAGATGCCGAGCACCGGCATGCCTTGGCCGGCGGCCTTGATGACCTCGCCCATCACCGGGGCGAACCGGGCGATGGCGCCGCAGCGCAGGTAATCGCCGTAGGAGAAGCCGCCCGGCACCACCACGGCGTCGACACCCTTGAGGTCGGCGTCGGCGTGCCACAGGCTGACGGGCTCGGCACCGACGAACCGGACCGCGCGGGCGGCGTCGACGTCGTCGAGAGTGCCGGGAAAGGTGATGACGCCGATCCGGGCGCTCACGAGGTCTGCCGGCTGACGGTGAAGTCCTCGATTACCGTGTTGGCCAGCAGCGATTCGGCGATCTCGGCCAGCGCGGCATCGTCGATCGAATCGTCGACCTCGAGCTCGAAACGCTTGCCCTGCCGCACATCCGACACTCCGCTGTGTCCGAGCCGAGAAAGCGCTCCGACGATCGCTTGCCCCTGCGGGTCGAGGATCTCGGCTTTGGGCATCACGTGCACAACCACCCGGGCCACGGGTGCTCCCTACTGTCGACGGGGATCGGTCGGGTCAACAATACCGATGCCCGTTCCAGGCGCCGGAGCGCACAATCTCTAGGTATGCAACTGACCCACTTCGGCCATTCCTGCCTGCTCGCCGATTTCGGCGGGACCACGGTGCTGTTCGACCCCGGCAACTTCTCGCACGGCTTCGAGGGCATCACCGGGCTGGCGGCCATCCTGGTCACCCACCAGCACCCCGACCACGCCGACGTGGCCCGGTTGCCGGCCCTGATCGACGCCAATCCGGGTGCCGCGCTCTCCGCCGACCCGCAGACCGCGGCCCAGCTGGGACCGCCCTGGCAACCGGTACACGTCGGGGATGCCTTCGACGTCGGGCCGCTGCGGGTGCGCGGGGTGGGCGGGCAGCACGCGGTGATCCATCCGGAGTTGCCGATGATCGACAACATCTCCTACCTGATCGGCGACGACGAGCATCCGGCCCGGTTGATGCATCCCGGCGACGCGTTGTTCGTGCCCGGCGAACCGGTGGACGTGCTGGCCACCCCGGCGGCGGCGCCGTGGATGAAGATCTCCGAGGCGGTCGAGTACCTGCGCGCGGTGGCGCCGCGGGCCGCGGTGCCGATCCATCAGGGCATCATCGCCGCCGAGGCTCGCGGGATCTATCACGGCCGGCTGGCCGAGATGGGACGCGCCGACTTCCAGGTGCTGCCGCAGGAGAGCGCCGTCGCCTTCTGATCTAGGCGATGTCGCTGGCGGCGCCCCGGCCGGCAGCCCGACCGGAGAAGATGCAGCCGCCCAGGAACGTGCCCTCCAGCGCCCGGTAGCCGTGCACGCCGCCGCCCCCGAATCCGGCCACCTCGCCGGCCGCGTACAGCCCGTCAATCGGCTTTCCGTCGGCGCCCAGCACCCGGGAGTCCAAGTCGGTTTCCAAGCCGCCCAACGTCTTCCGGGTCAGGATGTGCAGTTTGACCGCGATCAGCGGACCGGCGGACGGATCGGTCAGCCGGTGCGGAGCCACCACCCGGCCGATCCGGTCACCCAGGTAGGCCCGGGCGCCGTGGATCGCGGTGATCTGGCCGTCCTTGCTGAATCGGTTCACCACTTCGCGGTCGCGGGCGGTGACCCCGGCCTCCACCGTCGCGTAGTCCAACGGCACCACGTCAGGCAGCTCGTTCATCGCGGCGACCAGGTCACGCAGCGACGAGGCGTGCACGAAATCCACCCCTCGTTCGATGAACGCCTGCACCGGCGGAGGCGGCCCGGACCGGGCCCGTGATGCGGCCAACTGGCGCAGGCTGCGGCCGGTCAGGTCGGGATTCTGCTCCTGGCCCGACAGCGCGAATTCCTTCTCGATGATCCGCCGGTTCAGCACGAACCAGGTGTGGTCCTGCCCGGCGCGGCCAATGTGCTCGAGCGTGCCCAAGGTGTCGAGCCCGGGATCCAGCGGACCGGGCAGCCCCACGCCGGCAGCGTCGAGCCACAGCGGCGACGGGCCGGGGATGATCCGGATGCCATGGCCCGGCCAGATCGGGTCGTAGTTGGTGATGCCCTCGGTGTAGTGCCACATCCGGTCCCGATTGATCACCCGGCCGCCGGCCGCCTCGGTGATCCCGATCATCCGGCCGTCGACGTGGGCGGGCACCCCGGTCAACAGTTGAGCGGGCACCCGGCCCATCCGCTCCGGCCAGTTCTGTCGCACCAGATCGAGATTGCCGCCGATGCCACCGCTGGTAACCAGCACCGCAGGGGCACGGAACTCGAACTGGCCCACCGTGTTCCGCGACGACGCCACCCCGCGTTCCGCGGCCGAGGGTTCCAGCACACTCCCCCGCACCCCGGTCACCCGGCCGCTCTCGACGATCAGCTCGTCGACCCGGTGCCGGAAGGCGTACCGGACCTTTGAGCGGCCCCGCAGCCGGCCCGCGAAGATCTCCACCAGGGCTGGCCCGGTGCCCCAGGTGATGTGGAACCGGGGCACCGAATTGCCGTGCCCGATGGCGCCGTAACCGCCACGCTCAGCCCAGCCCACCAGCGGGAAGACTTTCAGCCCGCGGGCCCGCAGCCAGCTGCGCTTCTCACCCGAGGCGAAATCCACGTAGGCGTGCGCCCATTGGCGCGGCCAGTGGTCCTCGGGCCGGTCGAAGCCCGCGGTGCCCAGCCAATCCTGCAGCGCCAGTTCGTGGCTGTCGCGGACCCCCAGCCGGCGCTGCTCGGGACTGTCGACGAAGAACAGGCCGCCGAAGGACCAGAACGCCTGTCCGCCCAGGTTCGCGCTGTTCTCCTGGTCGACGATGAGTACGCGCTGGCCGCGCTCCACCAGTTCACCGGCCGCCACCAGGCCGGCCAGACCCGCCCCGACCACGATGGCGTCGGCGTCCGCCCTACCCCTCATGGCGTCCCAGGGTAACGACTCAGGCGCTCAGCTCCGAGGCCACACCGACCGGCGCGAGCGGCCAGCGGTAGCGCTCCGGCCGGCAACCGTGGCCCAACGCCGTGTCCACTGCGTCCAGCATCGCCTCGGTCACGCCCGGCTTCTTCAGCTGCGACGCACCTACCGACAGCCGCACCATGCCGTCGCGGCGCGCGATACGTTCGCTGGTCACCACCACCATCCGGCACCACCAGGGCGCGGCGAGAAAGCCGGCCCCGACGCCGATCACCCGAGCCCGCACGGCTTGGTCCAGTACCAGGTCGGTGATGCCATGCAAACCAGCCAGTAGCCGGAAACCATTGCGCGGCAATGCCCTGACGGTTCCCGGCGACACGGTCCAGCCGGGTGCGGCGAACAGCCGGGTGCGCAGTCCCAGGTGTTCCAGTACGCGGTCGGCGCCAAGCAGTCGCAGATTGGCCTCATGGGCGGGCAGCGTGGCGACCTCGCCGCCACCCTTCTTGGGGGCGGCCCCGCCGAACCCGGGCAGCACGACCCCCGCGCCGTCGGCGCCCCGCTGCGCCAGCCACGCGACGGTGCCAGGATCGCGGTCGAGCCGGTAGTCGGCACCCAGTCGCGGCGCCACCAGCAGCGATACCGGTACGCCACGGGCATCCAGTTGCGCGCAGAAGGCCTCGGCATCGGCCTGGGTGTGCGCCCCAATCCCAGAGACGGAGACGATCAGTTGTCCGGTCACAACATCAGTGTGACCAGCACAGGTGTCCAGTCGGTGACGTCGAGGAAGACGTCAGATAGCGCTACGGATCAGCCAGGCAGAACGGCTTCGATGGCGGCGAGAACCTCGGGTGCATCCGGCACCGTGGTGGGCCGGAAGCGGTTGACCACGGTGGCACCCGGGGCGAGCAGGAATTTCTCGAAATTCCACTGCACGTCACCGGCGGCGCCCTCGGCATCGGCGGTCTTGGTCAGCTCGGCGTACAGCGGGTGGCGGTCCGCACCGTTGACGTCGGTCTTGGCCAGCAACGGAAACGTCACCCCGTAGCTGGTGGAGCAGAAGGTCGCGATCTCCTCGGCCGTTCCGGGCTCCTGACCCATGAACTGGTTGCAGGGCACGCCCAGCACGGTCAGGCCGCGGTCGCCGTAGTCCTGCGCGAGCTTTTCCAGCGCACCGTACTGCGGGGTGAGTCCGCATTTGGACGCGACGTTGACGACCAGCACCGCACGGTCGGCGTAATCGGCCAGCGAGGTGGAACGGCCGTCAAGGGTGTTCAGCGGGATATCGGCGAGGCTCATGGGCGCGAGGTTACCCGTGTGGATGTCCGCCGCGAATAACCGGCCGCGATTCGAATTTTGACCAAATTTTTGCAAAACAACTAAGCTCATTCTCAGTTAACGTCGTTGAGGGGGCAGTCATGTACCACTCCGCGGTCTGTCGGTTCGTCACCACGGGAATCGTCATCACCGGTACGGGTCTGATCGCGGCCACGCCGGTGGCGGCTCCCCCAGCGTCAGCCAACCCGGTCCCGGTCGTGCAGCTCACTTCCGGCATCGGCGACCTGGTCACCCCTTACACCAATCTGGTCACCAATACCTGGCACAACCTCTCGGCGATAGGCACCGACTGGTTCGCCGACCCGTTCCCGTTTCTGCACCAGATACTCGTCAATCAGGTCGGCTACGCGCAGGACATCTTCTCGGCGCTCTTACACGGCGATCTCCCGGGCTTCGGCCAGGCGCTCCTGGACGCCGGAACGGGCATGTGGCACAACTTCGGCAACGTCGTTGACACGGCGTTCGACTTCTCGGTGGGCGTGGACACGTCGACGATGTTCGACGACGTCGAGGAGCCGTCCGCCGGCGATCTGGTCGCCGCGGTCCTCAGCGGCAATTTCTACAACCTGATCCAGGGCGTCATCAACAGCGTCGGCAGCCCCGAGCTGGAGCTGGGGGTACCGGTCGCGTTACTTATCGATGCCCTGGGGGCGCCCATCCTGGGCTGGAATGCATTGGCGGACAGCGCCAACGCCATCTTCGGCGACCTACGCGACGGCGACTGGTGGGGAGCGTTCGCCGGCACCTTCACCGCACCGGCGCACGTCATTGATGCCGCGCTCAATGGCTCCGGAGTTCCGCTGGACTTCCTCAGCGCCTTCGGATTCTCTCCCGACGATCTGGTGGGCGAGAAGTTCGATCTCGGATCGGAGCCGGTGGATGTCCCGGTCCTGGGGACAGGCACCGCTCACCTGGGCTACATCACCGTCAAGGCGGTAGACGGCACCATCCCGCTGGGCGGCCTGCTCGCCCAACTCGCCCACCCCGAGATCAACGGCACCCTGCAGTACTCCGGCGGCCAGGTTGTCTTCGACGAGCGCTGCTTTCCGATAATCGGTTGCTCGACAACCCCACCCATCGACATCAAGTCCGACCCGGACACCTTCGACATCGCCCGGGAGCTGACGGGCACGCCGATCGGCGGCATCCTCCCGGCCTGGCTGAACTGGCTCCCGCAACAGTTCGCGGATGCGATCACCCTGTCGGCGACCGCCGAATCGGCCCAGGCCACGGCCGATCTGTTCGGCTTTGGCCTCGGGCTCACTGGTTAGCCCGACTCGATCGACACGCCGACGACCGCCAGCAGCCACGCGTAGGAGAATGCGGTCTCTTTCCAGCGTTCGTAGCGCCCGGAGATACCGCCGTGGCCGGCGTTCATCTCGGTTTTCAGCAACACCGGGTTGGCGTCGGTCTTGCTGTGCCGCAACGCCGCGACCCACTTCGCCGGCTCGACGTAGTACACCCGGGTGTCGTGCAGCGAGGTCATCGCCAGGATTGGCGGATACTCCCGGCGGGCGACGTTTTCGTACGGCGAATAGGACTTCATGTAAAAGTAGACGTCCTTGTCGTCCAACGGATTTCCCCACTCGTCCCACTCGATGACGGTCAGTGGCAGCGACGGGTCCAAGATGGTGGTCAGCGGGTCGACGAACGGGACCTGCGCCACCACACCGGCGAACAGGTCCGGCGCCAGGTTGGTCACCGCCCCCATCAGCAGGCCGCCCGCGCTGCCGCCCATCGCCACCAGATGCCCGGGCCGGCAGACCCCAGCGTCGATCAGGTGACGTCCCACGGCGACGAAGTCGGTGAAGCTGTTCTTCTTATCCAGCAGCTTGCCGCGCTCGTACCACAGCCGGCCCATCTCACCGCCACCGCGAACGTGGGCTACGGCGAACACCATGCCCCGATCCAGCAGCGACAGCCGAGCGATCGAGAACTGCGGGTCCTCGCACGCCTCGTAGGCGCCGTAGCCGTAAAGCAGTGTGGGGGAAGGGAGTTCGATACCGGACCGGTGCACGATCGACACCGGGATCCGGGTGCCGTCCTCGGCGTAGGCCCAGTCGCGGTATTCGACGTAGTCGGTGCTGCGGTAGTCGCCCAACACCGGTTGTTCGCGCAGCAGGGTGCGTTCACCGCTCGCAAGGTCGATGTCGTAGACCCGCACCGGGGTGATGAACGACGTGGCACCTACCCGCAGTTTCGGAGCGTCCCAGTTCGGATTGGTGGCCAGACCCGACGACGTCAGCTCGGTGTCGAAGGCGATCTCCTGCGGCGGCTGTAGGTCACCCTCGGCGCCCGTCGGCCACAACTGGGTGCGGGGGAGGCCCCCGGCGGCGGAGCCGCCCACGACGTTGAAGAGCGTGCTCTCCTCGGCGCGTTTGTCCTTCGTGTCGAGGTGCACGCGGCAATCGCGGAGCTTGCGGTTGTGCAGGGAGGCTTTCTTGGCGCGCTCGCGGGCGATGTTGCGGATGCCGGCGAGCTCTTTGCGTTCGCGCTCGCTGTCCTCGATTTTGCGCTTGAGGGCATCGGCCGCCTCGGGATTGCGATGGAGCCAGTTGTCGAGGTGCTGCTGGAGGAACTGGCCGATGAACTGGCGGATGGAGGGGCCGCCCGGGCCGATGTCGGCGGAGCCGAGCTTGGTCTTGGTCTGCGATTCGAAGACGGGCTCGATCACGCGCACGGCGATGGCGGCGACGACGGACTGGCGGATGTCGGCGGCGTCGTACTCCTTTTTGAAGAAGTTGCGGATGGTCTGCACGAGGCCTTCGCGGAAGGCCGCGAGGTGCGTGCCGCCCATGGTCGTGTGCTGGCCGTTGACGAAGCTGTAGTACTCTTCGCCGTAGGAATTGGCGTGGGTCATCGCCAGCTCGATGTCGTCGGCCTCGATGTGGACGATGGGATAGAGCGTGCCGCCGGTGAGCTTGCGCTGGAGCAGGTCCTTCAGGCCGTTCTCGGAGCGGAAGGGTTTGCCGTTGAAGGTGAGCGTGAGGCCGCGGTTGAGGAACGCGTAGTTCCAAAGCATCTCCTCGATGAACTCCGCGCGGAACTTGAAGTCGGCGCCGAAGAGCGCCTCGTCGGGCGTAAACTCGATGATCGTGCCGTTGCGCTCAGTGGTCGTGGCGACCTTGTGGTCCTTTTTGAGCTTACCTTGCGAAAACTCGACGATCTTGGTCTGCCCGTCGCGGATCGCCTGCGCCCGGTAGTGCAACGCGAGCGCGTTGACGGCTTTCTGGCCGACGCCGTTGAGGCCGACGGCCTTCTTGAAGGTCTCGCTGTCGTACTTGGCGCCGGTGTTGATGACGGAGACGCACTCGAGGAGTTTCCCGAGCGGGATGCCGCGGCCGTAGTCGCGCACGCGCACGGTGCGGTCTTCGAGCTCGATCTCGATCTTTTTGCCGTAGCCCATCGTGAACTCGTCGATGGAGTTGTCGATGGACTCCTTGAGCAGCACGTAGATGCCGTCCTCCACATGGGAGCCGTTGCCCAGCCGGCCGATGTACATGCCGGGGCGCAGACGGATGTGCTCCGTGGAGGAGAGGGTCTTGATGCTGGCTTCAGTGTATTGGGTCGCCATGGGCAAAAACGGAAGAGTTGGCAAGGGACGGCCCGTTTGCGGAGGTGACAAGCGGAAAGTCAGCCCACACGCATTCGCCCGCGCGCCGGCCCGGGCGGTAATCCCACTTGCGACTCGCCTGAGCACTTGCCTCGCCGCCACCCCGATCCATCTTTGACGTTGGATGACGCCCCCATCGAAGACCGCCCTTGCCGCCCGCACCATCGAGCAAATCACCTCGGGCATGAACTCCGGGCAAGCCCCGTGCCTCCCCGAGCTCGTGCAACTCATCCAGACGCTCTCGGCCAAAGCCATCGATGTCTCCGTCACCGAGCTCGCCGAGCTCGTGCAAAAAGACGTCTCCGTGATGACCAAGGTCCTCACGGCCGCCAACACC
>CAXYUC010000163.1:0-9490 GCA_964292075.1 uncultured Mycolicibacter sp.
ATGTCACCCTGGAAGCAAGCTAACCGAGTCCACTTTTTCTGGGGAACCCCAGTGTTGCCGTTCTCAGCGGGGGTTTTCGCCTCGTGTTGTTCTGCGTAGTCAGCCAACATGTCGACGATCCCGTAGAAGAATTCGCGGTCCTCGCCGCGCAAGTTGAGCGGGTTGACGCTTACCGTCAGCGTCATGGTCCCACCGGTCTGCAGGTTGACGCTGGTCTCGTACTCCGATTTGGGCCGTGTCGGAACCTCGACGCGCTCGGCGGTGGTGCCGCTACCTGCAACGCCGTTGGTCTGCTTTTTCTTTGGTCGCGCGCGCTTTTGGCCCGGCGAGCCGGACCCGGCTCGGGTGCTCGGAAAATATGAGCTGAGCGGTATATCCGCGCGCCGTGCCGCATGGAGGAAGAAGGTGACCGACTTGCGGCGCGTGTCGGCACCGTCGACCCCGTACTTGTCTCGGAAGCACTCGTGTAGCTGTTGTTCCGTGCCGTTCTGGGCGGAAACATCGAGGGCGCTGGAGTAGAACTTCTGGACCAGCTCGCGGAGCTTTTCCTTACGGACTTCGGAGTCAGCGGCAGCGAGTTCCACAAACGCAGGTTGCACCCTGCGCTCATCGTCGATCTTCCCGAAGGTGCGCAACGAAGATAGAAGATTGACCTGGTCAGAGCCAGATTTCGTACTCATCAGTGAACGATCAATCACCGGCGGCAGCGGATACGCGGACAGCTCCTCGACGAAGCGCCACCACGTCGCGAACGGCAGATACGGCGGCTTAAAGTCGCCCGCCTCCTCTTCAGCCATTTCCGCGATCCTCTCCGTCGGCCGATCTGGCAGACGCCAACATTACATGCCATAAGCGTATGCCACAAGGAATGCCGCAGATGATTTTTCTTTACGGCAGCATTGGCAAGCGCGAAGATAAGACCATGAGCATTCACGCAGGCATGAAGGTGCAGGTCACAACGGCATCCGGCGAAGTGGTGCCGATGATCTCGGTGAGTGATGAGGTTCCCGGCAGGGACATGCCGGTGGTGTGGGTATCAGCGGTCGACGAGTACCAGGTGGCCCGCGACAGTGCGCACAGAATGCCGTGGCCGTCCCAGTACGTACGAGCGGACGAGCCCGCCTGACGGGCTATTCGGTGGCCGACATCATCGTTGCCCTAATCATCTCTTCGTCATCGACCGCGGTATGCCCTCGGTGTTCGCGACGCCTGAAGTTTATGACGGAACCGCGAAGCCCGAGCGCCACGGTCGTCCGGCCGGGTCTCGGGCTCATTTCCTGAAGCTCAACGCTCCAGGCGACCCCCAGTCTAGAATCCTGGCCCTCCGGAGGGGAAGCGGCGACAGCTCAAGCGCCTAGCTATCCGGAAAAACGCCCGCTGGACTTCAAGGAATGAACGCAACCCGGCACCACCCGCCGGCACCTGGCCGAACCATTCAAGGTCACCATCAGGCACCCAGGCGTCCCCTTCACCAGCCTCGAGACGCTGGTCACCGACTCAGTTGAAAGGTCTCGGCCGTGTCGCACGTGGCCAAGTCCCCCCTCGGACACAGTGTGATCTCTCGGGAGATCCCGGACAGGCCGAACCTTCCGGGTTCGGTCTGTATTTGTTTGTGGCGCCGGTGTGCGTGGCGACCTTTCCCTTTTGGTTTGCAGTCGCGGGTGGGGTCGATGGTGAATTCTCGGAGAGCGACGAATCATTTTGTCCCCCATAGAGCATCCCTCAAGTCTGTTGCCACGTTCGGCGAGCAGAAGGTTGAAGAATTCGCGGGCGCCTGCCTACATGTCAGCTGTTCGGGTCAAGGTCGTTCTGCTGGAGGAATTTCTCCCACTCACTGATGCAGCGGTCGGCCAGGTCGAGCGCGTCGGCCTGACCGTTCCTGCCACCGGCACTGGTCCAGGAGAGATGTGCCCGTGGCCCGTTGGCCGTCCCGTTCAGTGTGGCGACGATAGCGGTGATTGGATCGCTCCCCTGCTTCGGTTTGCGCGCGAAGTGCTTCGCCGTCTGCGCCACCGCATCGCAGACCTGAAGATCGGCCGACGCATGCAGATACGTCAAAGCGTCAAGACCTGTCGCTTCCTTCAGCCAATCGCCCAGTTCCCGGCATACCTTGAAGAACGTCTCGACCCGTCTGGTCAGCTCGTCGTCCCACAGCCGGCGTTGGGCGTATTCGTCGGCAAGCGCCTGGCGCTCATGGAGAACGTCGCGCCATTTGCGCTGCCACGTGCGCTGCCACGCGCGCACATTGAGGGAAGCCGTGCAGCTGAGCGAGGGGGACACGTCCACCTCTTCAGTGTGCCTCTTCCGTCAGCGACCTCAACGGGCCTGGGAGTCGACGTGGCGTCGCAGTTCGACACAGGACATCACATTTTCGTTTTTTTCGTTTTATAATGGGGCATGAGCGTTCTCGCCGAGCACACCGTGCTCCCACCTACCGGTGAAGCTCCCGATATCCACGACCTGGCCGACGCCCTGGCCAGCGGTCGCGAGTTCCATCTAGTCGACGAGTCCGGTCACACCTTCCCGCTCACCGCTGAGCTGCAGACGGTCCTCGCACAGGCGCTCGCTGCGCTCAGCGCCGGACAAGCGGTGACACTGGACTCCCTAGATACCTTGCTCTCCACTCAAGAGGCAGCCAATTTGCTGGGCATCTCCCGGCCCACGTTGGTCAAGCTACTTGAATCCGGCAAGATCCCGTTCACCAAACCCGGCCGACACCGCCGCGTCCAGCTACAGCACCTGCTCGACTACCAACGTCTCCAGCGCGAGCACCGTCGTGAAGAACTCGCGACCATGACCGCCGAGGCGGCAGACGATGACGCCTACCACTCCATCAATGGATTCACCGGGACCCGCTGAGCAGTGCCCAGAATCCGCGTTGTCCTCGACGCATGCGTACTACTGCCCTACCAACTCGCCCACCTACTCCTGCGGCTCGCCGACGCCGAACTCTACGAACCTCTGTGGTCCGGGGCGAGCCTCAACGAAGTTCAACGCAACCTCGTCACTACTTTCGGCGTTCCGCCTGCGAAAGCGATGAAACGACTGAACCGCATGCGTTCGGCGTTTCCCAACGCTGAAGTGACGGGTTTCGAAAACCTCGTGGACGCGATGACTACCGACCCCAAAGACCGCCTTGTAGCTGCCGCCGCCGTCCGCGGGAACGCCGCACTCATCGTGACCGCCAACATTCGAGACTTCCCGCCCGAGGCGCTGGAGCCCTACGACATCGAAGCAATCCACCCTGACGACTTCCTCCAAGACCAACTCGACCTCTCACCCACACTGACGCTGGAATGTCTACAGCGCCAACGCGCCGAATACACCCGACCGCAATTCACCTTCACCGAGTTCTATCTGACGTTGGCCAAAACCGTCCCGGAGTTCGCCACACGCGCGGCGACAACCGAGCGAGACTGGGGTTCCCCAGACGCAGAGCCCTTGAGGTCAAGAGTCTCGGAGACACCTTCGGCTGGCTGGGCGGCGAGCTGGACCTGACCGCCGCCGACACCGCTTCCATGACGCTGCTGAACGCCATACGAGCAGAACGTGACGCTCAGAATCCGTGAGCCGCGACAACGCGGTTCCTCGGTGGCGGACTATTCTGGATGAAACATCGATGCCAAGGGGGCGAGCGTGACCGAGACGGAAACGACAGAGCGCCGCGCAAAGACCGTTCGCTCGATTCGGCGCAGTTCTGAACTCGAAGGCGCCCGAAGCACCGCAGCAACCCGCGCCGACCAAGACGACTATGTCCGCGGCGCGATCACAGCCGCCGAGTTGGGCGATCGCGTTCGTCGCCGCTACAACATCCAATAACCGGCCCTTGTAGTGGCACACCCCTGGGACACCGGTGATCCCGACCGGAATTGGCAGGGCTACTTCATCCCCGGTGCCCACGTACTACGAAACCGCGTCGGAGCCACCACACCCGCCGAGCTTCAGGATGCCGAGAACGACCTCGTTGAAGCTCGCGTGGTCGAGCTTCGCGAGAATCCCAGCCTGCTTGCTCCACGCTCGTACGACTTGCTGCTGCTGCAGGCGATCCATCGGCACCTGTTCCAGGATGTCTATCTCTGGGCTGGCGACATACGGACCGTGGGTATCGAAAAGGGCAATGAATCATTCTGCCCCCCAGACAGTATCAGCCAGCCCATGGATCACGTCGGCGCCGAAATCTACCGCCTGAAACAGCTGGCCGACGTAGCCGACGCCGATCTCCCCCGCACCGTCGCCTACCTCTACGACTACGTCAACTTCGCCCACCCATTTCGGGAAGGCAACGGACGGGCCACCCGCGAATTCTTCAATCTCCTACTCTCCGAACGTGGTAACGGCCTCGACTGGAACCAGACCGACGTCACCGAGTTGCACACCGCCTGCCACACCGCGCGCGCCGACGGCGACCTCACCGGACTGACGCGCATGTTCGCCAAGATCATCGACACTGATCCCGCCTACAACTTCTGACCTCACGGGCTCCACGTTGGAATCTGCTGTTCAGGGGTCAATTTGAAAGATCTCAACCCATGTCGCTGGTGGCCGAGTCCCCTCTCGGACACTTGCCTCGTAGCCAGCGTAACGACTCACGGACCCGAGATTCGTCCCGTTGCTCCTCATACGGCACGACGCGATCTTCGCCGGCGTCGACGGCTTGACGGCGATTTCGAAACTCTGACGTCGCGGTCGCCGCTCGGTCCTCACTGCGGACGTCGAGGTCGCTCGGAGCGCTTCAGGCCGTCGCTGATCTGGCGGCAGGTGGTGTCCATGGCGCTGATCTGCGGGCGGGTCAGCGGTTCCAGGAAGTGGGTGCGGACGACGTTCGAGTAGGTGATCAGGGATTGTTCCAGCAATGTCTTCCCGGTGGCGGTGAGGGTGGCCATGACGCGGCGGCGATCCTGCGGGTCCAGCGTTCGCTGCACCAAACCGCGCTCTTCGAGCTTCTTGATCTGTCGGGTCAGCCGGCTGGCCGGCAACACCAATGCCTCGGCCAGCTCCCCCATCTGGACACTGCCGGCCGGTGAGGTATCCAACAGGTCCAGCAACTGCAGATCGGCCAGCGACAGCTGGTGGGCATCAAGCAGTTCCCTGTTGAGCAGTGTGGTCATCCGCATGGCAGTCGCGAGATAGTGCTGCCAGGACTTGTATTCGGCGCTATCCAATTCCGTTGCGCCACGGCCGGTTCGACCCGGAAGGAAACCGGACATCATGCACGACGCCGTGCGCGGATCATCGGTGGGAGATTCGTTGGCGTCGGGCTATCGCAGTCTCGGTGAACGCGACGACATTGGCCTCCCGCATGCTCTGCGTGACGCCGGGTGCCTGCCAGTGCGCGACAGTGTCGAGATCGCCGTCCAGGTACTGCCAGCGGCAGGCGGCACGCCGGATCTGTCCCCGCTCGGTACTGGGCAACTGCATCGGGGACACCAGCAGGATCGAATCCGCTTGCACCCCCTGTGATTCGGACAATGCCGATTGGATCTCCTGAATCAGGGTGGCCAGTTCCGCTTCACCGGGCAGGCAGCGGACCTCGTGGACGATCACTAAGCGTTCGGATTCGTCGGCGAACGCCACACCCCGCCCGGTCAGCAACCCCGCATGACAGTCCGCCACGGCCGCTTCCAGCTCGCCCGGGTAATAGTGCACCCCACCGAGCACCACCAGATCTGCACACCGCCCCACAACAAACACTTCCCCGCCCCGCAGGAAGCCTCGGTCCCCGGTGCGCAGAAACGGGCCCTCGCCACTGCCGACCAAAAACGCCTCAAAAATTCGATCGGTCTGCACCGGTGCGCCCCAATAGCTCTGCGCCACACCAGCCCCGCCCACCCAGATCTCCCCGACCTCATCGGGACCGCACTGCACCCGGGTATCGGGATCGACGATCGCCACCTGCTGGCGTGGCCGCCCACAACCGACCACCGCAACGGCCTCAGGGTCATCCGGCGCGGTGTCCAACGCCCAACCCGACGCCAACCCCGCCCGATCCACGTGACACACCACCGGCACCGCCCTATCCGAACCCCCGCAGACCAGCAGCGTCGCCTCCGGCAGACCATACACCGGTGTGAATGCCTCGGCGTGAAACCCGTTCGGCGCGAACGCGTCCGCAAACACCCGCATGGTGGCCGCCCGAACTGTGCCGGTCCCGACGATCGCGGTGGACAGGCTCGACACATCCAGGCCCGCATGCTGCCTGGCGGTGCTGCGCTGCACACACAACCGGTAGGCCCAATCCGGTGCCAGGGTCACCGTGGCCCGCCACCGAGAGATCGCCTCCCACCAGCACATCGGCCGCGCAACAAACGCCGATTCCGACAGCAACACCGCACTGGCCCCGGCGTGCACCGTCGCCAATATCCCGCCGAGCAACCCCAGAAGGTGATAGGTCGGCAACCAGCACACCGCCACATCCCGCGAGCCGCCCCACCCGGCGGCGGCCATGGCATCCAGGTTGACCATCACGTTCTCGTGGGTCACCACCACACCCCTCGGGCAATGCTTCGACCCTGCCGCATACGAGATCACCGCGACACTGTCGGCGTCGACACCCGGCGCCACCCACGCACCGGCATCCCCATCGACGGTGCAACACCAACGCACCGATCCGGCCAGGACCTCTACCGCCGCGCTGACACTGCGCGGCAACTCCGGCGAGCCCACCGCGAAACCCGGCCGCACGTCGGCGATCACCGCAGACAGCCACGGCCCCACCCGCTGCGGCACCGGCACCGCGACCGCCCCGGCATACCAACAGCCCAAAACCCCGGCAATACCGTCCAATCCGGGCCCACACACCACCAACACCCGCGCACCGGCCGCGCCCCGCTCCTGCAGCGCCGCCCCGATCGCCCGCGCCCGAGCATCCAACTCCCGATAGGTCAGCTGGGCACCCTCGCGGCCATCACCGCAGTGGGAGTAGCTGAACGCGATCTTCTCCCCGAACCGCGCCGCCTGTTGACGCACCAACTCCACCACGGTGTCCGCGGTCGGTGCGATCTCCCCACCCATCCCGGCTCCTTCACCCCGTTCGCGTCACGGGCTCACACGACACGCAGGCCGTCCGGGACTCGGCGCGGGTCAGCCCAAAACGCGTCATTGATGAAGCGGTTGAACAGATCCGGCGGCAGCACGGTCTCACGCGGCACGGCCTTGACCGTGTGACCGACGGTGTGCAGCCCAGGGGTCCCGGCGCGTTCGTCGAACTCCGTGACGTCGTAGTCGACATGATCGAAGTCGTGGGTGAACACCGGCTCACCGATGAAGTCATAGATCGCGTGCAACACCTTGGCGGGCTCGGTGGTCAACGTCTCGTACTGCACCAGCAGCAGGCGGTCGCGTTGCGCGCCATAACACGCCTGCTTGAGCGCATCGAAGGGGGCACCGACCATACCGTTCTGCGACGCCACCCCGTTGGCGCGGGAATACACCGTGCCGCCGGGTTGGTAGTTGAAGATCGACGACGGGGTGAACACATTGCGCTGGATCAGGCGTTCGATACTGTCGAGCACCCACGGCATCTGCCGCACGCAGGCAATCACTTTCGCCTCAGGAAACAGCTGCGCGACGGCCGGCATCCACCCACACCAGGCGCGGTTGGTGTCGAAAATGATCTCAGCGGCGCAATCGGCGTAGAAGTTGTCGAACAACCCATGCAGAATCCGTTGACGTTTAGCGTCGTCGATGAACACCGAAAACTCGTTGCGGGCACTCATCTCCCCCAACAAGGCACCGAACAGACCGGCCAACGGACCCGACATCCCGGCCTCGAAACGCGGGTTTTGCCGCAGCAACGCCGCCAACAGTGTCGAGCCCGAGCGCGGCAGTCCCGAGATGAAATGCAGTGTCGTCAAAGCGCACTCCCTCCCGCCGTGGCCCCAAAGGCGATCACGGTCACCGGGCCCACGAGAGTCCGGTGGCCCTGACCGCCGTTCATTTGATTCGCTCAGCTGGGCTGGCTGTCGGCCCCGGTAGCGCCGGTCCCACCGGTGCCGCCGAGCCCGTTGCCAGCGCCGCCGTCGCCGCCGTTGCCGTGTTCGCGATGAACTGCTGCCACCCGACATCGGGGGCGTCGAAGAAGGTGTTCATCAGCTTCGTCGCGCTCTCCGACACGGTGTTGTACTGGTCGATCCACGGGGTGAGCAGATCGGAGTCGCTGGTTTCGTCGGCGGTGAGTGCGATCGCGTGGATCGTGTTGAGGCCCGGTAGCGGCGCAGCCACCGGGGTGGCCGCGAACAAGCCGGCCCCACCATGGCGACGCCATCCGTGGCGTAAGGACGAAGGGTATGCCGCACGGCGGTCTCCTTTGTAGTGGTCGTGTGGTGGCGCTCGCGTTCGGCAGACCTAAGGCCTGCGCACCGCCGAGTGTTCGGATCGGCACCACGCGAGCGTCGAACCTCGGTAGTGCGGTGCTGACGAGCCATCCGTGTTTTCCCTTTCTCCGGGCGAGGGCATGGTCAAACCTGTTGCGCGAGCGGCACCCGGACGGCGTAGTCCCAAGTCGCCCTAGTGATTGCCTCCGTGCGGGATATGCCGTGGATCTGGCTCCACCGTCGTGCCGACGCCACGTCTGTCGATCAGGTTGCCCGGCAGGTGTTGCCGGGCAACCTCACCTACCTAGCCAGTGTGGCCGCTCTGGCCATCGCTGCCCGCGGTGCCGTGAGCGCCCGTGTTGCCGTCGGGTGTTCCGGCACCGCCCGCGCCACCGACGCCGCCGACGCTGCCCGCGCCGCCGCCACCAGGCGTCGTGGAGCTGTTGCCGCCGTTGCCCCCGTTGGCACCGCCACCGCCGGCGCCGCCATCACCGCCGGCAGCGCCATCGGTGCCGACCCCCCCGTTTCCGCCGGCCCCGCCGTGATTACCGCCGCCGAACCCACCGGTACCACCGTTGCCACCAGGGGATCCGTCGGTGCCGTTGCCGCCGGTCCCGCCGTTTCCGCCAGCGCCGCCGGCACCGCCGTTCCCGGCGGTGTTGCCGGCGCCACTTGCCGCACCACCATTACCTCCGGCCCCGCCATATAGGGCAGCACCACCCGCCCCGCCCGCGCCATAGCTAGCGTGGGTGCCGTCGGTGTTCGCACCGCCAGCGCCACCGAGACCACCAGCCCCACCAGCCCCGCCGGCCCCACCGGCCCCACCGTCGAAGCCGTCGCCGGCGGTGTTAGTGCCGCCCGCCCCGCCGTGGCCACCGAGAGCACCGGTCCCGCCCGTGCCGCCGGCGCCGCCCGTCCCCGCCTTCCCGGTGCCCCTCGCCCCGCCCCCGCTCGACCTCACGATCGAGGCGGGGGACACGCTCCTGCTCGTCGGCGCCCACGAGGACCTCGTCCACGCCACGAAGCGGCTCGAGGGGTAGTGGGCCTCGGCCTTCTCGTCCTCCTCTACGCGGGCTCGGCGGCGCTGCTCCGTTTCGCGGTGGGCGGAATCGGCCGGCGGATCTCCCCGGGGACGGGGGGCGGCCAACTGCCCGACGATGGCATCGCGCTCGGCGAGA
>CAXYUC010000164.1:0-9474 GCA_964292075.1 uncultured Mycolicibacter sp.
ACCCCCCCGGGCGCCCCACGCCGTGGCCCGGCGGGGGGGTGTAGCCGTAGCTCGGCCCGCCCCCCGAACGGGGGGGCCCCGCGCCGTCGGGTTCGTAGTTGACGAACGGGATGGGGCTGTCGTCGCTGCGGAACGGGGTCCCGGTCAGCGCCAGCCGGCGGGTGGCGTCGTCGAATGCCTCGCGGATGCCGTCGCCCCAGCTTTTGGCGTCGCCGCCGTGGTGGGTCTCGTCGAAGATCACCAGGGTTTTCGCGGCCTCGGTACGCACCCGGTGCCGGGTGGGGTGGCTGGCGACCTGCGCGTAGGTGACGACGACGCCGTGGTACTCCGAACTGGTCTGTGAGTCGGAGTTGGAAAACCGCGGATCCAGCGCGATGCCGTGGGAGGCGGCGGCCGACGCCCACTGCACCTTGAGGTGCTCGGTGGGCACCACGATGGTGATCCGCTCGACGGTGCGGTCGGCGAGCAGCTCGGCGACGATACGCAGCGCGAACGTCGTCTTACCGGCGCCGGGGGTGGCCACCATCAGGAAATCTCGCGGCTTGGCGGTCAGATAGCGCACCAGAGCCCGGCGTTGCCAGCCCCGCAAAGCCCGGGTGCTGGGCGCTGCTTCAGCCCGCACCCGGTCTCCTATCTGATCGAGATGCAGTCTAGGGCAAGCCGATAGCATCGCTGGTGTGTCCACCCCGCGCGAGCCCGAATCCGTCCGTGTCGAGCGGCTCCGCGATGCGCAGGACAAGGCCGTCGCCCTGTTCGACGAGATCGAGCGCCGCGGCATGGTCCGCCCCGGAGTCGGCGAGCGGCAGCTCTCCGATGAGATCCGGGACCTGGCCGCCGACATGTTCGGGGTGACGCGGCACTGGCACCGGCGGGTGGTGCGGGCCGGGGAGAACAGCCTGCTGCCGTTTCACGCCGACCCGCCCGACCGTGTCATGGCCGGCGACGACATCGCCTACCTCGACCTGGGTCCGATCTTCGAAGAGTGGGAGGCCGACTTCGGCCGCACCTTCGTGCTCGGGAATGACCCGGACAAGCTGGCGCTACGCGACGCGCTACCTGGGGTGTGGAGCGCCGGTCGCGCCTTCTTCGAGGCGCACGCCGACATCACCGGCGCCCAGCTGTACGACCACGTCGTCGGCCTGGCCCAAGAGGCGGGCTTCGAGTTCGGCGCTCCCATCGCCGGGCACCTGCTCGGGGAGTTTCCGCACAAGAAGATCTCCGGTGACGACGCCCGGTTCTACGTCGCGCCCGGATCCGACGAGCCGATGCGCCGGACCGACCCCACCGGCAGGATCTGTCACTGGATCCTGGAGGTGCACCTGGTGAACCGGGCCCGCGGGTTCGGCGGTTTCTACGAGCAGCTGCTGGACGTGGGGTGAAGTCCCGATCAGCCGATCGGGTAGCTCACCCCGGTCAGCTCCTCGGACACCGTCCAGAGCCGGCGCTGCCGCTGCACGTCATGTGACTTGCGGCTGGATTCCACCACCGTGGGGTAGCCCCGGGTCTGGGCGAAGCCGTCGGGTCCGTAGTACTGCCCGCCCAGCGCCCGTGGGTCGCTGGCGGCCCGCAAAGTCGGCAGGGCACCCATGGCTGCGTCTTGGAACAGCGGCGCGACCACGGGGTAGATGGCCGACGCCCAGCCGGGCAGGTGGCGCATCAGCTCGGTGTTCGAGCCGCCGGGGTGCGCGGCCGTGGCGATGGTCGCCCCGTGCGACGCCAGCCGGCGCTGCAACTCGTAGGTGAACAGCAGGTTGGCCAGTTTGGCTTGGCCGTAGGCCTGCACCCGGTTGTAGCGGCGCTCCCACTGCAGATCGTCGAAGTGGATGTCGGCGCGGATGCGATGACCGATGCTGCTGACCGTCACGACCCGGGACCCGGGGACCGGCAACAGGCGATCCAGCAACAGGCCGGTGAAGGCGAAGTGCCCCAGGTGATTGGTGCCGAACTGCAGCTCGAAGCCGTCCTTGGTGGTCGACTTGGGCGGGTACATCACTCCGGCGTTGTTGATCAACAGGTCGATGCTGTCGTGGTCGGTGCGCAGCTGCGCTGCGGCGGCCCGGATGGATTCCAGCGAAGTCAGGTCGAGTTCCTGCAGCGCCACGCTGGCTCCGGGGTTGCGCTTACTGATGAGGGTGGCGGCGTCCTTGCCTTTGTCGAGATTGCGCACGGCCAGCACCACGTGGGCGCCCCGCGCGGCGAGCGCGGAGGCGGTTTCGTAGCCGAGGCCGGTGTTGGCGCCGGTAATCACGGCGACCCGACCGGTCTGGTCGGGGATGTCGGCGGTTGTCCATTTAGCCATCGGAGGCTCCTGAGCGGTAGGGTAAACGGGGCGGACGCTCCGGTTGATCCTGACTATACGGAACGTGCGCCCCGTTTTGTCAACCGATAGGGGCTTTCCAGTGGCTGATCGGGCACGTCCGCTGCGCGCCGATGCGGCGCGCAACCGCGCACGTGTCCTGGAAGTCGCCTACGAGACCTTCGCGGCCGAGGGCCTGTCGGTGCCGATCGACGAGATCGCCCGGCGCGCCGGCGTCGGGGCCGGGACCATCTACCGGCACTTTCCGACCAAGGAAGAGCTGTTCCAAGCGGTGGTCCAGGATCACATCCGGCGCCTCGTCGATGGGGGCTACGCCCTGCTGGAATCCGACGGCCCCGGTGAAGCGCTCTTCAGCTTTCTGCGCTCGATGGTGCGGTGGGGTGCGAAGGACCGCGGTGTGGTCGAGGCGCTCGCCGGGCTTGGTATCGATGTCGGGCAGCAGGCGGAGGACACATTTCTTGCGTTGCTCGGGGAGCTGCTGCGGTCTGCCCAGAATGCGGGCACCGCGCGCCGCGACATCGGCGCGCGCGACGTGAAGTCGCTCCTGGTCGGATGTCAGGCGATGGAGTCCTACAACCCTGAGTCGGCCGAACGAGTGACCGGCGTCGTGATCGACGGTTTGCGCGCCCCCTGATAGGACCCGCCGACCTTGCACTCTCCATAGGCGAGTGCTAAAAATGACGTTGGCACTCGCGACCAGTGAGTGCTAGGTCGGGACGGTGAGGTACGGGGCCGCACCTGCGGAGCACACCCACAGCCGTCCGTCGCGGGCACTGCACCCGACCGACAAGACGTGCACCCCCTAACCGGAGGAAACACTTCGCAATGGCTAAGCAAATTGCGTATGACGAAGAGGCCCGTCGCGGCCTCGAGCGGGGCCTGAACGCCCTCGCCGACGCGGTCAAGGTGACGCTGGGCCCCAAGGGCCGCAACGTCGTCCTGGAGAAGAAGTGGGGCGCCCCCACGATCACCAACGATGGGGTTTCCATCGCCAAGGAGATCGAGCTGGAGGACCCCTACGAGAAGATCGGCGCCGAGCTGGTCAAAGAGGTCGCCAAGAAGACCGACGACGTCGCGGGTGACGGCACCACCACCGCCACCGTGCTGGCCCAGGCCCTGGTCAAGGAAGGCCTGCGCAACGTGGCCGCCGGCGCCAACCCGCTGGGTCTGAAGCGCGGCATCGAGAAGGCCGTCGAGAAGGTCACCGCGACCCTGCTGGCGTCGGCCAAGGAGGTCGAGACCAAGGAGCAGATCGCGGCCACCGCCGGTATCTCCGCGGGCGACCAGACCATCGGTGACCTGATCGCCGAGGCCATGGACAAGGTCGGCAACGAGGGTGTCATCACCGTCGAGGAGTCCAACACCTTCGGCCTGCAGCTCGAGCTCACCGAGGGTATGCGCTTCGACAAGGGCTACATTTCGGGCTACTTCGTCACCGACGCCGAGCGTCAGGAAGCCGTCCTGGAGGACCCCTACATCCTGCTGGTCAGCTCCAAGATCTCGACCGTCAAGGACCTGCTGCCCTTGCTGGAGAAGGTCATCCAGTCCGGCAAGCCGCTGCTGATCATCGCCGAGGACGTCGAGGGCGAGGCCCTGTCGACCCTGGTCGTGAACAAGATCCGCGGCACCTTCAAGTCCGTTGCCGTCAAGGCGCCGGGCTTCGGTGACCGTCGCAAGGCGATGCTGCAGGACATGGCGATCCTCACCGGTGGCCAGGTCATCAGCGAAGAGGTCGGCCTGTCGCTGGAGAGCGCCGACGTCGCCCTGCTGGGCACCGCCCGCAAGGTCGTCATCACCAAGGATGAGACCACCATCGTCGAGGGCTCGGGTGACTCCGACGCCATCGCCGGTCGGGTGGCCCAGATCCGCGCCGAGATCGAGAACAGCGACTCCGACTACGACCGGGAGAAGCTGCAGGAGCGCCTGGCCAAGCTGGCCGGCGGTGTTGCGGTGATCAAGGCCGGGGCTGCCACCGAGGTGGAGCTCAAGGAGCGCAAGCACCGCATCGAGGACGCGGTGCGCAACGCCAAGGCCGCCGTGGAGGAGGGCATCGTCGCCGGTGGTGGCGTGGCCCTGCTGCAGGCCGCTCCGTCGCTCGACGAGCTCAAGCTCGAAGGTGACGAGGCGACCGGTGCCAACATCGTGCGCGTCGCGCTGTCGGCTCCGCTGAAGCAGATCGCCTTCAACGCGGGCCTGGAGCCCGGCGTTGTCGCCGAGAAGGTCACCAACTCGGCCTCGGGTGTCGGCCTCAATGCCGCCACTGGCGAGTACGAGGACCTGCTCAAGGCCGGCGTTGCCGACCCGGTGAAGGTGACCCGTTCGGCGCTGCAGAACGCGGCGTCCATCGCGGCACTGTTCCTGACCACCGAGGCCGTTGTCGCCGACAAGCCGGAGAAGGCGTCCGCACCTGCGGGCGACCCGACCGGTGGCATGGGCGGCATGGACTTCTAAGAGTCTGAGCACGACAAGGCCCGGTCTGCTTCGGCAGGCCGGGCCTTGTCGTTGCGGGGGCTGACAGCGACTCCGCAGCAAGGACACCTTGATCCTTATTGCGAAAAGCAACTACTTTTCGGCCAGTTGCATCTCGGCTGGGGCTTCAGAAATCCTCAGGGGATGCTCTGATCGAGGGGGATAGTCGTTGAAGCGCATCGCATGGGGGATCGTCGTCGGAGGAGCCGTTGCGGCGGCGTACGCGGGTTCGGCGGCGGCCACCGCGGATCCGGCCTCGTGGACCCCGGACTACGACGTGGCTGGTGCCCAGTTAAATGCGGCCATGTCCTTCCCGGGGCCGTGGTCGCCGGTGTGGGAGCTGCCGGCCAGCTTCACCTCGAGCACCGGCACGACCCTGACGGGCACCGACTACCTCACGACGGCGCCCGGCGG
Organism: uncultured Mycolicibacter sp.; assembly: GCA_964292075.1. Classification (GTDB taxonomy): domain Bacteria; phylum Actinomycetota; class Actinomycetes; order Mycobacteriales; family Mycobacteriaceae; genus Mycobacterium. The sequence goes on from CAXYUC010000164.1 coordinate 5,201, forward strand.
ATTCAACGACGATTTCGTCACCAACACCGGAGCGACCTACGACCAGGATCAGCTGTTACCGGGCTTCACCAATCTCTACTACGACCCCTCCGCGGACGGCACCGCGGTGGACGTGATGAAGACCCCGTTCGGCAATATCGACCTGTCCGCGATGGCGTCGACGTTCGCTCCGGTGGACTTCGAAACGACGTCCACCGTCACGACCGTGGGCCAGAACATCGTGTTCACCGACTCCGGCGGAGATCGCATCACCGGCGCGCTGGGTCTGACCGAGAAAGGCAGCGATTGGGTCGGGGGACCGGCGACTGACGCCAACGTCACTCCGCTGGTGACTCCGGAGTCCGGCCTGGTCTGGTCGGTGCCCGCTACGTTCACGGACCGGACCGGCACGGACGCGGCGACGAGCCTCACCGGTACCGAGTACGTCACGTCGCCGACCGACGTCGAGTTCGTGGACAAGGCCGGGGATGTCTTTAGCCAGCAGACCTTGGTGCCGGGTCTGTTTGTCGTGGATAACCTGTACTACGACCCGGTCGGTGGCCCCGCGCAGGACTACCTCCAGACAGTTTTTGGGAACGTCGACATTTCGCCGATCGCGTCGTGGCTCGCCCCGACCGAGGTCTCCGACCTGACGTCGCCGTCGTTGCTGCCCGATTTGTCCGACGCCGGCCTGTACAGCGCGCTGGATCTCGGGCTGCCGTCGTAGGTATCGCGCGCCATCGGCAAGGATGGCGGTATGGAGATCCTGCTGCTGGGCACCGGCAGCGCCGACGGCTGGCCGAATCCGTTCTGTCGGTGCGACTCCTGCCTGGCTGTGGCGGAGTTACGTGGCCAGACCGCCGCGCTGGTCGACGGCGTCCTGCTGCTGGACTGCGGCCCGGAGGCGCCGCGGGCCGCGGTGCGGTTCGGGCGATCCCTGGCCGATGTGCGGCACATCCTGTTCACCCACGGCCACCCCGACCACGTCGGCCCGGCGGCCCTGCTGATGCGGCACTGGACCGGGGCGGTCGAACCACTGGACGTGGTCGGCCCGGCTAGCGCGCTGGAACAGTGTCGGCACTGGGTGGGGCCGGACGACCCGGTGCGGTTCGTGCGAGTGGCACCCGGCGACGACGTGCGCCTGGGGGACTACCGGGTGCGGGTGCTGGCAGCCGCGCACGGTGCCGACATCGGCGGTGACGCGGTGCTCTACGACCTGGAATCTGTTGGTAGCCGGATCTTCTGGGCCACCGACACCGGACCACTTCCGGAGGAGACCTACGCCGCGGTCGCCGACGCGGCTTTTGACGCGGTGTTCTTGGAGGAGACGTTCGGCAACTACGCCGAGCACGGCACCGAGCATCACGACCTGCCGGCGTTCACGGCAACCGTGGCGCGGCTGCGGGGCTGCGGCGCCGTCACTGCCGCCACCGACGTCGTCGCGGTACACCTGAGTCACCACAATCCTGCTGAGCCGGAATTGACTGCGGTACTGTCCGATTCAGGTGCTCGGCCGGGACGTGACGGTGAGGTGGTGCGGGTGGGCGCGGTCGGTACGGCATCCACTCGCACCCTGGTGCTCGGTGGGGCGCGCTCGGGCAAGTCCGCTCATGCCGAGGCGCTGCTGGCCGCCGAGCCGGCAGTGACCTATCTGGCTACCGGCGGGGTGCGTGAAGGCGATTCGGAGTGGGCCGAGCGGGTGCGACTGCACCGGGATCGACGTCCCGCCGCGTGGCGCACCGCCGAAACGGCCGACGTCACCGATGCGCTGTGCACGGCCGAAACCCCGCTGCTGCTGGACTGTTTGGGCACCTGGCTCACCGCCCGGATGGACCTGCACCGGGTGTGGGACGGGGGCGTGCTGGACGGCGTGCACGCCGATATCGACGAACTGGTGACGGCCTGGCGGGCCTGCCCGGTGCGCGCGGTGGCGGTGAGCAACGAGGTGGGCAGTGGGGTAGTGCCGCCCACCGCGTCGGGGCGGTTGTTCCGGGACCTGCTCGGGCTGCTCAACGCGCGGATCGCCGCGGCCTCCGACGAGGTAGTGCTGATGGTGGCCGGTCGGCCGCTCAGGCTCCCGGCGCGGTGATATTCAGGTCGACACAGTCGCTGTAGCAAGGGGTTTCGCCCGGCGACTGCGGGGTTGGCGACCCGGTCAGCCGTGTTCCACTGGTGTCACTTTGGTACCGGGCCGACGGGCATGCGGGTGCATCGGAAACGGATAGCGTCAGCGATATCGCGCGGTCTTGGTGGAGGCGAGGCTGTTGACCTCGAAGGCGATCGAATCCCATTTTGGCAATATGATGGTAATCTTGTTGCTGTGTACGTGACGGTGGACCGGGTGGGGCGGGTGGTGATTCCCAAGGCGCTGCGTGTCGCACTGGGAATCACACCGGACACCCCGCTCGAACTGATTCCCGACGGCTCCGGTCTGCGGATCGAGCCGGTTCGACGGCGCTCACGGGCAATCGGTACCAGTGATGGGCTGCCGATACTCGGCGACGTCGACGGTGCCGTGCTGACCGACGACGACGTGCGTCGGCTGCGCGATGACACCCAACGCTGACCGGTGGGCGTGCGACACCAGTGTTGCCGTCGCCGCTCTCGATCCGGCCCACCAAGCACACCCTGCCTGCCGTCGAGCCCTCGTCGAGCTTCGTCCTGCGCTCGCGGGGCACGCGGCGTTCGAGACGTATTCGGTGTTGACCCGGCTTCCGCTTCCGCTGCGTTTGAGTGCGGCCCAGGCGGCCTCGGTGCTGGCGCAGGCGTTCCCGCAAGACTGCTGGCTCGAGGCAACCGCGACACGTGACCTGCGGGAGCGGCTGGCCGATTTGGACATCGTCGGCGGATCGGTCTATGACGCCCTGGTCGGACAGGCCGCCATCGCCCATCACCGGACCTTGCTGACCCGCGATCGTCGGGCGGAGCGAACCTACCGCGCACTCGACGTCGACTACCGGTTCGTGGACTGACGTGACCGCGGGGTCAGGCTCCCTGCGCAGTGAGCTTTAGGTCGACACAGTCGCTGTAGCAAGGGGTTTCACCCGGCGACTCCGGGGTGGCGACCCGGATCAGCACTGCGCGGCTCGGGGCGATCGCCAGGCTGGCCAGCTCACCGGCGTCGGAGACTTCGGCGGTGCCGTCGACGATCACGGTGTAGCCGCCCGGAACCGGCGGCGGCCACATCACGGTCACGTCGCTGCTGCGGGCCAGGTTCGCCCGGCTGCGCCGGCCGCCGAGCGCACCGATGTGCACGGTATCGCCTTGCAGTACCGGCATCACCGGCACCGGATGCGGTCGGTTCTCGGCGTCGACGGTGATCAGGTAGGCGTAGTCGTAGCCCACCAGTTTCTCCGCGAGCCGGTCGAAATCCACGTTGGAGGCCATGAGCGCGAGCCTAAACCGCAGGACTGTCAATCCGCCTTGAGTTGCACGCAGTCATGGGCGGTGCCGACGGCCCGCTGGGTGCCGGCCTCGAAGACCGGCCGGTGCAGAAGGGCCTTGGTCGGCGTCACCAACACCGGGCCGGCCGGGTCGTCGGGGAGCTCGGCCTGGCCGTCAACCAACAGCGAGTACTCGCCGACCTCGCGGGCTGGCCAGACCAGGCTGACACCGGCGCGGGCCGCGATGTTCTGCCGGCCGTGGGCGCCGACCGGGCCGATATCCACTCGGGCGCCGTCGAAGGTCGGGGTGATCGCGGTGGCGCGAACCCGATAGTCGTCGCCGACGGTCACCAGGAACGCAAAGCCGAAGTCCTGGAGCAACTCGCCCAGCCGCGTGAGGTCGACGGTCTTGGCCATGGTGTCGAGGATAGAAGTGCGGCTGGGCGGTCAGAAAGAACTCAGGAGTTCTGCCCGTCGGCACCATTGCCGCCAACCGTGCCGGGTGCGCCGGGTTGGGTCGTACCGTCACCTCCGGTGCCGCCGTTCTCGCCGTTACCGCCGTCGCCGGCAGGAGAGTCAGCGGTGCCGCCGTGACCGCCGTCGCCGCCGTCACCGCCGTCGCCCCCGGGGGTGGGGGGGTTGGTGGTGCTTCCGTGACCGCCGTTGCCGCCGTCACCGCCGCCGCCGCCCTCCCCGGTGCTGCCGGTCCCGCCAGCACCGCCCGTCCCGCCGTGGCCGCCGCTACTGGCGGGGCCGGGGCCGCCGCCGGTCCCGCCGTTGCCGCCGTCACCGCCGGCGCCGCCAAGGCTGCTGCCGCCGCCTCCGCCGCCACCGCCGCCACCGCCCCCGCTGTAGCCCTCGGAACTGGTAGGCCTGGCCCCGCCATCACCGCCACCACCGCCGGAGACACCC
>CAXYUC010000165.1:0-9414 GCA_964292075.1 uncultured Mycolicibacter sp.
ACGTCCGATTGCAGCCCGAGGCCTTCGGCCTCAAGTCGCCTCCATACCGTCTAGGCGACAGCGACGGCGGGGTCGCCTGCGGTGGTCGCCTGATCACGCGAGAGCGCCGCGACCGCGGCGACCAGCGTGGCCACCGCCAGCACCATGGTGAACGTGGCATCGCGGTCAGGACTCAGCACCTCGCCGAGCAGGACCATGCCCAGCGTCGCGGCCACCATGGGTTCCAGCACCGTGATCGTCGGCAACGAGGCCGTCAGGGCGCCGGCCCTGAACGACGATTGCTGATATACCGCGCCGGTCAGGGCGACTGCGCCCCATGCGTATAACTCCGGTGCGGCGAGCAGCGCGCGCGGGCCGTGGCCGATCAAATCGACCACCCCCTTGGTCAGCACCGCGAAGATGCCCCACGAGATGGCCGACACCGCAGCCAGCATCACGGCTGCCGCCGCCCGCCCCGCGTAGGCCCGCGCCCCGATCAGACACAGCAACACGGTCGGCCCCAGCACCGCGATCACCCAGGCCCAGGATTCCAGCGACGCCCTCGCCTGCCCGGCGGTGGGATGGCCGACGGTGATGATGATGGACTCGGCGGCGACCAGCAGCGCCGACCACAGCCAGACCGAACTCCCTAGGCGACGACCAGATTGGCGGGCACCCAGCGGCAGCGCGAACAACAGCGACGTGACCAGCACCGACTCCACCAGCAGTACCGATCCGAGGCCGAGCGCCACGGCCTGCAGGCCCAAACCCACCAGACCGGACAGCGTGCCGACCCACCACTGCCGGTCGGTCAACAGCCGGGAGAACAGCGCGGCGGCCCCGATCCCCTGGTCACCGACCTGGTGGGCACTGCGCTGCTGGAGCACGTCGCTGACGGCGCTGAACAGCGCCGCACCCAGTGCAAGCAGCACGGCGAGGGTCTCTTTCGCCAATGCCGGCCTCCTAGGAGTCTGCGGGTGCCGCGGATGACACCGGTGGCGATCGGACAGGCTACCGCCTCGCTGAACCGCCGGTTGGCGGCACAGTGTGGCGGGTAACTGCTTGAATACTCTTGAATGCTTCTAGACAGTTCGAAGGCGCCGCGGTGCGCGGCAGATGCGCGGGTTATCCCGCGAAGGGTTAGGTGACGACAGCGATGACCACTGACAGCGGTTCGCCCGCCCCCACCCCACGTCCGGTTCCGCGCCCAGGGCCCCGCCCTGGACCCAAACCGGGTGCCCGGCCTGCGCCGGCCGTCATCGGGCCGCCGCCCACCGTTGATCCGCACCGATTCGGGCGGGTCGACGACGACGGCACGGTGTGGCTGGTCACGTCGACCGGTGAGCGCCAGATCGGCTCCTGGCAGGCCGGTGACCGCGAAGCCGCGTTCGCCCACTTCGGCCGCCGGTACGACGACCTGAGCACCGAAGTGACCCTGCTCGAGGAGCGGTTGTCGTCCGGCAGCGGCGACGCCCGCAAGATCAAGGCGTCCGCGGCGGCACTGGCCGAGCAGTTGCCGACCGCCAGCGTCCTCGGTGACGTCGAGGCGCTGGCCGCGCGGATCGCGGCGGTCACCGAGCACGCCAACACCATCGCCGCGGCCGGCCGTGCGCAGCGCGATGAGCATCGGGCAGCGGCGACCGCACGCAAGGAGGCGCTGGCCGCCGAAGCCGAGGAGTTGGCCGCGAACTCGACGCAGTGGAAGACCACCGGCGACCGGCTCCGCGCGATTCTCGACGAATGGCGCACCATCACCGGCCTGGACCGCAAGGTCGACGACGCGCTGTGGAAGCGCTACGCCGCGGCCCGCGACGGCTTCAACCGGCGGCGCGGCTCGCACTTCGCCGACCTCGACCGCGGGCGCGCCGGGGCGCGCGAGGAGAAGGAACGGCTGTGCAAGCGGGCCGAGGAGCTCTCGGGTTCCACCGACTGGGCCTCGACCAGCGCCACGTTCCGGCAGCTGCTCGCCACCTGGAAGACGACCGGGCGGGCCTCCAAGGACGTCGACGAGGCGCTGTGGCAGCGATTCAAGGCCGCCCAGGACACGTTCTTCGCCGCCCGGAATGCCGTGAACGCCGAACGTGACGCCGAGCTGGAGGCTAACGCCACCGCCAAGGAGGCCCTGCTGGTCGAGGCGGAGCGGATCGACCCGGTCAACCAGAACGCCGCGCGCGCCGCGCTGCGCTCGATCGTCACCAAGTGGGATGCGCTGGGCAAGGCGCCACGGGAACGGTCCGCCGAGTTGGAACGGCGCCTGCGGGCGGTGGAGAAAAAGGTGCGTGACGCCGGTGCCGCCGCTGAGGCGGCCGTGGTGGATCCCGAAGCCGAAGCCCGGGCCGCCCAGTTCCGCAGCCGTGCCGAACAGTACGAACGTCAAGCACTCAAGGCTCAGGCCGCGGGTCGGGGCAAGGAGGCCGCCGAGGCCACCGCCAACGCCGAGCAGTGGCGGCAATGGGCCCAGGCCGCCGAACAGGCGCTCAACCGGCGCTGACGCCCGGCCGGGTATGCCCCCGGACCGGCCCCGGAGTTACTCCCCCGGTTCGGCCGGTGGCTGGTCCTTTGGACGGCCGAGATCATCGAGCAGGTTTCGTGATTGCAGCTGCGCGGTGCTCTGCCTGCGCTCGGCCTCCGCGGCGAGCTGCAGAGCGGTGCGCGACCACACCACGCGGGCCCAGTGAAAGGTCAGCACGATCAGCGTGATCCAGCCCAGGATCAGTCCGATCCCCGGGCCCGGGTCGCCCGCTACCGCGGTCTGCCGGGACCACACGGCCAGGAGTCCGACGGCGCCGGCCACCGCCGAGCCCGCCAGTGCCACCCAGGCCACCGTCCAGCGCCGGGTCACCAAGGCCAGCAGCGAGAACCCCACCCCGAACACCAACGCCAGCCACATGAACAGCCGCGACGGCAGCGTCACCAGGGCTTCGTCGGTGCCCTCGCCGGGGAACAGGACGTCCCAGCCGCGGACGGCACCGGTGTGCGGCAACAGGAATGACCCCAGCAGCACGAATACGCAGATCGCCACGACCAGCCCCCTGCCGCCCGGGTCGATTTCCCCGGCGACGCGCCGCTCGGCGGCTTCGATGTCGGCGCGGTAGGCCTCGAAGTCGTGCTGGTGTTCCCCTTTGCGGCTCATCGCGCCACCCCCGGCATCTTGGGCATGCCCAGTCCAACACCGGGCGCTGGTTCGGCATGGCTGTCACCGGCCCGGGTACGCCGGTGGCTCAACAGCGCCCCGTCGGCCAGCAGATGGTGCGGTGCGGCACCGGTCACCGTCGTGGTCACCACGTCGCCGGGACGCACCTGCGCGGTCCCCGGAGCGAAGTGCACCAACCGGCCGTCGCGTGCTCGGCCGCTCATCCGGGCCGTCTGGGCGTCCTTGCGGCCCTCACCGACCGCCACCAGCAGTTCGACGGTGCGCCCGATCTGGGCCCGATTCTCGTCCCAGGAGATCTGCTCCTGCAGCTCGATCAGCCGGTCGTAGCGTTGCTGGACAACCTCTTTGGGCAGTTGATCGGGCAGCTCGGCCGCCGGTGTTCCAGGCCGCTTGGAGTACTGGAAGGTGAACGCGGCCGAGAACCGGGCGGCGGCCACCACCTCAAGGGTCTCGTCGAAGTCCTGCTCGGTCTCACCGGGAAACCCGACGATCAGGTCGGTGGTGATGGCGGCGTCCGGGATGGCGGCCCGCACCCGGTCGAGGATGCCCAGATAGCGCTCGGCGCGGTAGGAACGGCGCATCGCCCGCAGCACCCGGTCCGAGCCGGACTGCAGCGGCATATGCAGGGTGGGGCAGACGTTCGGGGTCTGGGCCATCGCCTCGATGACGTCGTCGGTGAACTCGGCCGGATGCGGCGAGGTGAAGCGGACCCGTTCCAGACCGTCGATGTTCCCGCAGGCCCGCAGCAGCGACGCGAACGCACCGCGGTCGCGCGGGAGCTCCGGGTCGGCGAACGAGACACCGTAGGCGTTGACGTTCTGGCCCAGCAGGGTTACCTCGAGAACGCCTTCGGCGGCCAGTGCCCGCACCTCGGCGAGGATGTCGTCGGGGCTGCGGTCCACCTCGCGGCCGCGTAACGACGGCACGATGCAGAAGGTGCAGCTGTTGTTACAGCCGACCGAGATGGAAACCCAGGCCGAATAGGCCGAGTCCCGCGCGGCGGGTAGCGACGACGGGAACTCCCGCAGCGATTCGACGATCTCGACCTGGGCGCTGCGGTTATGCCGGGCGCGCTCCAGCAGTGCCGGCAACGACCCCAGGTTGTGGGTGCCGAAGACGACGTCCACCCACGGCGCGCGACTCAGCACGCTGTCCTTGTCCTTTTGCGCCAGGCAGCCGCCAACGGCGATCTGCATGTCGGGGTTGCTGCGCTTGTTGGGTGCCAAGTGGCTCAGGTTGCCGTAGAGCTTGTTGTCCGCGTTCTCCCGCACCGCGCAGGTGTTGAAGACCACCAGGTCGGCGTCGGCGTCATCGGCAGCCCGGCGGTAACCGGCCTGCTCGAGCATGCCGGCGATGCGTTCGGAGTCGTGAACATTCATCTGACAGCCGTAGGTACGCACCTGGTAGGTGCGCATCTGTTCGGAAATCACCGGCAAACTCACCCGGACTATGGTACGGCCGCTGGCCGCGCCCGAGTCGATCGGAGTGACCCGGCCGATAGCGGCGCCCCCGCGATGGCTTCCTGGGTAGGGTCTGATGCCATGACCAGCGGCGGACCGGATCCGGTGCCGATGATCGCCATCCGAGACGTCAACAAGTACTTCGGCGGCCTGCACGTGCTCAAAAACATCAACCTCGAGGTCGCCCGCGGTGAGGTGGTGGCGATCCTCGGCCCGTCGGGTTCGGGCAAGTCGACCCTGTGCCGCACCATCAACCGGCTCGAAGTCGTCGACTCCGGCGCGATAGCCGTCGACGGGCAGCCGCTGCCGGCCGAAGGCGCGGCGCTGGCCCGGCTGCGGGCCCAGGTCGGCATGGTGTTCCAGTCGTTCAACCTGTTTCCGCACAAGACCATCCTGGACAACGTCACACTGGCACCGATGAAGGTGCACAAGATGCCCCGAGCGCAGGCGCAGCGCCAGGCGATGGCACTGCTGGAGCGGGTCGGGGTGGCCGATCAGGCTCACAAGCACCCCGCACAGTTGTCCGGCGGGCAGCAGCAGCGGGTGGCGATCGCACGTTCACTGGCGATGAACCCGAAAGTGATGCTGTTCGACGAGCCGACCAGTGCCCTGGACCCGGAGATGATCAGCGAGGTACTCGATGTGATGACCACGCTCGCCGACGACGGGATGACCATGGTGGTGGTCACCCACGAGATGGGCTTCGCCCGGCGCGCAGCCGGCCGAGTGGTGTTCATGGCCGACGGCGCCATCGTCGAGGAAGCCGCCCCCGCAGAGTTCTTCGGGTCCCCGAAATCCGCACGGGCCCAAGACTTTCTCGCTAAGGTCCTCGACCACTGATGCTGACGGTGCGATCCCTGCGCGTGCTGGCACGGGCCTGGGCGGTCCTGGCGGTGGCGTCCGCATTGGCCGCGCTCTGCGGGGCGTGTACTGCTCACGACAGCGGCAAGATCACCATCGGTGTCAAGTTCGACCAGCCCGGTCTGAGCGTTAAGAGGCCCGACGGCACGCTCAGCGGATTCGATGTCGAGGTGGCCCGCTACGTGGCGGCCCGGCTGGGATACCCGCCCGACCGCATCGCCTGGATCGAGGCCCCGTCCGGTCAGCGCGAGATGCTGCTGCGCAACGGCCAGGTCGATTACCTGGTGGCCACCTATTCGATCACCGATTCCCGGCGCCAGAAGGTCGACTTCGCCGGCCCCTACCTGCTCACCGGGCAGTCGCTGTTGGTGCGCGCCGACAACACCGACATCACCGGTACCGCGTCGTTGCAACGGCACAAGAAGCTGTGTTCGGTGTCGGGCTCCACCCCGGCCCAACGAATCAAGGACCGTTATCCGGGCGTGCAACTGCAGCGCTACGACACCTACTCGGCGTGCGTGGAGGCGCTGCGCAACGGCGCGATCGACGCGGTGACCACCGATGATGTGATCCTGGCCGGCTACGCCGCCCAGAACCCCGGGGCCTTCAAGCTGGTCGGTGAACGGTTCTCGCAGGAGCTCTACGGGATCGGCGTGCAAAAGGGCAACGACGGGTTGCGGCAGCGGATCAACGACGCCCTCGAGCAGATGGAACGCGACGGTTCGTGGCGGGCGGCATTCGTGAACAATTTCGGCCCCGCCGGATTCGCGGTGCCCGAGCCGCCACCGATCGAACGATGATGTTCGCCGAGTATCGAGGACAGATCCTCCAATCCTTCACCGTCACCGTCGAATTGGCGGTGTTGTCCGGCACGCTGGCGCTGATCTTGGGCACCGGGTTGGCCGCGATGCGGCTGGCTCCGATACCGGTGCTGCGGTGGCTCGGCGGCGGCTATGTCCATCTGGTGCGCAACACCCCGCTGACCCTGCTGTTGCTGCTGTGCTCGTTCGGCCTAGCCCAGACGCTGGGAGTCTCGCTGACCGATCCGCAGTCGCCGACATCGATCGACGACAGCAACTTTCGCCTGGCAGTGCTCGGGCTGAGTGTGTACACCGCGTCGTTCGTGTGCGAGGCGGTGCGCTCCGGCGTCAACACCGTGGGCATCGGCCAGGCCGAGGCTGCTCGCTCGCTGGGACTGAGCTTCACCCAGAACCTGCGGATCATCTTGCTTCCCCAGGCTTTTCGGGCCGTGATCATCCCACTGGGCTCGGTGCTGATCGCGCTGACGAAAAACACCACCCTGGCCTCTGCGATCGGGGTCGCCGAGGCGGCGCTGCTGATGAAGTCGATGACCGAGAACACCGCGGCGCTGCTCGGGGTGGGCGCGGTGTTCGCCGCCGGCTTCGTCGTGCTCACCCTTCCGCTGGGCCTGTTGTTCGGATACCTGGACCGGCGCTGGGCGGTGTCGCGATGAGGTCCGCGCCACGCGCGACGGTGCTGTTCGACACCCCGGGGCCCCGGGCCCGCGCCCGCTACCGCGCCATGTCGGTGGCGACGGTGCTGGCTGGCGGACTACTGGGCTGGGTGATCTATTCGCGGTTGTCGGCCAAAGGCCAGCTGACCGCGGAGAAGTGGACGCCGTTTCTGACCGCGGACCTGTGGCGCACCTACGTGCTGCCCGGGGTGGTGGGCACGCTGACCGCGGCGGCCTGGTCCATCGGGCTCGCGCTGATCCTGGGGGTCGGGCTCGGGATCGGCCGGCTGTCGCAGATCAGGCCGGTTCGCTGGACTTGTGCGGTGGCCGTGGAGTTCTTCCGGGCGATTCCGGTGCTGATCATGATGATCTTCGCCTATTTCGTCTATGGGCTGCTCAACGCATTTCCGCCGCAACGGCTCGCGCTGGCCGGGGTGGTCACCGGGCTGACCCTCTACAACGGCGCGGTCATCGCCGAGATCGTGCGGGCGGGAGTGAAAGCCCTGCCCGGCGGGCAGTCCGAGGCGGCCGCCGCGTTGGGGCTGGGTTGGGGCCAATCGATGCGCCTGGTCCTGCTGCCGCAGGCCGTCACCGCAATGCTGCCGGTGCTGGTGTCCCAACTGGTGGTGGTGCTCAAGGACACCGCAATCGGCTACCAGATCACGTTTGTGGAGATGGTGCGCCAAGGCACCGTCGTCGGCTCTCAGTACAGCAACTACCTGCCTGCGTTGCTGGTGATCGCGGCACTGATGATCAGCGGAAATATGGCGCTGTCGGCCGGTGCGATCGGGCTGGAGCGCCGGCTGCGCCGGGCCCGCCACTCCCCGTTGGGGGCGGCCACGATTGAGCCGGAGGGCGCTCCGGGCGCCCGGGTCGCCTAGACACTGCACGCACGCTGTCCGGCGTCTAGAGTCAGACCCGACAGCCACCGACAGGAGACTTCCATGGCCATCACTCCCAAGGACGCGTTCAACGCAGCCCGTGACATCGCCACGCACGCCGTCGAGAAGGCCTCGGACATCGTCGAGGACGCCGGTGACATCATTCGCGGAGACATCTCCGGTGGTGTCAACGCGATCGTCCAGGACTCGATGGAGATCGCCACGCACGCGGTCGAGCGGACCCGGGAGGTCTTCACCAGCAAGGACGAGGAAGACTCCGAAGAGGCGTAAACCCACCTCTGAAACGGCAACTCGGGCCAGGTGTACGCACCTGGGCCGAGTTCTTGCGCTCTGGCCTGAGCGTCAAAGACCGACCGATGGGTCGATACCGAGCCAGTCATCGAACAGCGTCATCGCATTGCTCCAGTCGGCGCTGTCGCCTTGGAACGCCGCGCCGAAGAGGTCGTTGAGCAATGCCCCGTCCTGCGAGTCGGCCAGTGCAACCCCGCCGATGTCGATCGGGCCCGTCGCGCCCGGGTTGAACAGCGGCGCAGGGTCCGGGGTGCTGAAGTTGAAAAGGTCAATGACTTTGCCATCAGCATCAGGCACCAGAAGCGACATGACGCCCTCGTTCTGGCCAGCTTGAACGGAGGCGATCTCGAATCCCGGGAACCAGTTGTCCTGGATGAAGAGGTTGTCGGCGGTATCGGCTGTCGACAGGGGCGTAGCAAATGACTCGTTCGACCCGATGGCGCTGAGCGATGTAGCTGGCACGCTGTCAAAGCCGCCCACTATCGGCGCGGTGCCCAGCCCCAATGAATCGCTGGGGTCCGACAGTGTGGCCGGGGGAAACAGGCTGCCATCGGCACTGCCGCCGGTCAGTGTCACCGTCCAGCCCGTGATGTCCTCGGTGCCGTCATCGGCGTGCGCGGCGCCTATCCCGACCCGTGCCGCCGCCCCCGCCGCCCCGCCCGCCACACCCATGCCGACTAACCCGGTGCGAATACGACGAACGAACATGTCACGAGCCTTTCAACGAGCCAGCCGACGCCCCTGCCGCCGACACGAGCAGAACGTACGCCTATGCCCTGTCGGTTGGCTGGCTCCGAACTGGACGATTCCGTCGGAGATATTTATCCGGGGGCGCCGGGGGTTCCAGGAGTGCCGTCGCTGCCGCCGTTGCCACCGTTGCCACCGGGTCCGGCCGAGAGGCCATTGGCGCCATTGCCGCCGTCTCCGCCGCGACCGTCGCCGTGTGGACCGACTTGCCCGCCGTTACCGCCGTTCCCGCCGGTGCTGAGTTCATTGTTGCTGCCGCCGTTGCCGCCGTTGCCGCCGTCCCCACCGGTCCCACCATTGGCGGCGCCACCGATCCCGCCGGTTCCCGCAGCGGCAGCTGAATCACCTGAAGCGCCGTCACCGCCGTTGCCGCCCCTACCGCCAGTCCCACCGTCACCGGCGCCACCCCCGCCACCGCCGCCCCCGCCGGTCGGCGCGTTGAGGAAACCGCCCGCCCCGGCCCTCCCGCCGACTCCACCCTGGCCGCCTGTACCGCCGCCACTGGCGCCACCGCTGCCGCCTCCACCACCCGCGCCTGGTGGGGAC
>CAXYUC010000166.1:0-9351 GCA_964292075.1 uncultured Mycolicibacter sp.
CGACTATCAGGCCGCCAAGGATGAAGGCAAGCTGGCCATCGGCGTGGATACCAACCAGAACCACTTGCAGCCGGGCACCATGCTGACCTCCATGGTCAAGACCGTCGGCCTGGCCGCCTACAAGATTGCCATGAACACGGCGGACACCCGCACGTGGGAGATTCTCCCGAAGGAATTCCAGGTCCTTCAGATCCCTATGCCCGCCGGACGCAGATTCACGATTCAGCCGGACAGCGCCGCTCCGTCGCCGACGAACGCCGGGCCCGGGCTGACCATCAATTCCTGCGCGCCGGGCGGCAACGCGATCGGACGCAGAGCGCAGGCCTGCGCCGCCACCGGCTCGTCGTCGAGCAGCGCGCCGACCGTGGTGGTGATCGAGGTGTGCACGAACCGGCCGGCGATCGCGATGATCGGGCCGTGGTCGCAGTCGACGTGGACCGGACGCGACCGGTTGCGGGCGTGATCGGCGGGGGCAACGGGACGTCCGTCGGCGCCGAGCACACTGACCTCGGCCAGCCCCGGCGGCTTGAGCTGATCGAAGCCGATCGCGGTGCGGTCGATCACGTCCTCCCACCCCAGCAGGCTGATCGTCACGGTCTCGGTGACCCGCGGCAGCAACCGCACTTGCTGATCGTCGGATTCCGCCAGGTCCCGTACTTGGGGGCCGGAGCCCAGGTCGATGGCGACCAGCGTGGGATGCGCCGGCAGCGGGGATTGGCTGGGAGTGAACCGGACTCCGGTCACCTTGATCGGCCGCGGCAAGGTGATGGTCAGGGTCGGCGGGGAGCGGTGCGCGACCACTCGCTGCGACGCCGTCCATGCCGTTCCCGGGTCACCGTCGGCGGCGGCATAGGCCGACCCCAGCACGTCGAGGACGTCGGCGTCGCCGCGGGCCCGCAGGGCGCCCGGCTCGGCGACCAAGTCGACCAGGTTCGGGCCCTGACGCGGGCGCACCCAGACGGTCGGGGTCACTGACATGGGCCGCGGCACGTTCAGGGTGCGGCTGAAGGTGGCGGGCTCCTCGGGCTCCAGCATCATCGATGCCGCGCAGCGCACCGCGCCGTCGGCCGTCGCACAACCGGTCCGGCCCGGCAGACCCGTACCCAGGTCCCACTGCGCCACCTGGGAGCCCGCGGGTGGCGCGGGAACCAGCGCGGTGTGGTGCAGGTCGACTGGATGCGCGAAGCCCGACGCGTCGTACTGGGTGATCGCCAGATCGGTGATGCCGAACTGCACGCCGGGGGAGCCGTCGTCGGTGCCCGACGCGGTGATCCGCACCCAGGGCGTTTCGCCGTAGGGCAGCGCGGCGATCAGGGGTTCACCGGCGCGGTCGAACCGCAGCGTGGTGGTGCCGTTGACGGTGGAGATCTGGATCCGCCGCACCTGCGCGCCGACGGCCGTCGCACTGGGCGTCAAGGTGATGGTGCCGTTGGTCAGCGGGTGGTCGAAGTCCACCTGCAGCCACTGGCCGACCGCCGACTGCAAGGCGTTCGATACCCACGCGGTTCCCGAGTCGCCGTCGATGGCGGCGGCCGGTGAGGTCGACGGCGCGACGTCGGGCAGCGTGGTGGCGTCCGAGGAGGAGCTGGAGGCGGTGAGCCGGCCTCCGAGCCAACCGCCGAACACGGTACTGGCGCCGGGTGTCGGATAGTCCGGAACCCGGCTGAGGGTATGCCGGGCGTCGCCGGCTGCCCGGATCGTGGACGAGTGGTCATCGACCCGGCCGTAGTCGGTCTCGCGAGCCAGCGGCGTGTCGGTGACGGTGACTACGGGTGTGCCCAAGTCCGCGCGGCGGGCGTCAGCGGTCATCAGCACCGGGCCCAGCACCGGCTCACCGCGAAGTCGGCGGTGTTCGTCGAGTCGCAGCAACACCTCCGGGCCGCCGTCGACCCGCGGCATCGCGTCAAGGTCGGTCAGGTACGGCGCGCCCGGGTTTGCACCGGCCGCCTGGTCGCCGACTCGGTAGATCTCGATCGCCGGATAGGCCGGCCGCAGGCCGCTGTCGGCGACGAATCCCGGGATCGTGCCTGACCCGACGGGATCACCGAACTGGGCTACTCGCTGCAATCCCGGTGAACCGTCGACAGCGCGGTGCACCAGCAGGGGCCGGGCCGACCGTGAGGTGTCGGGGTCCAGATCGTTGCGCACCACCAGGTAGGAGATGCCTTGCCGGATCAGGGTGTCGGCCAGGCCGGCGGACGGGCGGCCGGCGGCGAACAGGCGCTGCACCGAGTCGAGCGCCCGAATGGTCTGCGGCGGGGTGAGCGGGATCGAGTCGCGCACCCCCCACGGGCCGACATCGAGGACCTGCAGGGGTTCGTCGTGGCTGGTGCCCCAGGTCTGGGTGGCGAACGGCGCTCCCGGTGCCACCAGCACCCGGCCGGGGGTGGGGCCGCCGTTGTTGTGTTCGGCGAGCCAGGTGGCGGCGTCGCGCCAATACTGCGGCATCGCACTGAAGGTGCCCGGCGGGGTGAGCCGTCCGGTCCAGGCCAGTGATGTGGAGACCAGCAGAGCGGTCAGGACCACCAGACCGACCGCGGCTGACTTGTGGTGTTCGGGGTGGGCGAACGCGCGCCGCCACACCGGCACCGGCGCACTGCCCGGCAACGGGATGCGGCCCAGCAGATGGGTGAGCCCCAGGACGATCGGGATCCGAATCACCGACTCGAGTTTGTGCAGGTTGCGCAGCGGCGCCCCGGCCCCGTCCAGGAAGGCCTGCACCGAGTGGGACAGCGGCGAGCCCAGTCCACCGGCATAGCCGATGGCCAGCAGTGTCACCCCGATCAGCAGCATGGTGACCAGCCGTCCGGCGCCGGGTGAGCGTCGAGACAGCAGGCCGGTCAGTCCGGCCAGGCCGGCGGCCGCGACCAGGCAGGTGCCCAGGATCATCACCGGGCGGGTGACCAGCGGCGCCCCGGCCGTGGCGTTCGGCGCGACGAACGGTGTCCAGCTGTGGGTGCCGCGCAGCATCTCGGTCAGCGATGTCCACCGGGTGGTGACGCCGGCCGATTCGATGAAGTCCAGGAACGGCGGGCTGACCCGGCCCAGCAGCAGCAGGG
The DNA here is from genome assembly GCA_964292075.1 of uncultured Mycolicibacter sp. Taxonomy (GTDB): domain Bacteria; phylum Actinomycetota; class Actinomycetes; order Mycobacteriales; family Mycobacteriaceae; genus Mycobacterium. The sequence continues at coordinate 3,060 of CAXYUC010000166.1, forward strand.
CCACCACCCACCAGGTCACCGCCAGCGCCAGCGCCAGCAGCCACCAGCCGGTGAACCGCCACCAGCGCCGGTTCGGGCGATGACACAGCCACCAGATCATCGCCGGAAGGCAACCCGCCAGCGTCGCGACGGCGTTGACGGCGCCCATCAACGCAACCGCGACCCCAGCCTGGCCGGCCAGCACCCGCGCGGACCGCCCCGGGGTGTCCTGGCTCGGATCACCGGGGGCCCCCAGCGCCCGGATGACCGGCAGTAACACCCAGGGGGCCAGCATCATCGGCAGCGTCTCGGAGGAGATCGAGCCCAGGGTGGTGAGCACTCGTGGCGATAGGGCGAACGCGGCGGCGCCGATCAACCGTGCCGTCGGGGTCCCGATCCGCAATGTCTCAGCGACCCGCAGCAGGCCCCAGAACCCCACCGTGAGCAGCGCCGCCCACCACAGCCGCTGAACGATCCAGCCGGGCAGCCCCAGTAGGTCACCGGCCAGGAAGAAGGTGCCGTGCGGGAACAGGTAGCCGTACGCCTGGTTCTGCACCTGGCCGAACGGCAGTTCGCTGCTCCACAGGTTGGCGGCGCGAGCCAGAAACCGCAGCGGAGCGATGGTCAGGTCAAGTTTGGTGTCCGGAGAGATCCGTCCGGGTGCCTGCAGCAGGCTGAAAGTCAGAGATATCCCGCCGACCAGCCACAACCAGCGCCGAGACAACGGCGTCACAGCCTGCGGCGTTGCCGGCGTACAGTCGGGTGTTGCCGGCGTCCGCAGGTCAGCCGCGGTTGCCGTATTCCACCCTGTTCAGCACCGAGGACTGCGGGTCGCCCCCGGCGATCTGCGGCTTGGTGTCTTGTTGCACCATCAGCGTGACCCCGAAGACGGCCGCCGCACCCAGCAACACCCCCACGACGATGCTTATGGCGGCCGGCACCACGAACCGAGGCATGGTCAGGCTCCTTCTGCACTCTCGCGACGTAGATCGGGGCGCCATCAACATCAGCCCCCGCTGGCCCCCGACCGCCAACGTAGCACGTGGGCCTTGCATGACCCCGCGGTTCCGGCCGTGACAGCATGGTGCGATGCCTGGATCGCTGACTCGACCACTGCCCGGTCTGCTGCTGGCCGCCGCGGTGCTGCCGGCCCTCGTCACGTCGTGCTCGCACCGTAGTGACACGCCCGCACCGTCGTCGGAGGCTGCGGCGTCGCCTAGTGCGACGGCTGCTGCCCCGTCAGTCGACCCGGACTGCGACTTGCTGGCCCGCCTGCCGCTGCGCGACAAGCTGGCGCAGCTGCTGATGGTGGGGGTTCGCGACGCGGCCGATGCCCGCGCGGTGGTCACCGATCACCACGTCGGCGGCATCTTCATCGGCAGCTGGACCGATCTGTCCATGCTTACCGACGGTTCGCTCAAGGAGATCGCGGGAACCGGCGGGCTGCTGCCGCTGGCGGTCAGCGTGGACGAGGAGGGCGGCCGGGTGTCGCGGCTGTCGTCGCTGATCGGGAAGTCGCCGTCGGCGAAGGAACTGGCGCAGAGCAGTAGCGCCGCGCAAGTACGTGAGCTGGCCGCCGAGCGGGGCCGCAAGATGGCTGACCTGGGTATCACCGTCGATTTCGCACCGGTCGTCGACGTGGTGGACTCCGATACCGACGACGACACCGTGATCGGTGACCGTTCGTTCGGTTCGGACCCGGCCAAGGTCACCGAATACGCCGGCGCCTACGCGCAGGGTCTGCGGGACGCCGGGCTGTTGCCGGTGCTCAAGCACTTCCCTGGCCACGGCCACGGTTCCGGGGATTCGCATACCGCCGGTGCGGTGGTCACCCCGCCCCTGGCGCAGTTGCAGGACAACGACTTGGTGCCCTACCGCACCCTGGTCACCCAGGCTCCGGTGGCGGTGATGATGGGCCACCTGGAGGTGCCCGGCCTGACCGAGGATCCCGCCAGCCTGAGTCCGGCGGCGGTCAAGCTGCTGCGCACCGGCACCGACTATCACGGGCCGGCGTTCGATGGCCCGGTGTTCAGCGATGACCTGTCGTCGATGGCGGCGATCACCGAGCACTACGGGGTCGCCGAAGCGGTGCTGCGCAGCTTGGCGGCTGGTGTCGACATCGCGCTGTGGGTCACCACCGACGAGGTGCCGGCGGTGCTGGACCGGTTGGAGCAGGCGGTGTCCGCCGGTGAGCTGAAGCAGGAGGCGGTCGAGGCCTCGCTGGCACGGGTGACCGCGGTCAAGAAGCCTGGTACGCACTGCCGCGGCTGATTCCGGCGGCGCGGGCAGCACACAAGTTACTCTTCGGTAAGATCGTGCCGAGGGGGAGCGCGGAAGGACCTCGAGGCGATGGCAGCTGGTAGCAAGCGGTTACCGCGGGCCGTGCGCGAACAGCAGATGCTCGACGCCGCGGTGCAGATGTTCTCGATGAACGGCTACCACGAGACCTCGATGGATTCGATCGCCGCCGCCGCGCAGATCTCCAAGCCGATGCTCTACCTGTACTACGGCTCCAAAGAAGAGCTGTTCGGGGCATGTCTGGACCGCGAACTGCGCCGCTTCGTCGAGACGGTGCGCACCGGCATCGACTTCCAGCAGTCCCCGAAAGACATGCTGCGCAATACGATTGGGGCGTTCTTGCGCTACATCGATGCCAACCGGGCGTCGTGGATCGTGATGTACACCCAGGCCACCAGTTCGCAGGCGTTCGCCCACACCGTGCGTGAGGGCCGCGAGCGAATCATCGAGCTGGTCGGCCGGCTGCTGCGGGCCGGCACGCGTAAACCCGAACCGGGCCTCGACTTCGAGTTGATGGCGGTCGCACTGGTGGGCGCAGGCGAGGCGATCGCCAGCCGGGTCAGCACCGGCGACATCGACGTCGACGAAGCCGGCGAGCTGATGATCGATCTGTTCTGGCGCGGCCTTAAAGAAGCCCCCGGCGGGCGGCGAGGGCGCCGTCGCGGCCGGGTAATCGAGTGCGGCCTCAGGCCGTGAACAGATCCTGGAGGGTCGCGGTGATGTCGCTGACCGCGCCGTTGAGTGCGAGGTATTCGAAACCGACTCCCAGCGTGCCTAATCCGAGGATGCCGGCGATCGGCAACCCGATGGCGTTGACGATGTCGCCTTGGGCGAGTTCTTGGGCGAACACCTCGAATGAGTACGCCGGTGCGGTGGTGAGCAGGGCGTTGAGGATGTCGGCGGTGGGAAGCAGCGCGGCATAAGCCGTCGAGGTGATGCTGCTGAACGCGTTGGCGAGTTCACTGAGGCTGGGCAACGCGAACGACGTGACGTCGCCCGCCGAGGTGCCCAGGACATCGGAGGCAGTGGGGAAGGACAGGTTCGACAGGTCGTTGACGAAGTCGTTCCAGCCTTGTTGCGCCCCATTGCCCAAAGCCGTCAGGACCTCACCCCAGTTGAGGTCTGTCGGGAACAACTCGAACGGGGTGGCCACATTGGCCGGGCCGGCGGACCAGCCGTCGGTGATGCTGCCGTAGCCGAGGTTCACCAGGATCCGCATATCCGGTTCCAGTAGGTCGTAGAGCGGCTGGCCGATGACCGGGATCGAGTGCAGCGGCATCAACAGCGGCAGTATCTCGCTGGGAATCATGAAGTAATGGGTGTTGCCGTCATAACCCGCGCTCATCGGCAATTCGATGGCCGTCGCCAGTTGTTCGGCGGTCAGGCTCGGGTAGATCACGTGCTCGTAGATGATGCCCAGGACAGCGTTAAGGTCGGCCAGGAAATTGATCGGGTACTTCGGGAAGTCGGCGTAGCCGTCGTATTCGAGGGTGTAGACGGAGGTGTCCCACGGGGTGCCGTCCGGGATGGCGCCGTTGAACGTGATACCCAGACTCGGGATGGTCGGGTAGCTGCCATCGTTGAGGACATTGAATCGTTCGAACAGGCCGCCGTTGGGATTGTTGGGGGCGCCGAGCAGTACGAAGGACAGCTGGTCGGCGGTCGGCTGCTGGTCGGCAGGCAGTGCCAGCAGGTCGCGCATCACAATCGTGGAAATGGTGGTGCTTTGCGAGTAGCCCAGTACGACGAGGTTGTTTCCCTCGGCGATCTGCTGGTTGATCGTGTTGTGCAGGATGGTGACGCCCTGGGCGATCGACGGATCCAGTTCCAGACTCTTGACGCCACTGTTGGGGTAGAGGCCCTCCGGTGTGAACAGGGGATTCGTCTTATCCACCGGATAACGGGGCTGGCCGTCGAAGAACGGGGTGGCCGGGTCGATGTAGCGGGCAAAGAGCGCGTCCATGTAGCTCTGGGGCGGGATCGGCAGGCCGCTGCCGCCCATGATCCACGCCTCGGTGTCCAACAACTTCGCTGGAGTCAGAACCGTCTTTGTCTCAGCCGTGACTAGGGGATTCAGCGCCGGCGACACCCCAAGGGTGACGGCGGAGGTGATGGCCAGCGGTACGGCGAGTGCGTGCAGCGGCCGGCTGGTGTTGTCGAGACGAAACGCGAAGGTCATCGGTAGTCCTTACAATTGCCTCACGGCAAGGTCCTCAGGCCTGAACAGCGGAAATGACGACCGAGCCCTAGTTGACTGTTCATCTGAACAGTCATATTAGCTGTGACGGATCTGTCAACGCAATAGGGGAATCCCAATGAAAAACGGTTCGCGGGCCGAACAGCGCGCCGCGACGCGTCAAGCGCTGGTGAGTGCGGCGGTCGAACTACTACGGACCGAGGGTGTCGTCGCGGTGACGACGCGCCGCGTCGCCGGCGCCGCGACCGTGTCGCAAAGCACGGTGATGTACCACTTCCCGACCCGCGATGACCTGGTGACCGCGGCGGTCGCCCAGCTCGCCTTCGAACTGGCTAACCAGGCCCGCATCCACTTCGAAGAGACGGCCGCGACCGCCACGCTCGATCTGGGCGGATACCTCGACCTGATCTGGTGCGAATTCACCACTCCGCAAGCGCTTTCGGTCGCCCAGTTGTGGGTGGCGTGTTGGACCGACCCGCAACTGGCTAAGACCGTGAAGTCGCTGGAGCAACACATCTACGGACTGGCCGTCGCCTCCGCTGAAGCGTTACCCGTACCGGCGCCGGGATTCTCCGCGCGGGCCTACATGGACACCGTGATGGTGGTGGTCCGCGGACTGGTGATGTCGATCCCGGTCTGGGGTATCGAGGTCGTCAGCGCTCGCTGGGAGGTCAGCAAAGCCACCCTGCTGAAGGCGGCCGGCGTCCCGGTCGCTGACTGACCATCGGATCAGAGTTAGCCGTCGGACAGATGCACGGCGTGGACGCCCGGATCGGCCGACAGCCGATCCAACAGGTTCCCCAGCTGCGCTTTGTCAGTGTGCCAGTGCTGCACCGATTCCGGATCGGCGGAGACCTCGGTCAGCGCCTGCTTCAGCGTGACGGGAGCCTTTCGCTCCGGGGCGACGGCGCTGTCCGGGCCGCTTGCCGTGCGGGAGGTGCGTCTCGTCCCGGCGGCGCCGGCCATTCCCCCCGCAGCCGAGTATCCGACCAGCGAGCCGTCGCCTGACTCGACGGACGTCGGCACACCGCCGGCCGCCACTGCCGGCGCAGGTCCGGCGGCTGGTGCGGCGGGTGTCCAGCCCGCCGGCGCCGCTCCCGCCGCGGCAAGTCGCGTGGGCGCGCCGGTCGTAGCCGCGTCGGTGACGACCGGACTGGAACCGGCGGCAGCCGACACCGGCGTCTGCGCCGACACCATTTCCGCCGCCGGACTCGACATCGGCGCCGCGCCAGCCGTCTTCAACACTCCGTCCAGATACTGGCCGCCGGAGGACAGGCCGGAGATGACGCTGACCACGGCGCTGGCTTGCCCCGGGCCGGTGACGAAGCCGCCGACGGACTGCACGGCTCCGGCTACCGTGGTGAGGGTTGACGGGTCGACGGCAACTGTCGAGGCATTGGCGGCCTCTGTCGCGGCGTACGCGTCGGCATTGCTCCGCAGCGTATCGATGAACAGTTGCTGCAGCGCGGCGGCCCGAGCGCTGATCGCCTGATATTGCTGGGCGTGCGCGGCGAAGCGGGCTGCGGTCATCGCCGAGACTTCATCGGCAGCCGGGGGCGGCGCCCCCAGTGTCGGGGCCGCAGCGACCGAGTTCTCCTGGCGCATCGCGGTGTCGAGGCCGGCCCACTGGGTGGCAGCCGTCGTCAGCAGGTCGGGTTGGGTGATCACAAAAGACATGTCTGCTCCTTAGGCTTTTCGTTCGTCGGGCCAGTCGGTGGCCTGGATGACGAAGATCGTGGAACCGGCCGCCGTCCTGGCACGGCTGCCGCCGTGGGATGCGACGACGCGGGCGGGGGCGCCGTTGGCAGCCAATGCGCC
>CAXYUC010000167.1:0-9168 GCA_964292075.1 uncultured Mycolicibacter sp.
CGCCCAGGCCAGCGGTCGTCTCGCGCAGCTGGGCGCGCGAGGCGGCCGCGTCGTCGTCGATCACGAAGCCGTTGAGGCCCATCGCGCGCTGCGCCGCCAGCGTCAACCGCAGGGTGGGGTCCAGGGTGTTGCCGTCGATGGTCACCGACCGTCCACCCGTCAGCATCCGCTGGACCCCGATCGGCAGCACCGGCGTCACCTTGGTACCGACAGTCAGAAGGGTGCTCCGCAGCTGATCGGTCCATCGCGCGGCCCGGCCGGAAGCGGAGCGGCCTGGCAGACTTCCTGTCATGGCTGCTGGAGATAACTTGCGTTCGGTCACGCTCAACGACGGTAATTCCATCCCCAGCGTCGGTTTCGGGGTTTACAAGATTTCACCCGCCGAGACCGAGCAGGCGGTGCACGCCGCACTGGCTGCCGGATACCGCCATATCGACACCGCCGCCCTGTATGACAACGAGCGTGAGGTCGGCCGGGCGGTCGCGGCGTCCGGGCTGCCGCGCGACGAGGTGTATGTGGTCACCAAGGTGTGGAACGCCGACCAGGGCTACGACTCCACGCTCAGGGCGTTCGACATGAGCATGGATCGCCTCGGCCTGGAATTTCTGGACCTGTACCTGATCCACTGGCCGTTGCCGGCGCGCGGCAAGTTCGTCGAGACCTTCCGGGCGCTGGCTCACCTGCGCGATCAGGGCCGGATCCGCTCGATCGGGGTGAGCAACTTCGCACCCGAGCACCTCGAGGTTCTCATCGACGGAACCGGGATCGTGCCCGTGGTCAACCAGGTGGAGTTGCACCCGCGCTTCAGCCAGCCCGAGCTACGTGAGGTGCACGCCCGCCTGGGGATTGCCACCGAAGCCTGGGCGCCGCTGGGGCGGGGTTCGCTGCTGGCTCATCCGGCGGTCACCGAGGTGGCGCGGCGGTGCGGCAAGACACCGGCACAGGTACTGATCCGGTGGCATATCCAACTGGGTAATATTGTGATTCCGAAATCGGTGCACCCCGCGCGTATCGTCGGCAACTTCGACGTCTTCGACTTCGAACTCGGCACGGCAGATATGGCCGAGATATCCTCGCTCGACGACGGCGCCCGGTTGGGACCCGATCCACGAACATTCGATTACACAGGTAGGTGAAATGACGTCGGGCACTGCGATCCCCTCCGTCACACTCAACGACGACCGCACCATGCCGACGCTGGGCATCGGGGTGGCCGAGTTGTCCGAAGCCGAAACCGAGCGTGCGGTCTCGACCGCACTCGAGCTGGGCTGCCGGTTGATCGACACCGCCAAGGTGTACGGCAACGAGGCCGCGGTGGGCCGGGCTATCGCCGCGTCGGGGATCCCGCGCGAGGAGGTGTTCGTCACCACCAAGCTGGCCAACGCCGACCAGGGCCTGACCGCCAGCATCGAGGCCTGCAAGGCCAGCCTGGAGCGGCTCGGTTTGGACTATGTGGATCTGTATCTGATCCACTGGCCGGCCCCGGCGCTGGGCATGTACGTCGACAGCTTCGGTGGGCTGATCCAGACCCGGGAGCTGGGCCTGGCCCGCTCGATCGGGGTGTGCAACTTCACCGAGGAACACCTCAACGACGTGATGGACCTGGCGTTCGAGAAGCCGGCCGTCAACCAGATCGAGCTGCACCCGCTGCTCAACCAGGCCGGGCTGCGGGCCTTCCACGCCCAGCACGACATCGTCACGCAGGCCTACAGTCCGCTGGCGGTGGGCCGGTTGCTTGAGCACCCGACCGTGACGGCTATCGCCGGCGAGTACGGCAAAACCCCGGCGCAGGTGCTGATCCGGTGGAGCCTGCAACTGGGCAACGTGGTGATCCCCCGGTCGGCCCAGCCCGAGCGCATCGCCGCCAACCTGGATGTGTTCGGCTTCGAGCTGGCCGACGAGCACATGGCGAGCCTGGGCGGCCTCAACGACGGCACCCGGGTGCGCGAAGACCCGCTGACCTACAGCGGTATCTGAGCGCGTCCGCGCCAGTCCCGACCCCGCGAGGCCGAATCCTGCGACCGCGCACCGGCGTGTCCCGTCGTGAGATTCAGTCTCGGCGGGCGCTCCCCTATCCGGTCGGACAGGTGGCCGCTGCCGCCCGCAGCACCTCGGCTGACGGCGCATCGAGACGCAACGCGTAGCCCCGCAGGACGGCAATGTAGGCGATGGCGTACTGGCACGCGAACGATCTATTCGGCGGCATCCACTGCCCAGGACCGGCATCGCCCTTGTCCTGGTTGCCCTGCCCAGCGACCGCCAGCAGGTTGGCCGGGTCGTTCGCGAAGCGCAAACGCTGGCGGAACGGCCAGGCGGAAGCACCCATATCCCAGGCATAGGCCAGCGGCACGATGTGGTCGATCTGCACCGCCTCGCCGATCTTCGCGCCGCGAGTGAAGGCGACGACGGCGTTGGTGTAGGGGTCGTGCAGCGTTCCGGTGGCCACCGCGTCGGCGCAGCGCTTGGTCGACACGTGCGTGATGTCCACCAGGTCCCGGTTCAGGATGTCGTCGCGGGTGTCGCAGCCGTTGTGTCCGCCCGGCGCGTCGTTGTCGTCATCCCAGGCGTCGCCGAACACCGAACGGCGGTAGTCGTAGCGGTGGGTGCGGGCCGGTACGACGGTGATGCCGGCCAGCACATCGGTGCCGGCCGCCACCGTGGGCATGCCGGCCTGCACTGCCAGCGCACGGCTGCGATGGCCCACTGCCGACACCGTCTGGTAGGCCACCACCACGGCGAGCACCGCCGCCACGGCAAGCCACAGCAGGGTCCTGCGGCTCGGGTTCATGCCTTGTCCAGGTATTCGATGTCGGCGAAATGCGCGGCGAGCGAGGCCAACCCGCGATCACCAGGGTTGGTTTCCCAGGCTTTGTCGCACCACGCCCGGGCCGCCTCGATAACCTCACCGTGGTCGGTCAGCGACAGCAGTTTCAGGCCGCCACGCCAACCGGACTGGTTGCGGCCCAGTACATCCCCCTCACCGCGCTCCCGTAGGTCCAGATCGGCCAGGGCGAACCCGTCCAGCGTGCCGGCCACGGCCTCCAGTCGCTTGCCGGCCCGCGACCCTTCGGAGACGGCGGTGACCAGCAGGCACAGGCTGGCGTGCTCGCCGCGCCCGATCCGGCCGCGCAGCTGGTGCAGCTGGCTGATGCCGAACCGGTCGGCGTCGGCCACCACCATCACCGTTGCGTTCGGCACGTCGACGCCGACCTCGATCACGGTGGTGCACACCAGCACATCCACCGTCCCGGCCCGAAACGCGCTCATCACCGCGTCCTTCTCGTCGCCGGACAATCGGCCATGCATCAGACCGAGTCGCAATCCGGCCAGTGGCCCCGATCCCAGGCGCTGATAGAGCTCGACCGCCGTCGCCGACGGCCGAGTCGCGCCCTGCTCGTGATCGCCGGCCGGCGTCGATTCGTCGGTCTCGTCGATACGCGGCGCCACCACATAAGCCTGCCGGCCGGCGGCGACCTCTTCACGGATGCGTTCCCAAGCCCGCTGCAGCCAGGCCGGTTTGGTCTTCTCGAAGATCACCGAGGAACGGATCGGCTGGCGCCCGCGGGGCAGCTCGCGCAGCGTGGAGGTCTCCAGATCGCCGTAGACGGTCAGGGCGACGGTGCGCGGGATCGGGGTGGCGGTCATCACCAACAGGTGCGGAGTCAGGTCCTTAGGTGCCTTGGCGCGCAACTGATCCCGTTGTTCCACACCGAAGCGGTGCTGCTCGTCGACAACGACCATGCCCAGTTTGTGAAACTCCACGGCGTCCTGCAACAGCGCGTGGGTGCCGACCACGATCCCGGCGGTACCGGAGGTGATCTCCGCACGGACCTGCTTCTTGGCGGGCGCCGACATCGAACCGGTCAGCAATGCCACCGCGGTCGCATTGGCCGCACCGCCGAGCTGTCCCCCCAGGGCCAGCGGACCGAGCATGTCCCGTATCGATCGGACATGCTGGGCGGCAAGCACTTCGGTCGGAGCAAGCAGTGCGCACTGATAACCCGCGTCGACCATCTGCAGCATCGCCAGCAGCGCCACGATCGTCTTTCCGGAGCCGACTTCACCCTGCAGCATCCGGTTCATCGGGCGAGTCGCGGCCAGTTCGGACTGCAGTACGTCGAGCACCTCCCGCTGCCCGGCCGTCAGCTCGAAGGGCAACCGTCCCAACATTTCCCCGGCCAACCCGTCAGTGCGGGCCGGGGCCGGCGGACCGGATTCGGAGAGCTCGCCGTTGCGGCGCACCGCCAGCGCCCACTGCAGCCCGACCGCCTCGTCGAAGGTCAGCCGCTCGCGGGCCCGCGCCCGCTGCGCGGCGCTCTCGGCCAGGTGGATGTCGCGCAGCGCCTCGTCCTCACCGATCAGGCCCCGCTCGGCCAGCAGTGCGGCCGGCAGCGGATCGGGTACGGGGTCGAGCACCTCCAGAACCTGTCGCACACAGGCGAAGATGTCCCAGCTCTGCAATTTGGTGCTGGCCGGATAGATCGGATAGCAGGCTCGTTCGAATTCCGACTGCAGCACTTGACCGCTGATCGCCTGGGACGCATCGGCGATGTTGCGCAGCGAGTCGCTGCCGAAGTTGTCCTGGTCCGACGCGTCCAGGATGAGGAAGTCGGGGTGGGTCAGTTGCAGTTTGCGGTTGAAGTAGCCGACCTCACCGGACAGCATTACCCGGGTCCCGGGGGTGAGTTTGTATTTGAGGCCGCGCGCGTTGAAGAACGTCGCGCTGACCTTCTTCTGGCCGCTGCCGAGCGTGATCACCAGGTATTCGTTGGGTCGCCGGCCCCGCTGCTGCTTCATCGGTCTGGAGATGGCGGTCGCGATGGTGTCGACCAGGGTGATGTGCTCGCCCTCGAGCGCCTGGGCGTCGTCGAGACCGCGTTTCGTCGCGCCCTCGACATAGCTGCGCGGGTAGTGCCGCAGCAGGTCGTCGACGGTGCGGATGCCGAAGAACTCATCGAGTTTGCCGGCGGCATCCGAACCCACCACGCAGTCCAGCCGGTCGGCCAACGTCACCATCGTCATTCGACCCCGATCAGCAGCGCGTCCCCCCGATGGCCGGTGAAGTAGGTCGCCAGTTCGGTTCCCGGGTGCTGGTCATGCACGTGCCGGGCCAAGACGTCCATGACATCTTCTTCTAACCCATCGATGCCCGCCCCGAACAGCACCGTCACCAACTCACCGCCGGCCGCCAGCAACAGATCGATCAGACCGATCGCCGCCGCGCCCACATCGCGGGCCACGATCAGCACCTCGTCGCCGGCGATGCCCAGGCCGTCGCCGGGCCGGCAGGCACCGGCCCAGGTCAGCGCCTGTTCGGTGGCCACCCGGACCGATCCGAGCCGGGTGCTGCCGGCGGCTCGGGCCATGGTGTAGCCGTCATCGACCACCGGACGCCCAGAATCGTGGACCGCCAACGCGGACAGCCCCTGCACCATCGAGCCGGTCGGCACCGGCACCACGTCGATACCCCAGCCGATGGCCGCCGTACAGCCCGCCACCAGCTCCTCGGCGGCGACATAGCCGTTGGGCAGCAGCATCACCTGCGCGGCGCCGGTGTCCACCACCGCCCGCAGCAGCTGCTGGGCGCTGACCATCACGACCGGCTCGGCACTGTGCGGGTCGGGCCGCAGCACGCAGGCGCCTTCGGAGTCGAACAGCGCCTGGGCGCCGTCGCCGTCGACCACGGCCAGCACCGCACGCTCCCGGGCCCAGCTACCCGGCGCCACGCCGGTGGCCCCGGCCAGGGCCGAGATCTGAATACGCCGCGGCCGGCCGAAGGCCAGGCCCGCCTCGACGGCGGCACCGGCGTCATCGGTGTGCACGTGCACCGAATATCCGCCGACCACGCCCGCGGTGGCGATGGCCACAGATTCTCCGAGCTGGGTCAGCCGTTCGCGCAGGGCTTCGGTGTCTTCGGGACCGCACTCGCCGAGCAGGTACATCACCTCGAACTGCGGCGCGGGAGCCTCGGTGCCGGCCTCCGTCGGGCGCGGGCACGGCGCGGGCTGGTAGGCCGCCCGCACGGGCGCCTGCCCGGTGATCGTGGAGCGCAGAGCGTCGAGCAGCACCAGCAGGCCACGGCCGCCCGCGTCGACCACCCCGGCCTCGGCGAGCACGTCGAGCTGCGCGGTGGTCGCCTCCAGTGCCCGGGCGGCTGCGTCGGTGCCGGCCACCAGCGCCGGGCCCAACTCGGCTCCCTGCGCCGCGCATCGTTCGACGGCCTCAGCGGCGGCCTGCAACACCGACACGATGGTGCCCGGGACCTCGCGGCCGCCCATCGAGGTGACGACCAACTCGACCCCGTGCCGCAGGCCGGCGCCGAGCAGCGCGGCGTCGATGACACTGACTGCGGTGTCACGGTTGGTTGGGGCCGTCACATCGGCCAGGCCGCGCAGGATCTGCGACAGGATCACCCCCGAGTTGCCGCGCGCACCGTGCAGTGCCCCCGACGACAGTGCGGCCGCGACCCGGCCCACCTCGCCCGAGGCGGCCTCGGTGTTGGCCTCGGCCAGGGCCGAACGCATGGTGAACAGCATGTTTGTTCCGGTGTCGGAATCGGCGACGGGGAAGACGTTGAGCTGGTTGATCTCGTCGGTGTGGGTGATCAGGTCACCGACGGCGGTGTGCGCCCAGTCCCGCAAGGTGGCCGCATCCAGCCGACGATCGGGGTTGCCCACCTGCACCCACCTTCCTGCCGCCACCTCCGGTGGCCGCAAGCCTAATCACTCCGGCCGACAGCACAGGTCACGTCCGTCCGGCCGGGATGGGGCGTTTTGGTGGTTGCCCCGCCGGGCGGGTATCCTGATCAGGTTGTCGGGCCACCCGCTGAGGTCGTTGGCCCTCAAGCAGACGTTTTGAGGAGTGTCACATATGGCTGCCGTGTGCGATATCTGCGGAAAGGGCCCCGGCTTCGGTAAGTCGGTGTCCCACTCGCACCGTCGGACCAGCCGTCGGTGGGACCCGAACATTCAGGTTGTGCACGCCGCTACCCCCAGCGGTAACAAGCAGCGCGTGAACGCCTGCACCTCGTGCATCAAGGCCGGCAAGGTCGTCCGCGGCTAAGTCCGCTCTTTTCTCGCCGAGCGCTGGGCCTCCCGTTCCTCCTCGGCAAGTGTGCGCGACCGTCTGAACCGCGTTACTCCAGTCGCCAGTCGATCGGTTCGGCTCCCCTCTGCGTCAGTAGCTCGTTGGTGCGGCTGAACGGCCGCGATCCGAAGAACCCGCGCGACGCCGACAGCGGCGAGGGGTGCGCTGATTCGATCGCGACGCAGTGGTCGGACAGCATCGGCTTGAGCGTCCCCGCGTCACGTCCCCACAGGATCGCCACCATCGGCTGACTGCGGGCCATCAACGCGCGGATCGCACATTCGGTGACGGCCTCCCAGCCCTTGCCGCGATGTGACGCCGGCGTACCCGGCCGCACGGTGAGCACCCTGTTGAGCAGCAGCACACCCCGCTGCGCCCACGCGGACAGATCGCCGTTGGACGGCTTGGGGTAGCCCAGATCCGCGGTGTACTCGGTAAAGATGTTCTCCAGACTGCGCGGCAGCGGCCGAACGTCCGGAGCGACCGAGAAGCTCAGGCCCACCGCGTGGCCGGGCGTCGGGTACGGATCCTGCCCGACGATCAACACCCGGACGTTGTCGAACGGAAACGTGAAGGCACGCAAGATGTTCTGCCCTTCGGGCAGATAGCCGTGGCCGGACGTCGTCTCCTCGCGCAGAAACTGCCCCAGGGCGGCGACCTGATCGGTCACCGGTGCCAGCGCAGTGGCCCAACCGCTTTCGACAAGTTCAGGAAGTGGACGCGCAGTCATGGTGTCTCAAGGTAGTGGGGCGCCGGAATCAAACGACTGCCAGCCCGCCTCCCCATCCCACACCGCCCCGTCGACCAGCACTCGGGCCGGCCCTTCCCGCACCCGCCCGATGGCCCGCCAACCGGCCGGCACCTCGGCCGGGAAGGCGGCGACCAGGGCGTGGTCTTCTCCCCCGCCCAGCACCCACGACCAGGCGTCGGCACCGACCGCAGCAGCCGCGGGAGCCAAGACCCGATAATCGGCCGCCAGCGCCGCCGTGGACACGTCCAAGGTCACCTGCGAGGCGGCGGCCAGGTGTCCCAGATCGGCGATCAGGCCGTCGGAGACATCGGTCATCGCCTGGGCCCCGGCGTCGGCGGGCGCCGCGCCCCCCCCGCACGGCGGGGTCGGGGTCCCGGGACGGGGGGTCTGGGCCCCCAAAGCTTCCCCCCCCACACCGTCACTCCATAACCGCAGCCCGGCCGCCGAGCGGCCCAGCTCCCCGGCCACCGCCAGTGTCGCCCCGGGCCGCGCCCCGGACCGCAGCACCGCTGTCCGGCCGGCCAGATCCCCCAACACCGTGACCGACACCACCCAGCAGTCGGCCTGGACCAGATCGCCGCCGACCACGCCCGCACCCAACGGTTCCGCCTCGGCCCACATCCCGTCGGCCAGGGCGGCGGCATCGGCGGCCGAAGTGTGGGCCGGGGCACCGAAGCCGACGATGAACGCGGTGGGGCGCGCACCCATCGCCTCGATGTCGGCGGCGTTCTGCGCGATCGCCTTGCGCCCGACCTGCTGCGGGGTTGACCAATCCAGCCGGAAATGGCGGCCTTCCACGAGCATGTCGGTGGACACCACGGCCCGGCCGTCGGCGCACCGCACCAGCGCCGCATCATCGCCGGGACCCAGCTCGGTGGTGTCGGGCTGACGTCGCCCGGCCACCAGCCGGTCGATCATGGGAAACTCTCCAAGCTGACCCAGCGTGGGCTCGTTACCGCGCACAGCCTGGAGTGTAGGTGTGATCAGAACGGTAGGCGGGGCTTGACCAATCCGGAGAACGACGCCGACGGACCGCCGCGACTCGCGCTGATCGTCGCGCTGGTGGTCGCCGTCGCCGCGGTAGCTGCGGCGCTGACGGTCGCCGCGCTACACCACCCGGGCAAGCGGCCGGCGGCGCCGGGCCCGGGAGGGACGGTGCCGGCGCCGCACGCCCACAGCGCGGGCTGCCGTGCCCTTCTCGGGGGGCTACCCGCTCAGTTGGGCGGCTATCGGCGCGCCCAGCTCCGGCGTGGTTTGGGGGGCGTCGGCATCGCATGGACCGCCGACGACGGCGAGCCCGTGGTGCTGCGCTGTGGGCTGGACCGGCCGGC
>CAXYUC010000168.1:0-9162 GCA_964292075.1 uncultured Mycolicibacter sp.
CGGGGTCGGCGGAAACGGTGGCGCTGGTGGAAACGGCGCGACGGACGACAACACTGTCAAGACCGTCGGCGGCAATGGCGGAACTGGCGGCTTCGGCAGCATAGGTGGTGCCGGAGGTGCCGGTGGTGTTGGCACCTACGCCGGTGGCAATGGCGGCGCCGGCGGGCATGGAGCAAGCGTTAATACTGGCAGCGGTGATGTCGGTGGTGTGGGCGGTGCGGGCGGCGTCAGCACAGGTTGGGACGACGACGGCACCATCTACAGCGTTGGTGGCAATGGAGGTGCCGGCGGTCAGGGTGGGTTCGTCGCCAGCACCGGTGTCGGTGGTGTCGGTGGTGCTGGCGGGGCCGGTGCCAACGGTGCTACCGGCAACGGTGTGGTCAGCGTGGGCGGCAACGGCGGCCAAGGCGGCGGAGGCGCAAATAGCGAGTCCGGGACCGGTGGTGTCGGTGGCATCGGCGGCAACGGCGGTGACGGTACCGCGTCCGGCGGAAACGGTGGGGCCGGTGGGTACGGCGGGGCTGGTGGGGATTCGTTTACAGGCCATCGCGGTGACGGTGGTGCCGGTGGTGCTGGTGGGGCTGGCGGTAGCGGCGGTGGTGTCGTTACTCCCACCAATAATCTCGGACTTGGGCCAAGCCACGCGGGTAGTGGTGGCAACGGTGGTGCCGGTGGCAACGGCGCTTACGGCGGCGCTGGCGCTACTGGCGGCGCGGGTGGCGTCGGCGGGGCAGGCACCGGCGGCATCGACGGCGGCGCCGGCGGCACCGGTGGCGCCGGCGGCTATGGCAGTTGGGGTGCGCCCGGCACCAGTGGTGTCGGCGGGGCTGTCGGAGGTACCGGCGTCAATGGCTTCGCCGGTGGTGCCGGCGGGCAGGGCGGTGCGGGGGGTACCTCGGATACCGGTAACGGTGGCCAGGGCGGTGCCGGCGGCGTCGGTGGTACCGGCGGTGCTGGTGGCGCGGGCGGCCCCGGTGGCACCAACAGCGCCGGTGACGGCCTTGCCGGAGGCAACGGTGGTGTCGGTGGTGCCGGCGGCGCGGGTGGCGCTGCCGGAGCGGGCGGTGTGAGTACCAGCGGCACTAATGGTGCGCAGGGAGCTGGTGGCGATGGCGGCGCGGGTGGCGCCGGCGGCACGGGCGGCAACAGTGGCACTCCCACCGGTAGCGGGTCGGCCGGGACGCCCGGTACTGGCGGCGCGGGTGGTTCCGGCGGTGGTGGCGGCACACCTGGCGGCCAAACCGGCGCCACGGGTGCCACTGGCGCTAATGGCCAGCCGGGTTAGTAGGGCCAGGGATGAGGATCACGGTCGCTGGGCCCCGGGGAGGTTCAGCGGCCGTGGTCCCAGTGAGTCGCGTCGAGATCTCCCACAGCCGAGGACCGTGACGCTGAGCGTGGACACGTTGGTGGAGTTGTTGCGTCAGCAGGCCGCCCAGTGTGGGGAGAAGACCGCATTCAGCTACTCGTATTGCGGGGATGGCCGCGACGGCTGTGCGGTGTCGTATCGGGAGTTGGATAGCCGGGCTCGGGCGATCGGGGAGGCCCTGCAGGAGCGGGGTGCTGCAGGGTCGCGAGTACTAGTGGTGTGTGGTCCCGGGTTAGACGGTGCGGCAAGTATTTTCGGGTGTTGGTATGCCGGGGCGGTCGCGGTGCCGGTGGGCGAGCGGGTGGGGCCGGGGTTGGCGGGGGTGATCGCTGATGTGCGGCCGGGTTTCGCGATAGCGGGCCCGCAGATGCCGGCCAGTGTCGGCTTGGCGATAGACACCGTGACCGAACGCACCGGTGCGCGACCACTGGTGTGGTGTAGCAGCGAGGACGGCGACGCCCAGGCGTGGGCGGCACCGGCGATCGACGCCGACAGTGTCGCGGTCATCCACCACCCGCCCGGGTCGGGATCCTGCCCGAGGGGTGTGGTGGTGACCCACGAGCAGGTGCTGACCAATCTGGAGGCCATCGCCGCAGCGGGGTGGGGTGATGACCGGGATGTGGTGGTGTCGTGGCTGCCGATTCATCACGAGCGGGGTCTGATCGCAGGCGTGCTGGCCGGGATGTATCGGGGTGCCAGCACGGTGTTGGTGGCCCAGGCGGCGTTCATCGCCCGGCCGTTGTGTTGGTTGGAGGCGATCTCGCGGTGGCGGGCCACGGTCACGATGGCCCCCGATGTCGCCTACCGAGTGTGTGTGCAGCGCAGTACCCGAGCTCAGCGTGAAGCGTTGGATGTGTCGAGTCTGTCCACGGCGGTGATCATCGGGACGCAGCCGGTGCGCGCGGCCACCCTGGCGGCGTTCACGGACGCGTTCGCCCCGGCGGGCTTTCGGGCGCAGGCTTTTGCGCCGGTGTATGGGTTGGCCGAGGCCACGCTGATGGTTTCGGGTGGTTCGCAATCCGAGGTACCGGAAGTGCTTGATGTTGACCGGGCTGGGTTGGCCTCGGGGTGGGCACTGGACTGCGTCCCGGGGGATCGGGATGCGGTCGCGGTGGTGGGCTGTGGGCTGCCCCGCCAGCCGGTGGTGATCGTCGACCCTGAAACCCGGGCGGCGTGCGGGCCTGAGGAAGTCGGGGAGATCTGGGTGGGCGGGCCCGGTGTAGCGCAGGGCTATTGGGGCGCACCCCGGCAGAGTGATCAGATTTTCGAAGCATTCCTCGCGGGCAGCGGTGAAGGGCCGTTTCTGCGGACCGGGGACCGCGGATTCCTGCGGGCTGCGGAATTGTTCGTCGTGGGGCGGTTGCCGGATCTGGTGATGCTCGCGGGGGTGCATTACTACCCGAGCGAGCTTGAAACTACCGTGCAGCAGTGTCATGCCGTCTTATTGACGGGGCGGGGTGCGGTGTTCGCCGACGACTCCGAACGGTTAGTGGTGGTTCAGGAGGTCAGCTGCCCGGTCGGGGAAACTGAACTAGCGGAATTAGTGGCGTTGATCCAATCGGCACTGTCGGAATCCCATGGTGTTCAAGCGGATTCGATCCTGTTGATGGAACCCATGCGACTGCCCACCACCGCTAGCGGGCAGGTTCGCCGCGGCGCGTGTCGCTGCCAGCACTTGGACGGTGACCTCGACGCGCTCGCGCACTGGCACGCACCAGCATCGGTTGGCCCGGCCGGTGAAACGCGGGAGTCCATCGTCGTCGAGTTCACCGAAACCGTGAGGGCCCCCCGGCAGCGGGTATCGCACGGATGACTTGCGGCAAGCGTCGTGCGTGATGGCGGGTTTTCTTCCCGGTCGAACCGCCGGCGGGGAACCGGAATTGGATGGGGCTGAACACAAGTCCTGGCAGAATTATCTGGCGACCGTCTTACGTATGACCACGCTGCTCAACCGGGAACTGCTCGATGCTCATCAGCTTTCGTTGGCCGATGTGCAGTTGCTGGATCTGTTGGCCAACTCCCCAGGCGGGAGCCTCCAGCTAGCGGAATTGGCTGAGGTGTTGGCGCTGCGGCCCAGCCGGCTGACCCGCCACCTCCGGCGTCTGGAAGAACGCGGCCTGCTGGCGCGGATGATGGACCCGCAGGATCGCCGCCGCGTCGTCGCCGTCATCACCGAAGCGGGGAAAACATTGGTGGAACAAGCCCTGATCACCTACGCCAATGCGGTCCGCACCCACTTCCTGGGGCCACTGACCCACCCCCAGATCGCTGCCGTGGCCACCACCTGCCGCCAAATCAGCGACGGCCTGAAAACTTCCGGGCGGCCAGGAACCGTCGGGCCCTGACCGGGTGCGTCCGAACTTGCGCGCCCCTGCCCGGATGAGCAGCGACTGAGCCCACCGGTGTGATAACCACCTCGACGACGACTCGACCGACGGCATAGCAGCGGGCCGCGGCCAGCAGAATTGGCAGTATTCATGTCGCAGCTTGAGCGCATTGTCGTCGATCCGGAGGTCGTTCATGGCCGTCCGGCGATCCGTGACACCCGTGTACGTGTCACCGATGTGCTGTCTCTCCTCGCGGCCGGGGCGTCTGAGCGTGAAATCCTTGAGGATTACCCATACCTGACCGCCGCCGACATCAAAGCGTGCCTTGAGTACGCAGCAGCGCAGGCGGTCACGTCGCCGAGCATGTGAACGTCAGCGGTGGTTCGCCTGCTGTCGTGTGGGTCCGCGTTGGTAATACTCGACGTCAGGCGTTGCTCGACTGGTTCGAGGCCCTGATCGATCGCATCGTCGAGTTGGTGTCCGCCGGGAGTCGGCTTATCGAACTGCGCTGAGCTGGGGCGAAGTCTCGAGGCAGACCTGGGAACCGGCCGGCCCCTGCGTGACCGCCTCACAGTCGTATCACGGACGCGGTGCGTTGCGAGATGGCCACAAGTGTCTTACAGTTATTCGGTGTGCGCATCGAAATTTTGCCTCACGCATGGCAGCACAGCATTACAGGGCGATGAGATGCGCGCGGTGATCTCGTATCCACTCCTGCGGTACGCGATCATCACGCCCTATCCCGATGCAGACTCCTAATGTTCGTGGGCCAGGTCGGGCAAGAACCTTGGGTCGAGGTTGCCGCCGAGGATGAGGCTGGAGAGGCCTGGGTGGTATTTCATTCGATGCTGCTCACCGGGAGGACCGCCAATGACGTCTACCGCATGTCGGGAGGTGGCATCGATCTTCGGGGTCAGGTGGTGAGACAGCGACCGTTCATCGGTCCGCAGTACGGAAAGGAGAACTGATCATGGCTAGGCGGAGCGCGAAGGACTACGCCGAGATGAGCCGCGCCGTCGAGTCCGGTGACTACACGGTTGCCGGCCCTTTAGAGATGGGTTCGACGCTGCGGATGGGCCGCCCGGTCGGTGAGGGACGCCGGGGTTCCAGCCCGACACGCACCATACGACTGCCCGCTGAGTTGAGCAGGCGGTTGGACGCCTACACCTCCGCCGAACACACCACACCCAGCGAGGTCATGCGCCGCGCTCTCGATGAGTACCTCGGACGCATAGGGGCGTGACTGGTCGCCTTCTTCGGTGATGTCAAGGAGAATGGTCACCGCGGTGCTCAATGGGTCGAGATCGTTGGTGATGACGTCTTCGATGATGGTTTGGTCGATGTTGAAGTACTCATGAACAAGGAAATTGCGCATTGCGGCGATCTGACGCCAGGCGATCTCGGGTCTTTTGGCGGTGATGTCGTCGGGTAGGGCGTTCACCGCCTCTCCGATGATCCCGATCTCGCGCAGTATTGCCGATATATCGCCATGTCGGAATGCAGGCCTTCGAGGGACGGCCGGTAATCGTAGACCTTGTCGATCGCTGTCTGAATGTCAGCCAAGCGGTCTCGCGCTGATCTGGTCACAGTGCGATGGCCTGCCCGGATGCCGACTCGGATACGCCGCGTTTCAGCAATCCCTCATAGGCGATATCGACGGGCATGTGGAGCAATTGCTCGAGTTCGAGGCGAATGCCGGATAGTCGCGACAATCGACTGCCGGACCCCGTCTCGGAGAGGTCCAGGAGGATGTCGACGTCACTGTCTGGACCAGCGGTGCCTTGGGCTACAGATCCGAACAGCCGCGGATTGCTGGCGCCGTATCGCGCGAGCACATCGCTGATTTCTTCCCGGTGCTCACGCAGGCGTTCCAGCGCTCGCTTGCTGTACGTGCTGGTCACATCCCGATTCTACGGGGCGAGAGTCGCGCGGGAGGAGCAAGCGACGTGTGGTTGCGGCTACCAGCCCGATCGGGACCGATCAGATCTGGCAGCGATCAGCCCCCGATCAGCCCGAAAACCCCGAACCCCACCGCCGTCCCGCCGACGGCTGCGTCGGCGCCTAGGGCGACCAGGAACGTCGGCAAACAGCTCGTCCACCAGCTGGGATAGGACACGAATTCGCACGGTAGACGGTTGTAGTTGAAGCGACTACACTCATACCGTGGGTGACCGACTACTGGACCCAGAACAACTCGATGACCACGACCCGTTCGAGATAGACACCCAGGCCGCGCATTGGCTGATGTGTGCCGAAGTCGCAGGCAATGTTCTCGTCGTGCCCATTGCGCCGTCCCGAACCGGGGACATCCGCAAGTGCCGCCCGATTGGGTGCTACGTCGCCTCCCAACATCTTGCCGACCAATACAGGAGAGACCGATGACCAACGCTGACATGACCCCCGATCAGGAATACGAGTTCTACGCACGGCCCGAAAACCAGGAACCGCAGGGGCCGCCGATCCGTCGGCGCGGACGCATGTCCGTTCCCATCCCGGTCCGCCTTCCGCCCGAGTTGCTGGAGCGTGTCCGCAAGGCCGCCGAAGACGATGACCGCTCGATATCGGCGTGGATTCGCCGGGCAGTGGAGCACGAACTGGCGAACTGAGTTCAGCCCGACGAATTTCCGGCTTGTGACCAGTCCTGCTTCTCCGAATGCTGCGATGCCGATGTCGGCTGTCTTAGATAACCAAGCGCTCGTCGAAGCGCGGGCCGATGACACGGACGAAACACATTGGTCGACGGTTGACGACTTCGACAAGCGGATCCGCAGCCGGTTCGCGTGACGCGCAGGCTGCGCGTCCATAACGGCGTCCCGCTCTGGCCCCGACTGTTTGGCGCCGCTGTACCGGCAGCACGTTCCGACCACTCCGTGGTCCCGCGTGCGTCGATGAGCGCAAACTGACTAGCTCGCGAACCTGGCCCGTGCCAACATTGACCGCATGACCCACTCGCTGCTTGATCGGGCGATCTACTCATATCCGGACGTGGATCGCCTTGTCGGCTTGCATACCGGCACTGCGAGGCGCTGGCTGGAGGGTTACACCCGCGGCGGCAAGTTCTACGACCCGGTGCTCCGAGAGGAACCGACGGGCTCGGACTCGGTGACCTGGGGCGAGATGGTTGAGTCTCGGCTACTGGCCGAGTACCGCAGTCGGGATGTCCCTGTCCAGCGACTCCGTCCGGCTATCGTCGCGCTCCGCAGCGAGTTCGGGCGCTACCCGCTGGCTCGTGCCCGCCCGTTTCTCGATGTTGAAGGACGCGAACTTGTCCGGATGGTGCAGGACCGGGTCGGCCTTGAGCGCCCGCTTCAGCTCGTGGTGGTTCGCAATGGGCAACTGGTGTTGGCGCTCCCGGCTGAGCAATTCCAATCGGCCGTCGGATACACCGACGACGTGGTGGCCCACATGAAGCCTGATGTCCGCACCCCGGAGGTCGTGATGGACCCGCGTAGGGCATTCGGTCAACCCGCGATCCATGGTGTGAAGACTGAATCGCTTGCTGAGGACTACCGGGCTGGCACCAGTCGCGACGCCCTCGCGGACCTCTACGACCTTGCGCTCGAGCAGGTCGATGAAGCCATCCGCTTCGAATTGATCGCAGGTAGCGAGCGCACTGCCTGATGGCCCAGGGGTTTGCGCCGGTGTACTTCACCGACGAGAACACCCTCGGACTGGGCAAACTCTTGCAACGCCGCGGACGCGAAGATATCCGGTACCCCGGACACGAGGAACTGCCGGAGTTCCCACGCGGCACCGACGATCAGGATTGGCTCCCGGTAGTCGGTGCCCTCGGGTTCATCGTGCTCAGCCGAGACCGGCGCATCAGGTCGCGTCCTGCTGAACTGCGCGCCTATCACGAACACGGTGTCCGCTCCGTATGGATTGGAGCCAAACAGGACCTCGGTCCAGAGCGGCAGGTGGAGATTTTCCTCCAACACGAGGAGCGCTTGAGGCGGGAGATCGTCAAGCGTGGCCCTGGTCCATGGGCCGTGGCGATGAGCCCGTCAGGCGTAAGACCGTTGCAGCTGCGACCCAACCCCGGGGTTTGAAGCACTGGCCAGACAGAGCCGGGCCCGGGGCGTGACGCCACCCAGTCGCGGCCGGCACGTGCCCTCGCATCCGGTGTTGGAGAAGGCCTACGCCAACACCGCTGGCGCGGAGGCCTACTCGTCCACCCGCTGGGACAGGGCGTCACGAGCGTTAGGCAGCCCCCGCGGTCTTGAGGTTGCGGTCTAAGAACTCCAGCTGGTCGGCGACCACCCGCTCGAAGGCGTCGCCGACATAGATGTCGAAGTGGCCCTCGGGGTACCTCTTGACGGTGCCGCGGGGCGCCTTCGCGGCATAGCGCAAGGTCGGCCCGGCCGGGGCGACCGAGTCGGTGTCGCAGACGCAGAACAGGATCGGGCAGGTCACCTTGGCCGCCAGCCGGCCCGGGCGGTAGGTGAGGATCTTCGTCGCGATCCGCGCGGCGACTTCGTTGCGGATGGTCTTTCCCTCCGGAACCAGCTTCAGGTAGCCGGGGTAGGCGTCGGGCGTGGTCATCAGCGCGACCTCCCCCGGGCGGCCGGCGGTGGCCACCAGCACCGGCGGGTTGCCGAGCGCCGCCGCGGCCAGATCCCGTAGGCCCAGCAGGCTGACCCGCGCGGTGGTCAGCGGCGGGATGGTGCGCGCCGAGGCGATGCCGTCGGTGAACGGGCACTGCGACACGACTGCCGCCACCGGCAGCCGTGCCGCGGTGGCGATCACGTGCCCGCCGGCAAAGGAGGTGCCCCACAGGCCGATTCGGGCCGGGTCGACCCCGGGCAGGGTGTGCGCGAAATCGACGGCGGCGGCCCAGTCCGCCAGCTGCATCCCCACATCGAGCAGCTGGCGGGGAGCGCCGTCGCTGTCGCCGAAGTTGCGGTAGTCGAACACCAGGCAGGCGTAGCCGGCGGCGGCGAACCGCTCGGCGTAGGCATCCAGGCGCATGGTCCGCACCGCGCCCAGGCCATGCGCCATCACCAGCAGCGGGACGCCGCTGGGACCGGCGTCGTCGGGGCGATACAGCCAGGCGCTGATACGGTCCGCGCCGGATCGAAACGAGACGTCTTCGCGGGTAGCCATGGCTAAAGGTAGCGCGCCGTGTGGTAGACCGGCATCCGTGACCGGGCCGGAGAATCTGCTCCAGCGACTGGCGGACGTGGTGGGTCCCGTCTATGTCACCGACGATCCCGACGTGCTGGCCGGACGCAGTGTCGATTACACCGGTCGCTACCAGGGCCGGGCCCGTGCGCTGGTGCGGCCCGGATCGCCCGAGGACGTCGCCGCGGTGCTGCGGCTCTGCCGCGACGGCGGCGTGCACGTCACCGTCCAGGGTGGCCGCACCTCTCTGGTGGCCGGGACCGTCCCCGAACACGACGACGGACTGCTGTCCACCGAGCGGGTGAACACTGTCGGGCCGGTCGGCAGAGTCGAGCGCCGGCTGTGCGT
>CAXYUC010000169.1:0-9148 GCA_964292075.1 uncultured Mycolicibacter sp.
GGAAGCCCTTGGCCGGGTGGAGGTGGCCTGCTTCGACAAGACCGGAACGCTCAGCGAGAACCGGCTCCGCGTCACCCGGGTGCCCCCGGTGCCGGGGTACTCAGACGATGACGTGCTGCGCTGCGGGCCCACCGCCGCCCCGGCACCCGAGGGCGACCCCCCCCCCCACGCCACCGATCAGGCCGTCACCGAGGCGACCGCCGGCATCAGCGGCGGCGCACCCCTGTGGAGCACCCCGGACGCGCACCTGCCGTTCCGCTCCGGCCGGGCGTTCTCGGCGTCGGTGGCGGGCCCAGAACTGATGATCAAAGGGGCGCCGGAAGTGGTGCTGGCCGCCTGCAAGGGCCTCGGCGCGGAGAGTGGCGCCCCGGTGGCGGAACTGGCGGCCGGCGGGCTGCGGGTGATCGCGGTGGCGCAGCGCCGGCTCACCGCCGCACAGGTGACGTCGCTGGCCGACGACCCCGACGCCATCACCGGACTGTGCCGCGACGGACTGACGTTGACCGGGTTCCTCGGCATCTCCGACACCCCGCGTGCCGAAGCGCCGCAATTGCTCGCCGACCTGGCCGACCGGGGCGTGGGTATCCGGCTGATCACCGGCGATCACCCTGTCACCGCCACCGCAATCGCCGCGGAGCTGGGCGTACCGGTCACCGCCGATCAGGTCATCACCGGATCCGAGTGGAATGCGTTGGCGCGCAAGGACCAGGAACGCGTGGTAGGCGAGCGGGTGATCTTCGCCCGGATGTCCCCGGAGAACAAGGTGCAGGTGGTGCAGACCCTCGAACGCAGCGGACGGGTCTGCGCCATGGTCGGCGACGGCGCCAACGACGCGGCCGCGATCCGGGCCGCCAGCGTGGGTCTGGGTGTCGTCGCGCGCGGCAGCGACTCGGCGCATCTCACCGCCGACATCGTGTTGACCGACGGGCGCATCGGCGCACTGGTGGATGCCATCGACGAGGGCCAGCGGCTCTGGCGCGGTGTGCAACTGGCGGTGACCGGCCTGCTCGGCGGCAACGTCGGCGAGGTGATCTTCGGTGTCATCGGCACCGCGCTGTCGGGAACCTCGCCGCTGAACAATCGCCAACTTTTGCTGATGAACATGCTGACCGACGCGCTGCCGGCCACCGCGGTCGCGGTCAGCACCCCCGCCGGCTCCTCGCATCGGGTGGTGCAAGGCATCGACGAGCGCAGCCTGATGCGTGCCGTCGCGGTCCGCGGGGCGATCACCGGGGCCGCGGCCAGCGCCGCATGGGGGATGGCCTCACTCACTGGGCGCCGGCAACGTGCCGCGACGGTCGCGTTGATCACCCTGGTCACCACCGAACTGGCCCAGACCCTGGTCGACTCCCACGCACCGTTGGTGCTGCTCACCGCCGCTGGTTCGTTCGCGGCGTTCGCGGCGATGATCAGCCTGCCCGGAATCAGCCAGCTGCTGGGGTGCGTCCCGGTAGGTCCACTGGGCTGGTCGCAGGCCCTGGGCGCCACCGGCGCCGCGGTCCTGGCGATCGCCGCGGCGCCGCACGTGCTGCCTGGTGGACGGCGCGAGTCACCGGAGCGCGAGTCATCGGAGACGGGCACTGAGGCCGCGCCTGGACCGCTGGCTACCGTGCAGGTGCTGCGGCCGGCAGGCGACGAGGTCTCCTCGGCCGTGGGCGTGGGTGGGTCTACCGTGAGGGTCAGCCGTACCAACTGACCAGCGGAGGCGTGGCATGCACCCATTCCGGCAAGCCGTCGAGGCCCGTGACGCTGCGGCCATCGAGGCGTTGCTGTCCGACGACGTCGTGTTCACCAGCCCGGTGGCGTTCAAGCCTTACCCGGGCAAGCCGGTCACCGCGGCGATCCTGCGCGCGGTGATGCGTGTTTTCGAGGATTTCCACTACGTGCGGGAGATTGCTGACGCGGGCGGGCGCGACCATGCCCTGATCTTCGAAGCGTCGGTGGACGGCAAACGGCTCTCCGGATGCGACTTCCTGCACATCGACGACGACGGCAAGATCGACGACTTCGTCGTGATGGTCCGGCCGCTGTCGGCGGCTACCGCGCTGGCCGAAGCCATGGCGCAGCAGTTCGAGCAGATCACCCGGGAGGCCGTGGAGCAGGGCGGTGCCGGGTAGCACCGTGATCGCCGCCCTGTTTGGTATTTCCTTGGCGTCGTCGTCGCGTTTCCGGTGAGTTGCAGTATGCGGGGCCGCCGAGGCCTATAGTTGACGACGGCGATCAGGCTCGCCATAACCGCCGATTCGGCTGATGGCTTCTACCTACTGGATGGAGCGTGTTAGTAGGCAGGAGGCCAACGCATGCCTTACCTAGCACCATTACCGTTGGCCATCCCAAGCCCCACCGTCGGGGTTGATCTGCTGCAACGCGGCCTTAGGGCTGGGCGGCTGGTCCGGTATTGGATTGGTCGCCAACGTTTTACCACCAACCTCGTGTTCGGGTACGTATTCGGTTACAGGCGTGGCGAATACGTGCGAAGCCGACCAATCTGGCGAGGCGTCATAGCTGTTAGTTAGCCGGCAAGCGCCGGTTGCCGAACGGAAGGCGGGCGAAATGGATTTCGGAGCGTTGCCACCCGAAGTCAACTCAGCGCGGATGTATTCCGGACCGGGAGCCGGGCCGATGCTGGCGGCCGCGGCAGCCTGGGACGCAGTCGCGGCAGAACTCAGCTCTACGGCTTCTGCGTATAACTCTGTGGTGGCCGGGTTGGCCAACGAATGGACGGGCGCGTCCTCGAAGGCAATGGCGGCGTCAGCCCAACCCTATGTGACGTGGATGTCGAGTACCGCGAGCCAGGCCGGGCATACCGCCGCCGGCGCCAGGGCTGCAGCCACGGCCTACGACGCGGCGTTCACGGCGACGGTTCCCCCGGCAGTGATTGCGGCGAACCGCAGCATGCTGGCGACTTTAATATCCGCCAATATCCTGGGCCAAAACACCACTGCGATAGCGGCTACCGAAGCTCACTACGCCGAAATGTGGGCACAGGACGCGGCCGCTATGTACGGCTATGCCGGCGCAGCGGCTGCTGCTGCGCGCGTCGCGCCATTCGGCGAGCCTCCGCAGACGACCAACCCGGCTGGCGCAACGACTCAAGCCGCGTCTGTTGCCCAATCCACCGCGACGACGACCATGTCGCACGCGCAGTCGTTGCCCCAACTCCTCCTGGCGCTTCCTACGTCGTTGAACGGCCTTGCCACGCCGGTGTCAGCGTCGGCGAGTCCTGCAGCAGCGGGCGACTTGGGCGCATTGCTGACAGCCCTCAACTCGTTTGTCGTCGGCCCGCTGTCACCGGCGTCGTTGTTCACAATCGGTGGTGTGCCTTACCTGCTGGGAATCCAGAGCTACCTCCTTCCCCAGGCCTCTGCCAATCTGACCTCCGCCGCCGAAAAGGTGTCCAAACTTCCCTACGACGTGGTCGGCGAACCACTGGCGGGAGTGCTGGGGATGCAGCCACCCTCGCTCGCCTCGTCGGCAATGGGCACTGTGGGTGCACAGACCGGAAGCGCGGGTCGCCTCGCGGGCATGGCGGTGCCGCCGGGATGGTTCTCAGCTGCGCCCGCGGTCAAAACAGCGGCCGCGATGTTGCCCGAAAGCAACTTCGCCTTCGCTCCGACGGCCATCGCGGCGGAAAGTGAATCGGGCCTGCTGAACAACATCGCCGTCTCCAGCCTGGCCGGCCGGGGCATGGTCGGAGCCGGCGACCCGGCTGCCCGGCAGATGGCTGCGGCGAGTCAGGCGTCGACGAAGGAATTCGCTCCAGCAACCGAGTTCGCCACCACGGTCAACATCTTCGTGCTTCGCGAGGGTGACTGATGTCGTTCTGCAGGGATTGAGGAAGCTAGCCATGGACTTTGCAGCTCTGCCGCCAGAAATCAACTCAGCGCGCATGTATGCCGGACCCGGACCGGAATCGCTGCAGGCCGCAGCGGCGTCCTGGGACCTGCTGTCAGTCGATTTGCGCGCCGCGGCGAGTTCGTATTCGTCGGTAATCTCCGGTCTGACCACTGCCTGGACTGGTCCATCATCGGTGGCGATGTCGGCCGCAGCCGCTCCCTTTGCGTCATGGTTGGCCACCACTGCAGCGCAAGCCGAACAGACCGCCGGTCAGGCCAGGGCTGCGATCGCGGCCTACGAAACCGCCTATGCCGCCACAATCCCGCCGCAGGTCATTGCAGCCAACCGCGCTGTTCTCGCAGAACTGGTTGCTAACAACATCTTTGGCCAGAACGCTGTGGCGATCGCGGCTAACGAAGCTCAGTACGCGAGCATGTGGGCGCAGGATGTTGTCGCAATGTACAGCTACGCCGGAAAATCCGCGGCTGCCACCAGGATCACGCCTTTCACCGAGCCAGCGCAGAACTCCAATCCGGCCGGCACTGCGAATCAGGCCGCCGCGGTGGCGGCCGGCTCCGGAAACCGTGCCGCATCAGACACCTCATCGGTGCTGTCCCGAGTGATGTCGGCGGCTCCGACCGCGTTGCAGGGCCTCACATCCCCGGCGGCCGCCACCGACCCCATCACCTGGCTGACCGATTTGTTGAACTCCATCAACTCATCTCCATTGGCGCCGATAGCCGCCCAGGTCGAGCTGTTGCCGAAACTGATCCTGCCGGCCAACGATGTCATGATCAGCGCGATCATGGGTGTCGTGATCGGTGGACGGCGGTTGTCGGACATTGCAGTCGGAGCCGCAGCGGGGGCCGCGGCGGCTGCCGCGCCCGCGGTCGCCTCGACGGCAGGGGCCACGGCGGTGGCGGCGAGTGTCGGCCAGGCGGGAATGGTCGGCGCGTTAGCGACTCCGCCGACATGGACAGCGGCCACCCCGGCGATCAGGACTGTCGCCGCGGTGTTGTCGTCGTCCGGGCATGCGGTTTCGGCCGCGGCGGTGAGCGAGGGGAGTCTGATGAGCAACGCTGCCCTCGCCGGCATGGCCGCGGGTGCAGCCGGTACCGCCGCCACCCGCGGCCTGGCCGGTGGTGGAAGCAATGGCCGCGCCACGATGAGCAAGGACTTCAAGACCGTCAAAGACGTTCAGGATCGCCGGTCGTCGCCGGGGCTGCAACGTCTGGTAGCCGAAATGGCGGAGAAGCCGGAGAGCGTGCAGCACTGGCATACCGATTCCGAACACCTTGACTCACTGCTGGCCGAGCTGGAGCACAAGCCCGGAATCCACGCTGTGCACGTCGCCAAGGGCGACAAACCCCGGGCGGCGCCGCCGAACTCCTAGGCGGCCTTGGCCCGGTCAAGACCGAAACCACATGGACGCAACGAATCCTGCAGTCGATCCTGCACAACGGATCGGAAAAGGAAGCTCGGAAGATCGCAGCTGCGCACCACTCAACCTGCGCCTATAGTTGAAGGCGGCGATGAAGCTCGCCATGAACCGCCGCCCAGGCTGATGGCTTCTACCAACTCCAATGACATGTTGGAGGCAAAGGTGGAAGGCACGACATGGCTTCGTATTCAAAAGATTTAGCAGCTCTGCTTGATCAGGGTCCCCGCGTAGGAGCGCTGGACCGCCGGGTGCAGAAGGGACACTGGGCCGGCGGTATTCCCCAGGAGATGGCGCAGGTGCCGGTCCTGCGGTTCGGCAAGCGTTGGGTGTCGTCTCGGCTGGCTCAACGATCTTCTGGAACTCCCGCGTCCAGACGTCACCTACGCCGAGAAGGACATCTCGCCGTACCTGTGGCCCAATGGAACACTGCCCATCTCGGAGCGTTACCGCACGCTCAGAGAGGCGGCTGGGCCGAATACGTGCTGCGGATCGAGGGGCTGGTGGACAACCCCGCCGAAGGGTCCGGCCCATCAAACGAGGGCCGCTACTACGACTGCCACAAGATCGCCCACATGAGCGAACCGACGACGTTGCTGGCCTACGAGATGAACGACGTGCCGCTCACCGAAGCGCACGGCGCACCGCTGCGGCTCCGTAACGAGCACGAGCTCGGCTTCAAAATGGTGAAATGGATCGAGGCAATCGAGTTCATCGACGACTTCCGCCGCCGCGGTCTCGGGATGGGCGGCTACAACGAGGACCACGAATATTACGGCTACCGAATGCCCATCTGAGCGATGCTGATACGCGGATCCAATGTGACCACCGGTCCTGGCCGGTTTGTCCGGCGCCGGCGGTCTTCGCCGGTGCATGAGCAGGCACCAGTAGTCGCGGCCGTCGCCGTAGGTGGCGCCATCGGCGCCTGCGCACGCTATGGGGTCGCGCTGGCCCTGCCCACCCCGGTCGGTGGGTTCCCTTGGGCCACACTGGTCACCAACGTGAGCGGGTGTGCGCTGATGGGGGTGCTGATGGTGGCGATCACCGAACTGTGGGTCGGACACCGACTGCTGCGTCCGCTGCTGGGCACCGGCGTGCTCGGCGGCTACACCACGTTTTCCACGTTCGCCGGCGACGTCGACACCCTGGTCGCCGCCGGACGGCCGGTCCCGGCCTTGGTCTACCTACTCACCACCCCGGTGGCAGTGCTCATCGTGACCTGGACCGCCGCGAGCCTCACCCGCCGTCTGACCATCAGGAGGACAGTATGAGCCAGCTCACCGGACGCGCCTTGCGCCTGACGGTAATTCTCGGAGAGAGCGACACCTGGCATCACAAACCGGTGTACAGCGAGATCGTGCACCGGGCACGGCGAGCCGGACTGGCCGGCGCGTCGGTGTTTCGCGGCATCGAGGGCTACGGAGCGTCCTCGGCCATCCACACCACCCGGCTGCTCTCGATGTCGGAGGATCTGCCGGTCTCGGTCATCATCGTCGACGCCCCCGAGCGCATCCGTGCCTTCCTGCCGGAGCTGGACGAGTTGGTCACCGAGGGCCTGATCCTGCTCGATGAAGTCGAGGTCATCCGGCACGTCGGGCGAACCTCCGCCGGCCAGTGACCTGGCTGCTGGTCATCGCCGGCGCCGCGGTGGGGGCGCCGCTGCGGTACCTGACAGATCGATTCGTCCAGGCCCGTCACGACACCACGTTCCCGTGGGGCACGTTCACCGCCAATATGCTCGGCAGCCTGGTCTTGGGAGTGCTCACCGGGGCGGTCGGTGCCGGCGACGAGCGGCTGCACCTGTTGATCGGCACCGGTCTGTGCGGAGCGCTGACCACCTACTCGACCTTTTCCTACGAGACCCTGCAGCTGGCCGGCGTCGGTGCGCGGCTGTACGCGCTGGCCAACTTGGTGCTCACCCTGACCTGCGGACTGGGCGCCTACTACGTCGGCAGCGTTGCGGCGCAGGCTATCTGGGGGTAACCAGCCTTAGCCTGCGGCCGGCGATCGGGGTATGACGCCGGCGAAGTTTCGCCGCTGCGTTGTTGGCGCCGCGCCCGGCCAGGGTGCCGAGCATGGCTTCACCGAACACACCTGGCGGCAGTGCCGAGGGCATCGTCGGCGTCCTCATCGGGCTGGCGATGCTCGCCAGGGCGCCCGGAGCAGGGGCGGCTGCTCCCTCGACAGCCGCCCAGCTCTGCGGCACCGACAGTGTGCCGACCAGACTGGCCCGACCCGTCAGCGCTGAAACCGCGAGCGTGGCAACAACGATTGGGCAGGAGATGACCGAAGGCCGGAGCGCGCCCACGGTGAACGGTCCGATGTCTTGGTATTCGTCACGCTTCGCGTTGACCGCCAGTGCGTGGTTGGTGGTCTGAATAGCGACCCCCGCGAACGTTGAACCCGTCGACGCCGCTGCCGCGCCGGTCAGTGGTG
This sequence comes from uncultured Mycolicibacter sp., assembly GCA_964292075.1. Lineage (GTDB taxonomy): Bacteria > Actinomycetota > Actinomycetes > Mycobacteriales > Mycobacteriaceae > Mycobacterium. The sequence goes on from CAXYUC010000169.1 coordinate 7,712, forward strand.
GGTGTCGCAAATTTGTCTGGGTGTCAGCCGGCTCTGCGATTGCAGGTGTCCACTCACGTCGCCTCAGGCATGGAGCATCATTGGTACCGGCCGTGGTCGACGACACGACCGAGATGCCACAATCAAGCCGGCTGGTCCAATGGCCGCCCACGGATTCCCAGGAGAGATCATGACGTTCTCGGTAGAACTCAGCGATGACGTGATCGAGGTGCGCGACTGGGTGCACCAGTTCGCCGCCGACGTCGTTCGCCCCGCCGCCGCCGAATGGGATGAGCGGGAAGAGACGCCGTGGCCGATCATCCAGGAGGCCGCCAAGATCGGCCTGTACTCGCCCGAGCTGTTCGCTACCCAAGCCGCCGAACCGAGCGGAATCGGCATGCTCACGGTGTTTGAGGAGCTGTTCTGGGGTGACGCCGGCATCGCGTTGTCGATTCTCGGCACCGGGTTGGCGGCGGCGGCCCTGGCGGGCAACGGAACCCCCGAACAGTTGGGCCAGTGGCTACCGGAGATGTTCGGCACCGCCGATGACCCCAAGCTCGGGGCCTTCTGCTCCTCGGAACCGGACGCCGGCTCCGACGTCGGTGCGATCCGGACCCGTGCCCGGTTCGACGAAGCGACTCGTGAATGGGTGCTGGGCGGCACCAAGACCTGGGCCACCAACGGGGGCATCGCCAATGTGCACATCGTGGTCGCCTCGGTCTACCCCGAACTCGGCTCGCGCGGACAGGCCACGTTCATCATCCCGCCCGGCACCGCCGGCCTGGCCCAGGGGCAGAAGTTCAAGAAGCACGGCATCCGGGCTTCGCATACCGCCGAGATCGTGTTGGACAACGTTCGCCTGCCCGAGGACCTGATCCTGGGCGGTCGGGAGAAGTTCGAGGCTCGTGTTGCCCGGGTCAAATCCGGTGCGTCGGCCGGCGGGCAGGCCGCCATGAAGACCTTCGAGCGCACCCGCCCGTCGGTCGGGGCGATGGCTGTCGGAGTGGCGCGTGCCGCGTACGAGTACGCCCTCGAATACGCCTGCCAGCGCGAGCAATTCGGTCGCAAGATCGGCGAATTCCAGGCCGTCGCGTTCAAGCTGGCCGACATGAAGAGTCGCATCGATGCCGCCCGCCTGATGGTGTGGCGGGCCGGCTGGATGGGACGTAACAACAAGGCGTTCGACAATGCAGAGGGCTCGATGGCCAAACTGTTCGCCAGCGAGACCGCGGTTTACGTCACCGACGAAGCGATCCAGATCCTCGGCGGCAACGGCTACACCCGCGACTATCCGGTCGAGCGGATGCACCGGGATGCCAAGATCTTCACCATCTTCGAAGGCACCAGTGAGATCCAACGACTGGTCATCGCCCGGGCAGTGACCGGCCTGCCGCTGCGCTAGATGTAACTCTCAGGCAGGTTGTGAACGGCGTGGTGAGCGCGATTAGGTGAGGACCT
>CAXYUC010000170.1:0-9066 GCA_964292075.1 uncultured Mycolicibacter sp.
GCCTGGAGGGCTGTGCATGGGACGCGGCACCCCGACCGGCCCGCCGACGGCGGTCGCGATCACCGCATCCGGCGGCGCCACGATCGCGCCCAGCGTCAGCGCCGCGGCCAGGGTCAGCTCCGGCACGGTGTAGTACGCGACCACCCCGACGGCGACGGTGGTGGCCAGCGGTAGTCCGACGGCCAACAGGATGATGGGGCGCCTGTTGCGGCGCAGGCTGATCATGGAGCTTTCCAACCCGGCCGACCACAGCAATGGTGGCAGGATCACGAACAGCACCAGCTCGGGCCGCAGGACGATCTCCGGCACGGCCGGAATCAGTCCGACCAGCAGGCCGGTGATCACCAGGACCAGCGGCGCAGACCACCTGCGATGCCGCGCGATGGCCGCGACCAGCACCGCGGCGACCAGGGGGCCCAACAGTGCGGCGTTCACCGTCGCTGCACCTCCCTCCGCTTTCACACCTATCCTGGAGCAGGATGCAACATTGCCGCGGCGCGGGGAGGGTGGGGCGGTGAACGGCGAGGCGGGTGAGTTTGCGGCCGACCGGTTGTCCGCCGACGGTCCCAGCCGTACCCGGGTTGCGTTGCTCGGGTCCGCTGATCTGAGCCGCGAGCTGGTGACGGCGCTGCAGCGTCTGGGCGCCGAGGTGATCGCCGTCGACCGCTACGCCGACGCCGCGTTGCACGGCATTGTTGATCGCTCGGTGGTGGTCGACCTCAGCGACAACGAGGAACGGGCGGCGCCCATCAGGTGGCTGCACCCAAAATTCGTGGTGATTGCCTGCGAGGTGGAGGCACCCGACGCATTGCCCGCCGCCGCCGACACCGGATTCACCCAACTGGTGCCCGGCATCCGCGGGGCTCGATTGGCCGCAGACCCCGAGGGCATGCGGCGGCTGGCCTCCGAGGAACTGGGACTGCCCACCGCGCCGTTCTGGTTTGCCGGCTCGGTAGCCGAACTGCGCGAAGTGGCCGAGCGGGCCGGCTACCCGATGTCGGTCAAACCGGTGGGCGGTTCGCTCGGCGAGGGCCGGTCGGTGATGGTCCGCGACAGTGACATCGAGCCGGCCTGGCGGCGCGCGGTGGCGGCCTGCGTTTCGGAGACACCGCCGCGGGTGCTGGCCGAGACCGTGGTGGAGTTCGACAGCGAGGTCACCCTGCTGGCCGTCCACCGTGACGGCCCGGACGGGCCGGCGCTGGTCTTCTGCGCACCGATCGGCCACCACAGTGTCGAGGAGCCGAATGGGCAACTGACGGTGGAGTTCTGGCAACCGCACCCGATGAGCGCCGTGGCGCTGGACGCAGCCAAGTCGATCGCCGCGCGGGTCGCTCGCGCCCTCGGTGGACGCGGCCTGTTCGGGGTGGAGCTGCTGGTATTCGGCGAGGAGGTGTATTTCGCCGGGGTCAATGTGCGACCGTACGACGCCACGCTGCTGACGCTGCGCACCCAGCGGCTCTCGGGCTTCGAGCTGCAGGCGCGCGGGATCCTCGGGCTGGCGACCGACGCCATCATGGTCTCGCCCGGCGCCGCCCGGCTGATCTACTCGCGCCGTCGCGCCGGCTCCGCGGTCGAGAGCACGCCGGACAGCGTGGCGGTGGTCGCCGATGCGCTCAGCGTGACTGAAAGTGATGTGGTGGTGTTCTCCCACCACGAGGGGCACCCTCGCCGGCGGCTGGGCTTGGCGCTGGCCACCGGGCCAGACGTCGCGGTCGCCCGCAACCGTGCGGCGCAGGTGGCGACCGTTCTGGGCAAGCTCTGGCCGTGACCCCCCATGGCGTGACTCGGCTGGGGGTGCGAGACTTCCGCAGGTGAGCTACGCAGGAGACATCACACCCGAGCAGGCCTGGGCGATACTGCGCGACGACTCGGCGGCGACACTCATCGACGTGCGCACCGACGCCGAATGGCGCTTCGTCGGACTGCCCGATATCTCCGGTCTGGGCCGCGACGTGGTCTGCATCGAGTGGGTGCATTCCGACGGAACGCCCAACCTGGACTTCTCCCGTGAACTGGCGGCACGTGTCGCCGGCGGGCCCGCGATCTTCCTGTGCCGCTCAGGGAACCGCTCCATCGGGGCCGCCGAAGCCGGTACCGCGCTGGGTTTGACCCCGTCCTACAACGTGTTGGACGGCTTCGAGGGCAATCTCGACGAGCACGCCCACCGGGGTGGCACCGGCTGGCGGGCCGTCGGTCTGCCCTGGACCCAGTCATGAGCGAGTCCGTCCGTATCCCGAAGCCGCTGCCTGACGGTGTCAGTGCGGCCACCCTCGGGGTGCGCGGCGGCCTGCTGCGCACCCAGTTCGAGGAGACCGCCGAGGCACTGTTCCTGACCTCCGGGTACGTCTACGACTCCGCGGCCGCTGCGGAGCAGGCCTTTACCGGCGAGGTCGATCGCTTCGTCTACTCGCGGTACGGCAACCCGACGGTGTCGATGTTCGAGGAACGACTGCGCCTGATCGAAGGGGCTCCGGCGGCGTTCGCCACTGCCAGCGGCATGGCGGCGGTGTTCGTGGCACTGGGCGCGCTGTTGAAGGCCGGTGACCGCCTGGTGGCCGCGCGCAGTCTGTTCGGATCCTGCTTCGTGATCTGCAACGAGATCCTGCCCCGCTGGGGTGTGGAAACCGTATTCGTCGACGGCGAGGACCTGACGCAGTGGGAGCACGCGCTGTCGGTGCCGACCAACGCGGTGTTCTTCGAGACCCCGTCTAACCCGATGCAGTCGCTGGTGGACATCGCCGCGGTCACCGATCTGGCCCATGCAGCGGGGGCAAAAGTGGTGCTGGACAACGTGTTCGCGACCCCGCTGCTACAGCGGGGTCTACCGCTCGGGGTGGACATAGTGGTGTATTCGGGCACCAAGCACCTTGACGGGCAGGGGCGGGTTCTGGGCGGGGCGATCCTGGGCGATAAGGAGTACATCGACGGCCCGGTGCAGACCCTGATGCGGCACACCGGGCCCGCACTGAGCGCCTTCAACGCGTGGATTTTGCTGAAAGGCCTTGAAACGCTCGCGATTCGGGTTGACTACGCAAATTCTTCGGCGTTGAAGATCGCGGAGTTCCTGGAGCAGCATCCGGCGGTGAGCTGGGTTCGCTACCCTTTCCTGGCGTCGCACCCGCAATACGCTCTGGCGCGCAAACAGATGTCCGGCGGTGGCACTGTCATCACCTTCGAGCTCGACGGCCCCCAAAGTGGCGCCAAGCAACGGGCATTCGAGTTGTTGGACAAACTGCATCTGATCGACATCTCCAACAACCTGGGGGACGCCAAGTCGCTGATCACCCACCCGGCGACCACCACCCACCGGGCGATGGGGCCGGAAGGGCGCGCCGCGATCGGGCTCGGCGACGGGGTGGTGCGGATCTCCGTCGGGCTGGAAAGCGTTGACGACCTGATCGCCGATCTGGATCAGGCGCTGGGATAGGCAAACGACTCGATCTAGCCGCGAGATGCCACTCACGCCGGAAAAGTTCGAGTAGCAGCCTGCGTGGTGGGGATCTCGCGACGACGTCAGGGCGCCGGCGGCGGGGGCTGGCCCGGCGGTGGGGGCTGGCCCGGCGGTGGGGGCTGGCCCGGCGGCGGAGGTTGGTCCGGCGGTGGCGGCTGGTCGGGTGGTGCAGGTTGGCCGGGTGGTGGAGGCGCATCGGGAGGAATCGCCCCTTCGCAGCCGCCCGGTGGCGGCGGGGCGGGAAAGACATTGTTGCCGCTGTCGCCCACGCAGTCGTAGTTCCATGTCGGCCCCACCCAGCCGTTGCCGCCCATCCACTGGTGCCAGTAGGACCCGTCGGGGTATTTCTCGCCGTCACAGACCCGCAGGCGCCCGAAACCCCATTGCCCACCGGGACACCAATTCTGGGTCAAATCTGGCTTATGCGGGTCAGACCGGTCGGCATGAGCGACGGGTGCTACTGACAGGGCCACGGCTATGCAGCCAATTGCAACGCCCACTCGGGCGGATGTCGCCTTCATTGTGCCGCCGCTCCTTAGTCCCCCAATTGTATCGTGAGACGATATTATGGAGCAGCGCTGCGGGCGGGCTGTGAGTTATCTGCTGGTGGTGCCGCTCAGTCGTTTTCGACGACGCCGGTGGCGTGCTGCGCGCGGTCCTCGTAGGCCTTGCGGGCCGCGGTGTCCAACTGCAGGAACACCGTGTCGTTGCGAGTCTTCTTGTTCATCCAACGGCGAGCCCGATCGGGCAGCAGGGTGGCCAGGATCGCGGTGCGACGCCCGAAACCGGGCACCGACACCAGAGTCTTGGGCTTGTCGAGCAGCATGACTACAGCGGCGGCGATGTCTTCCGGTTCCACCGGCTTCTGTGCCGCTGACGGCGTTGTGCCCGAGATCAATTCGGTGTTGGTGAAGGTCGGCAGCACACCCGAGATCGTGACGCCCTGCGGCGCGAACTCATCGGACATCGCGGTGGTCAGGCCGACGACGGCGAATTTCGTTCCGGCGTACAGCACTTGGCCCGGCACCGCGACGATCCCGGCCATCGAGGCGATATTGATGATGTGGCCGCAGCGTCGCTTGACCATCTCGGGCAGCACCAGCTGGCAGCCGTTGAGCACCCCGTAAAAATTCACCTCGGTCGCCGAGCGAATGGTCTCCGGCGTCTGGTCGAGGAACGGCCCGACCGGCATGACGCCGGCATTGTTGATCAGCACGTCGATGTGGCCGTCACCGTCGGTGCGGGCCTTATCCAGGAAAGTCGAGAACGATTCGCGGTCGGTGACGTCCAGCGGGTGGCCGCTGACCTGGCTGCCCGAACTCAGCTGCTTCACCGCCTTGTCCAGGATCGCGACGTCACGGTCGCCGATGACGACTCGAGCGCCACGCGCCAGCAGGGCGGTGGCAGTAGCCAGCCCGATACCGCGGGCGGCGCCGGTGATGGCAATGGTCTTACCGCGAATGTTGTCCACGCCGACGAACTTAACAGGTGTCAAATTCGGTGTCGACGGTATGGGACGGCCGCGGTCAGGCCCAGCGGGCCAGGAGCTCGCCGGCGCACTTGCCCAAAGCGGCCTGCAGCAGGGATCCGAAGCTGATCCGCGCAATGCCGAGTGGACCGAACGAGGCCGGGTCGTCCTGGTCGGGTGCGGCCAGTGCGTTGACCGGTTTGGGCAGCGCGGCGGCCAGGACGCGCAGGGTCTCTGCCTCGTGGCGGCCGACCGGGTAGAGCACGTCGGCTCCCGCGTCCGCGCAGGCGGCCAGCCGGGCGATGGCGCGGTCGATACGGTCGGCGTCGTCGCCGTCCTTGCGCAGGAACAGGTCGGTGCGGGCGTTGATCACCAGGTGCGTACCCGCGGCGTCGGCGGCTTCGCGCAGTGCGGCCACACGCTCGGCGTGCTCGGATACCGACCGCAGCCGGTTGTCTTCGCTGTGCACCGAGTCCTCGATGTTGCACCCCGCCACGCCGGCTTCCAGCAGGCCTTCGACCAGGCGCGCGGGGGACTCGGCGTAGCCGGACTCGATGTCGAGCGACACCGGCACATCGACGGCGGCGGTGATCTGGCGTGCCCGGTCCAGGACCTCGGCGAACGACATACCCTCGCCGTCGGTCTTGCCCATCGATTCGGCGACCGGCTTGCTGCCGATGGTCAGCGCGGCGAATCCGGCGCCGACGGCCAGCTTGGCCGACCACACGTCCCACACGGTCGGCAGGATCACCGGATTGCCCGGTTGGTGCAGCGCCAGGAATGCTGCCGGTCGCTGCGCAAGAACCTCGTGACTGGTCATGGAGACAACTCTTCCACGGCCGAAATCCGCCGACCGAGGGGCGGTGCGCGTGGGGGTGAACTCAGCTCGAGCTGTCGACCGACCGCCCAAGGTAGGCCATCAGCACGGTGGTGGGCGACGAACCCTCCGGTGCGTGTTGGGCCGGACCGAACGCCCCGGGCCGCCGCAGCATATCCTCCGGCAGCGGTTCAACTAGTTCGCGGCAGAACGCCAGCAGAGGCTTGGGTAACTCGACCTGCTGACCCAGCGAGCGATACACATCCCAGCTGTGCAGGGCCAAGTCTGCGACCGGGAAGGCTAGCGCCCGTTGCAATGGGACCTCGCCCATCGGCGATGTGCGCATCGCGTCCGGGTCGAGATCGGGCAGGACGTCGTGAAGCTGCACGGCCAAGGAGCGAAGCCGTTCGCCCGGGTTAACGCAGACCCAGTCGGCCGGCCGGGACGGGACACCCCCAACATCTCTGTTCTCGATGAGCGCCACGATCTTGGCGGTGCTGCCGGTAGCGTGCCCGACCAGATCGCGCAAACTCCAGTCCTCGAGATTGGAAGGCTGGTCCCAGTGGCTCGCAGGGATGTGATCGACCGCGTCGATGAGCAGGTCGAGCGCTGCGGTGGCTAGCAAGCCGATCTGGTGGGTTGCGTCCTCCATCGGCCCATCGTAACGGCGGTACCACCATGTCACTGGCAGACGGAGTGTGCCGGTGGAACCCGGCCTCGAAAATCAGGGATGCGGGCGTCGACGAACGCCCGGGGACACCGGGTACTTGCGTATGTAGCCGTGGCCGCCAGCGGTGTGCGGTACGGAACTGTAGTTGTTCAGCGTCCTTATGGGCAGGTAGGACGGTGCTCGGTAGGCGATATCGGACCAACTCCGAGTTGGAGCTCAGCGTTAGCGGAAGGCGCCAAGGCCGGTGAACGCCTGGCCGAGCACCAACTGATGCATTTCGGGGGTGCCCTCGTAGGTCAGCACCGACTCCAGGTTGACCATGTGCCGAATCACCGGGTATTCCAGCGATATCCCGTTGCCGCCCAAGATGGTTCGTGCGGTGCGGCAGATCTCCAACGCGGCGCGGGTGTTGTTGAGCTTGCCGAAGCTGACCTGTTCGGGGCGTAGCCCGGCGCTGTCTTTGAGCCGGCCCAGGTGCAGGGACAGCAACTGTCCCTTGTGCAGTTCGAGGGCCATGTCGACGAGCTTGGCCTGGGTGAGCTGGAAACCGGCGATCGGCTTGCCGAACTGAGTGCGCGCCATGGCGTAGTCGCGGGCGGCCTGCCAGGCTGAGCGGGCCGCACCCATTGCGCCCCAGACGATTCCGTAACGCGCCTCGGACAGGCTGGCCAACGCGCCCTTGACGCCGCGGGCCTTCGGCAGCATAGCCTCGGCAGGCAGACGCACGTCGTCGAGCACCAGTTCACTGGTGATCGAGGCGCGCAGTGACAGCTTGTGGTGGATGGTGTTGGCGGTAAATCCGGGGGTGCTGGTGGGCACGATGAAACCGCGGACGCCGTCGTCGGTGGCCGCCCACACCACCGCTACGTCGGCGATGGAGCCGTTGGTGATCCACATCTTTCGGCCATTAAGAACCCAATCGGATCCGTCACGCTTGGCCCGGGTGGTCATGGCGGCCGGATCGGAGCCGACGTCGGGCTCGGTCAGCCCGAAGCAGCCGATCAGTTCACCGGTGGCCATGCCAGGCAGCCACTGCTGCTTCTGCTCTTCGGAACCGTTGTTGTAGATCGAGTACATGGCCAGCGAGCCCTGCACTGACACCAGGGAGCGCAGGCCGGAGTCGGCAGCCTCCAACTCCACACAGGCCAATCCGTAATGCACCGCCGATGCCCCGCCGCAGCCGTAACCGTCCAGGTGCATGCCCAGCAGCCCGAGCTTGCCGAATTCCCGGGCCAGTTCGCGGGCCGGCAGGTCGCCGATCTCGAACCATTCGGCGATATGCGGCATGACGTGTTCGGCGCAGAACTTCGCGACGGTGTCGCGCAGCGCGATTTCGTCGTCGGAGAGCAGGGTGTCCAGGCTCAGCGGGTCGAGCGGATCGAAGGGCGCGGTGCTGCTGGTTGCCATTCGTTCATCCTGCCACCCAGTCGGCGGCTTGGATCAGGTCAGCTTCCGCTGTCGGAACTGGCGCTGGGTGTTCCGGGCGCACCCGGGGTGCCGTCGGCGCTGCCGTTGCCGCCGGTCCCGCCGGCCTGACCGGCCTCACCGTCCGCACCGCCGTTGGCGCCGTTGCCCCCGACGCCGCCGCTGCCGTTGCCGTTCGGGCCGATCTGGCCGCCGTTGCCGCCGCCGCCACCCGCGCCGCCGACACCGCCGGGGCCGGTCGCGGTGGCGGCTGCGCCGTTACCGCCGTTGCCACCGGCACCGCCGTCGCCGCCGTTGGCCGCCGCGGTGCCGTTGCCTCCGTTGCCGCCATTGCCGCCGGCCCCGCCGGCACCTCCGGGCACGGTGGTGGATGTGGTCTTGTCCTCGCTCGGCGGGGTGTAGCTGGTGCCGCTGGTGCCGGCATTGCCGCCGGCACCACCGTTGCCTCCGGTCCCACCGTCCAGCCCGTTGCCGCCGCTGCCGCCGTTGCCGCCCTGCGCGTCGCTGCTCACACTGCCGGTGCCGCCCTGCGCGACGCTGCTCACGCCGCCGTTGCCGCCGTTGCCGCCGGTGCTCCCGGCTCCGATGCCCGCGCCCCCGTCGCCGCCATTGCCGCTGGCGGAGCCGCCGATGGCAAGCGCGGAGCTGCCCTGGGCACCGGTCCCGCCGGAGCCTCCGGTCCCGCCATCGACACCGGCACCGCCGGTACCGCCCCCGCCACCAGCGGACTGGACACCCGCGCCGCCGCCGCCACCGTTGCCGCCGGTGCCGGCGTTTCCAGCACCGCCTCCGCCGCCGCCTCCGCCGCCGCCCATACCGACCTCCGGCCGGGTGCCGCCGTGGGCGATAGCGCCTATTGCGCCGAAAAGGCCGCCGAGGCCGGTGGCGCCGGTGCCACCGACACCACCTTGACCGGCGACGCCGCCGCCGCTTGTGCCCCCGGATCCGCCTGTTCCGCCAGTGCCGGCGTTGTCGCCGAGAAGAGAACCGGTGCCTCCGGTGCCGCCGCTGCCGCCGTATCCGGCGGATGCGCCGTTGCTGCCGTTTCCGCCCGTACCGCCATTGCCGCCGTTACCGCCACTGCCAAAGAATGGGTTGGTCGAGGCACCGTCGCCGCCGTTACCGCCGTTGCCGGCGACCGCACCGCTACCGCTGGCGTCGCCGCCCCTGCCCGGGGGGCCGCCCTTGCCGGGCGTCCCTGGGTCGCGCCGGGGGCCGCGCGTGGGTCCCGTGCC
>CAXYUC010000171.1:0-8997 GCA_964292075.1 uncultured Mycolicibacter sp.
CGCCGACCGGCAGAACCACCCGTCGGTGGTGAAGGCCGTCGCCGCCGTCGGCTATGAGACGCCCTCGGCGATTCAGGCCGCCACCATCCCGGCCCTGTTGCAGGGTTCCGACGTGGTCGGGTTGGCCCAGACCGGCACCGGTAAGACCGCGGCGTTCGCCATTCCGATCCTGTCGCGCATCGACACCACCAGCAAAGCCACCCAGGCGCTGGTGCTGGCGCCCACCCGCGAGCTGGCCCTGCAGGTCGCCGAGGCATTCGGACGTTATGGTGCGCATCTGCCCCGGATCAACGTGTTGCCGATCTACGGCGGCGCGTCCTACACCGTGCAGCTGTCCGGGCTCAAGCGTGGCGCACAGGTGGTGGTCGGTACTCCGGGCCGGGTGATCGACCACCTGGAACGCGGCAGCCTCGACTTGTCGCACCTGGATTATCTGGTGCTCGACGAGGCCGACGAGATGCTGCAGATGGGTTTCGCCGAGGATGTCGAGCGCATCCTGGCCGACACCCCGGAGTACAAGCAGGTGGCCCTGTTCTCGGCGACCATGCCCTCGGCCATTCGCCGCATCACCAGCCGATACCTGCACGACCCCGTCGAAGTCACCGTCAAGGCGAAGACCACCACGGCGGAGAACATCACCCAGCGCTACATCGAAGTGGCCGGGCCACGCAAGATGGACGCCCTGACCCGGGTGCTCGAAGTCGAACCCTTCGAAGCGATGATCGTCTTCGTCCGCACCAAGCAGGCCACCGAAGAGGTCGCCGAAAAGCTGCGCGCTCGAGGATTTTCCGCGGCGGCGATCAACGGTGATATCGCGCAGGCGCAGCGGGAACGGACCATCGCCGCCCTGAAGAACGGCAGCATCGACATCCTGGTCGCCACCGATGTCGCCGCCCGCGGACTGGACGTGGAGCGCATCTCCCACGTCGTCAACTACGACATTCCCAACGACCCCGAGGCCTATGTGCACCGGATCGGGCGCACCGGGCGGGCCGGACGCTCGGGAACCGCGCTGCTGTTCGTCAACCCGCGGGAGCGCCACCTGCTCAGGTTGATCGAGAAGGTGACTCGGCAGAAGCTGGTCGAAGCCGAGCTGCCCAGTGTCGACGACGTCAATGCTCAGCGGGTCGCCAAGTTCGCCGACGCGATCACCAATCATCTCGGTGCTTCGGGCATCGAGTTGTTCCGCCGCCTCGTCGAGGACTACAGCCGCGAGCACAACGTGCCGATGGCCGACATTGCCGCCGCACTGGCGCTGCAGTCCCGCGACGGTGAGGCGTTCCTGATGGTGGAACCGCCGCCGGACAAGCGGCGCGAACGGGCCAAGCCGGATCGCGACGGCGGCCGGGACGACCGCCGGCGGCCGCACGACGGCCCCAAAGAAGGGTTCGCCACCTACCGGATCGCGGTCGGTAAGCGGCACAAGGTCAACCCGGGTGCGATCGTGGGGGCGTTGGCCAACGAGGGCGGCCTGCGCCGCAGCGATTTCGGCAACATCAGCATCAAGGTGGACCACTCGTTGGTGGAGCTGCCGGTCAAGCTGTCGGGCCAGACATTGAAAGCACTTGAGCAGACCCGAATTCAGGGCCAGCTGATCAATCTGCGCCGTGACCGGCCGTCGGGTAAGCCGGAACGTCGCAGTGAGGGTGGGTACCGGAAACGGACCGAATGACCCTGCCGCAGGACGACTTCGCGCGGGACGACGTCGCGCAGGGCGGGCTCGAACAGGTCGCTTACGTGGACCGGGTTGCCTCGCTCACCGGTGTGCGCGCGGTGGCGGCGATCCTGGTCGTCGGAACCCATGCGGCCTACACCACCGGCAAGTACACCCACGGCTACCCGGGGTTGCTGGGATCCCGGATGGAGATCGGGGTGCCGATCTTCTTCGTGCTCTCCGGTTTTCTGCTGTTTCAGCCCTGGGTGCGGGCCACCGTGTTGGGGCGCCCGGACCCGTCGGTGCGCCGCTACGCCTGGCACCGGGTGCGGCGCATCATGCCCGCCTATGTCGTCACGGTGCTGCTGGCCTATGTGATCTACCATTACCGCACCGCCGGCCCGAACCCCGGCCACAACTGGATCGGGTTGCTGCGGAACCTGACGCTCACTCAGATCTACACCGACAACTACATGTTCGGTTATCTGCATCAGGGGCTCACCCAGATGTGGAGCCTCGCAGTCGAAGTCGCCTTCTACCTGGTGCTGCCCGTGCTGGCTTATGCGACATTGGTCTGGCTGTGCCGCCGGCAATGGCGGCCGGGGCTGCTGCTGGCGGGGTTGACTGCGGCGGCGGCGATCACGCCGGCCTGGTTGACGCTGGTGCACACAGGCGACTTCCTGCCCGACGGCGCCCGACTGTGGCTTCCGGGTTATCTGGCCTGGTTCGTGGCCGGGATGATGCTCACGGTGCTGCAGGTGATGGGTGTGCGCTGTTACGGCTTCGTGGCGATTCCGTTGGCGCTCATCTGTTATCTCATCGCTTCCACGCCGATCGCCGGGGAGCCCACCACGTCACCGGCCAAATTGTCCGAGGCCTTGGTCAAGGCCGGTTTCTACGCCGTGATCGCCGCGCTGATGGTGGCGCCGCTGGCGTTGGGCAACCGCGGCTGGTACGCACGCCTTTTGGCGAGCCGGCCGATGGTGTGGCTGGGGGAGATCTCCTATGAGATCTTCCTGGTTCACCTAGTGCTGATGGAGGTGGTGATGGTGCAGGTGCTGCACACCCCGGTTTACACCGGCTCGATGTTGGCGCTGTTCGTGGTCACCATGGTGGTGACCGTGCCGGTGTCCTGGCTGCTGCACCGGCTCACCCGGGTGCGGAGTTGAGCCGGCCCGGCGAGACCACGACCGGTACCACGAACTGCGTCAGCATTTCCCGCTCGTCGTCGGCGTCGCGACCCGGGAAGCTCAGCATCGACGTCACCACCCGCACCACCCATCGGGCGCGCTGCTGAACCGGGTCGTTGTCGTCGGTGCCCATTGCGGACAGGAACGATGCGACCATCACGGTGATGACGTCGGACCGCGCGGCCATCGCGGTACCGATCGGTGGTCCGGTCTCGGCGAACCACGATGCCAGTGCCGGGTTGCCGCGCACCAGTGCCAGCGATTCGGTGATCCCGGCGACCAGTCGCTCCGCCGGGTCGTCGATGCCGGCCAGCCGCCGGGTCAACTCGTGATAGAGCGCATTCGCCCACCGGTGCACGTAGGCGGTGTGCAGCGCGTCGCGGCTCTCGAAGTACCGATACAGCGTGGCGCGGGAGCACCCTGCGGCGTGGGCAATCTCATTCATGCCCACCGAGGCGGGGTCCTGCTGCGCGAACAGCGTCTCGGCCGCGTCGAGAATCTTCTCGGCGGCCAGCTCACCGCGCTGATCGGACAGCCAGGCCCGCCCGGCCATCACGATCCGACGGTGAAGGGAATCGACAGTGGACGCCGCACGTAACTGCCGCCGGCCCAAACGATCCCGGACTCGTCGATCGTGTAGTTCGGGCAGCGGGCCAACAGTTCCTCCAACGCCACCCGTGCCTGCATCCGGGCCGCCTGGTTGCCGATGCAGTGGTGCGCGCCGTAGCTGAAGGTGAGGATCTGGTGCGGCTTGCGTCGCACGTTGAGCTCGGCGGCGTCCGGGCCGAAGTGGCGTTCGTCGCGGTTGCCCGAGCCGTAGAGCAGCAATACCTTGCGGTCCGCCGGGATGGTGGTGTCGCCGATGGTGACGTCGCGGGTGGTGGTGCGGGCCAGCCCCTGCACGGGGGAGGTCAACCGCAGCAACTCCTCGACCGCCTCGCGGATCAGCTCCGGCTTGTCCACCAGCAGCTGGCGCTGATCGGGGTGTTGCTGCAGCAATTGTACTGAGCCGCCGAGCATTCCGGTCGTCGTGTCGTTGCCGCCGGTCACCATGGTGAAGGTGAACGCCAGCACCGACAACAGTCCTTGGATGTCGCCGTCGGCGCCCATCCCGGCTGCCACCAGATGCGAGACCGTGTCATCCTGCGGGTCGGTCCGGCGGCGCTCGATGAGCCCGGTGAAGTAGCCCATCATCTCGCCGATCGCGTCACCGGCCGAGACAACGCCGTCTTCGCTGACGGTGGCCGCGACGACCGCCTCGGTCCAGCGATCGAATTGGCTGCGGTCCTCCTCGGGCACACCCAGGTAGTGCGCGACCACCATCGACGGCAGCGGCTTGAACAGCTCGCCGACGATATCCCCCGCGCCGCCGTTGGCCTGCAGCCGCTCGAGGCGCTCGACGACGAACTGGCGCACTTTGGGCTCGATCGCCTCCACCTGCCGCGGCATGAAGCCGCGGGCCACCAGCTTGCGAAACTCGGTGTGTACCGGCGGATCCGTCATCACCATCGGCGGGTTGTCGGCCAGCCCGATCATCTCCAGCTCGCCGTAGTTGACGGTCAGTCCCTGCGCGGAGGAGAACGTCTCGTGGTCGGCGGCGGCCGCCCAGATGTCCGCGTGCCGGGACAGCACGTAGTAGTCCTGGTTGGGCGCGTTCTCCGGGACAACGCGGTGGACCGGGTCATGGTCGCGCAGCGCGGCGTACATCGGCCAGGGGTTGGGCCAGATGTCGGCGTTGCCGAGCTCAAACTTCGGATGAGACATCGTGGTCGTCATGTCTCATTGATACGACAAGAGCACGTTCGATGTCAATGATTTGTGGGATTCGGGTTGGTTTGCCCGGTATCGCATCCGGCACGGCGCTTGTGTGAGACACCGTTACAGTCTAAGTTTCCCGCTATGTCACGACGTCGACCCGGAATCGCGAGGGCACCGATAGCGCACCTTGGTGGTTGTGCGTGAACAGGCATGACAGGCAGAAGGTTTCCTTGGCGCGCCACCTGGGCCGCAACTGGAAGCTGCTGACGGCGGTGGTCGTCGTGTTGGTCGCGGGACTTGCGGTATCTCGCCTGCACGGCATTTTCGCGTCCCGCGACGTCGTGTCAACCCCTAGTGGCTTCGCCAATGACGTTGTGCCGTTCAACCCCAAACGGGTGCTCATCGAGGTGTACGGCCCGCCGGGGACGGTGGCGACCATCACCTATTTGGATGTGGATGCGCAACCGCAGCGTGCCGACGCTGTCCTGCTGCCCTGGTCCTACGACGCGACGACGACGAAGCCGGCTGTCGCCGCCAATGTTGCGGCCCAAGGCGATAGCGATTCGATCGGCTGCCGGATCACGATCGACGGCGACGTGAAAGACGAGAGAACGGTCAATGCCTTGCACGCCTTCACCTACTGTATGGACAAGTCCGGATGAGCGCGCAGCTGTCGTGGCGTCGGGTCCCGGACCTGCTGAGGAGCTACTCCGCCGCGATCGTGTTCTTCTGGCTCGCTGTTGCCATGGTGACGAATGTCTTTGTCCCGCAACTGGAGAAGGTTGCCGAAGCAAACAACGCGTCACTGAGCCCCCAGGACGCACCGTCGCTGAAGGCCGCCAAGCACATCGGTGCGGTGTTCCAGGAATTCAGTTCGGACAGTTCGGCGATGATCGTGCTGGAGGGCGATCAGCCCTTGGGTGCCGCTGCACACCATTACTACGACGGTTTGATCGCCAAGCTCAACCGAGACACCCGGCACGTCGAGCACGTCCAGGATTTCTGGGGCGATCCCCTGACCGCGGCCGGCTCGCAGAGCAACGACGGCAAGGCCGCGTTGGTGCAGGTCTATCTCGCAGGAAACCAGGGCGAATCACTGGCCAACGAATCGGTCGACGCGGTGCGCAACATCGTCAATGACACGCCGCCGCCGCCGGGTGTACGGGCCTATGTCACGGGCGCCGCACCGTTGGTCACCGACCAATTCGAAGTCGGCAGCAAGGGCACCTGGAAAACGACCCTGATCACGATCGGCGTCATCCTGATGATGCTGTTGTGGTTGTACCGACGCGTCACCACAGCGGTCCTGGTGATCTTCATGGTGATGATCGAGTTGACCGCGTCGCGCGGCGTCGTCGCCGTGTTGGCCAACGCCGGCATCATCAAACTGTCGACGTATTCGACGAATCTGTTGACACTGCTGGTGATCGCCGCCGGGACCGACTACGCAATCTTCTTGCTCGGCCGTTTTCACGAAGCCCGCTACGACGGCCAGGACCGGGTCACGGCGTTCAACACGATGTACCACGGCACCGCACACATCATTTTGGGCTCGGGCCTGACGATTGCCGGTGCGGTGTTCTGCCTGACCTTCGCTCGGCTTCCGTATTTTCAGACCCTCGGTGTCCCGGCAGGTATCGGAGTTCTCGTCGCTGTCGCCGCGGCCCTGACCTTGGCGCCCGCCATGCTCGCCGTCGGCCGGCACTTCGGCCTGTTCGAGCCCGCGCGCGAGCTGAGCACCCAGGGGTGGCGGCGAATCGGCACGGCCCTGGTGCGCTGGCCCGGCCCCATCCTGGTGGCCACGATCGCAGTCGCGCTGATCGGCCTGCTCGCCCTGCCCGGCTACAAAACCAGCTATGACACCCGCCCCTACATGCCGGCCGACGCCCCGGCCAACGTCGGCTATGCCGCTGCCGAACGGCACTTTTCGCAGGCCAGGCTCAACCCCGAGCTGCTGATGATCGAAGCCGACCACGACATGCGTAACCCGACCAACATGATCCTGCTCGAACGCGTCGCCAAGGCGATATTCCATACCGACGGCATCGCGCAGGTCCAATCGATCACCCGGCCGCTGGGCACGCCCCTGGATCACACGTCGATCCCGTTCCAGATCAGCGCCGGTAGTGCGACACAGATCCTCAACTTGCCCTTCCAGGAGTCGCAAGCGGCCACCATGCTCAAACAGGTTGAGGTGATCAACAATTCGATCGACGTCCTGCGCCAACAGTACCTACTGCAGCAGCAATCCGGCGCCATCACCGATGAGCAGGCGAAGGCATTTGCCGAGACGGTGACCACCGCGGCGGATCTGCGGAACAAAATTGCCAATTTCGACGACTTCATTCGCCCGCTGCGCAGCTACTTCTACTGGGAACCGCACTGTTTCGACATCCCGGCGTGCGCGGCCATCCGGTCGGTGCTCGACGCACTCGACGGGATCGACGTCCTCACCTCTCAGCTCGACGACGTCGCCGGGAGCATCGCCAAACTCGATGCACTGCAACCCAAGCTACTCGGCCTGATCCCGCCCCAGATCGCCAGTCAGGAACAGAATCGCGACCTGAGCCTGTCCAACCACGCGACCAGTTCCGGGTTGAACGACCAGGCTGCGGCCGGACTCGACAACGCGACGGCTATGGGCAAGGCGTTCGACGAAGCCAAGACCGACGACTCGTTCTATCTGCCGCCGGAGGTCTTCACCAACCCGGAATTCCTGCGGGGCGTGAAGATGTTCATGTCGCCCGACGGCAAGGCGGCCCGGATGATCATCACCCATGAGGGCGATCCCGCGACACCGGAGGGTATTTCGCACATCGCCGCGATTCGTCATGCTGCGCAGGATGCGGTCAAGGGAACTCCGCTCGCAGGCTCCAAGATCTACCTCGCCGGCACCGCGGCCACCTACAAGGACATCGCCGACGGCGCCAAATATGACCTGATGATCGCCGGAATCGCCGCGCTGAGCCTGATCCTGCTGGTGATGATGTTCATCACCGGCAGCGTCATCGCCGCACTGGTCATCGTCGGCACCGTAGCCCTGTCTTTGGGAGCATCTTTCGGGCTCTCGGTGCTGATCTGGCAGTACATCTTCGGCATCCAGCTGTACTGGATCGTGCTGGCACTGGCGGTCATCCTGCTGCTGGCCGTGGGATCGGACTACAACCTGCTGCTGATATCCCGATTCAAGGAGGAACTCCATGCCGGCATCAACACCGGCATCATCCGCGCGATGGCCGGCTCCGGTTCGGTTGTCACCTCGGCGGGTTTGGTCTTCGCCGCGACGATGGCATCGTTCATGTTCGCCGAGTTGCGGGTGCTGGGCCAGATCGGCACCACGATCGCCCTCGGGCTGTTGTTCGACACCCTGATCGTGCGCTCGTTCATGACCCCGTCGATCGCAGCACTGTTGGGCCGCTGGTTCTGGTGGCCGTTGAGGGTGCGCCCCCGACCCGCCAGTCAGATGCTGCAGCCCTACGGATCCCGTGCGGCGGTGCGGCAGCTATTGCTCTGGGATGACGACGATCCGGACAGGTCCGCGGTCAGCCCATCCAGGGGCGGCAGCGGTGGAGGGGAACGATGAATTTCGGCTACTGGGGCGCTCTCACGGTGCTTGCAGCAGTGATGGCACTGGTTTTCGCCGGGTGCGCGCTCGTGTACGTCCGGCGGCTGGAGAATCGGATGCCGGCTGCAGTCGGCGAAGGAATAGGTGCCCACAAAGCGGTGCTGGCCAAAGTACGCAAGCGTCAACCCCTGACGCACGATGAATTCGAATACGCGCAGGAACTGGTCGCCGACGCCCGGTCCCCGCTGGCGTATGCGATTCCCGCCGTCATCTTCTCCGCGGGCTTGTTCTACATCGTCGGCTGCCTTCACGAGCTCGACGTCCACGGCGGCAACCCGTCATTCCGGACGTTCATCGGAGGCTTTCCGATGCTGGGTTCGTTGAACATGCTGGCACAGTTCCGCAGAGTCGCGCGATTGAAGTCGCGCCTAGCGGATGCGGTCGTGCTGTGAGTCGCCACGTTGATACCAGCGCGAAGTCCGTGGAGACCGTTGCGCCGGAGCTGATCGAGGCCGCGGTGCGCGCCGCCGAGACACTCCAGCGCGACATCGTCGAAGTCCCGGTCAGCGCCATCGCTGCCGAAGCCCAGATGTCCCGCAGCACGCTGCTTCGCAGATTGGGCGGATCCCGCAGGGTTCTCGACGCTGCGGTCCGTGCCGCCGGTATCGACCCCGGCGGGCGGCCCCCGGCCCGGGGACGTGGGCCGGCGGCGGGAGGCGGCCGGGTGGCCGCGGGCGGGGCACGCGTCGAGGTCGCCCAGGAACTGCACGACGTGCTCGCCCACTCGCTGTCGGTGATGATCGTCCAGGCCGAAGGCGGACCGGCCCTGG